>NZ_CAXSVO010000003.1:0-430029 GCF_964240875.1 Ruminococcus sp. 5_1_39BFAA | reverse complement strand
TTTCTTTTAATTATTCCATATATTAGAAATATTTTCCATAGAAATATTACTCAAAAATTAATGCAATTTTGTACTAGGGTAAAAGGCTATGATTGACTGACTGCGTTTGAAAGTTTTTTCAAATGCAGTCTTTTTGGCTTTTGCAGAAATATATGGGCAGAAGGGGAGTTATATGGATAAACGAAGAAAGATTTTAATTGTAGATGATTCAGAGATGAACCGCCTGCTCTTATCGGATATCCTTGAGGATCAATACGAGATTCTGGAAGCGGAAAACGGAATGGAGGCTTCTGCTATCCTGCAGAACAGGGAAAGCGAAATCTCCCTGATCCTGCTGGATATTGTGATGCCTGTGATGGATGGATTCGAAATGCTGGCAGTCATGAATAAAAACGGATGGATCCAGAGCATTCCTGTTATCATGATTTCGGCGGAAACCGTCCCCACCTATGTGGACAGGGCCTTTGATCTGGGTGTGCAGGATTATATCACCAGACCCTTTGATGAGAGAACGGTACGACGGCGTGTAGCCAGTACCATTACACTGTACGCAAAGCAGAAGGAATTGTCAGACATAGCGGCAAGTCAGTTTTACCAAAGAGAAAAGGATAACCGGCTCATGATCGAGATCCTTTCCAATCTGGTGGAATTCCGAAACGGGGAAAGCGGCCTTCATGTACTGCATATCCATACACTGACAGAACTTCTCCTGAAAAAGCTTTTGGAAAAGACCGATAAATATGGTATCTCCCAGCAGGATATTCCCCTGATCTGCAATGCTTCCGCTCTGCACGACATTGGAAAGATTTCCGTACCTTCGGAGATATTGAATAAACCGGGACGCCTTACCAAAGAGGAGTTTGAAATCATGAAAACTCACTCTGAGGAAGGGGCAAGGATTTTATATGACATTCCCATGCGGAAAAATGAGCCGTTGATCCAGACCGGCTACCAGATCTGCCGGTGGCATCATGAGCGGTATGACGGCAGAGGGTATCCGGATGGCTTAAAAGGAGAGGAAATACCCATTGCAGCGCAGGTGGTAGCCATGGCGGATGTTTACGATGCGCTGACGAGCTGGCGTGTTTACAAGGATGCCTATCCACATGAAAAAGCCGTGCAGATGATCCTGAATGGTGAGTGCGGAGCGTTTAATCCGCTGCTGTTGGAGTGCCTGCAGGAGTTGTCAGGAACTTTGGAAAACGGAATGGATAGCTCTGCGGGTGACTCGGAAACGGAAATCCTTGATACGGTCAGCCATATGCTGGAAACGGGAAATATGGAGACATCCAAAAGAACTGTGCGCCTGCTGGAGCATGAGTGTATAAAGAACCAGTTTTTTGCAAGGGTTTCCCGGGAGATTCAGTTTGAATATACTGAGGTCCCCCGGATGATGATACTTTCCCGCTGGGGTGCGGAGCAACTGGGCGTGCCGGAGACCATACCGAATCCAGGAGAAGAGTGGCCGGGAGAACAGGTATTTTCTGGCGGTGACTATGAGGATCTGCTGGAAAGGTTAAAGAACACAACCCCGGGGGAGCCTGAGATAGAAGCGATATATCTTTTGAATGTAAAGGGACAAAAACGGAGGTGCAAGGTGATTGCCCACACCATATGGTCAGCGGATAACAGACCGAAATTTGAAGGGGCAATAGGAAAAATAGATGTACATTAATAACAAATAAATCAAAACACGAGGGCATATATGAATAAACGTATTCTTATAATCGTAAAAAGGTCGTGCTGGATCCTTCTGGCTGTTTTGGGAGTTCTTGCAGCAGTCAAGGGCTTTGCCGTGCCTTCCTCTGTAGAAAACCAGAAGAGGGATGGTCTTGTGGAAATCCATCAGGTATGGGAAAAATACCTGGCGGAGGATGGAAGCGTTTTGGAATACCGCTATAGGATCAGAGAGGATGCCGAAGAGGATGAATGGCTCTGTATGAAAACATATCTGGAGGAATTCCGGATTTATTTGGACGGGGTGGTCCTTTATGATTATTCCGATATTTATGGAATGAATGGAGGAAGCCAGCATATTATCAGGCTTCCTGAGGATTGTGCCGGACAGAACATGGTGATCCGGGTCATGAACCCGGACAACAGAGCAAAGAACCTGAGCATAAAGGCATACCTGGGAAGCGAAAACGAAATATGGCAGAAGCTTTTTTGGAACAATATGTATGCACTGGTCTTCGGGATTTTTATGCTCCTGTTGGGAGCGACAGCTCTGGTAGCAGCTCGTTTCTTCAGAAAAAGCGCTGTGAAGGATATGGAAATGAACTTGCTGAGCCTTTGCGGATTCATTTTTGCGGCAGGAATATGGGTCGTGACAGATTCGGCGTTACTGCTGTTTGTGACGGATAAAACAGCCATTGTTTCACTCATATCCTTTGTCTCCTTTATGTTCATGCCGGCGCTTTTGTTGAAATTTATCAATTTTATGCTGGATGGAAAACGAAATCTGGTATTTCTGTGCAACCTGTTCTTTGTTATGGCAGCTGTTTATCTGATTGATTTTATTCATCCTGTGATCCTGGGATATTATCTTCTTTTTCTGGTACACTTCGGATGTGTACTGGGAATCGGGATCGTGCTGAAAGAAGCGTTTAAGAAATTAGAGAAGCAGAGACGGCCAGAGATATTGAAAATCGTGCAGGGTTTTGTGCTGCTGAGTGTTTTCAGCGTGCTGGCATTCGTCTGGTTTTATATCGATCCCACATCGCAGTATGCCGTAATGTATTGTATCGGAATCTTCCTGTTTTGTCTGTGTCTGATCGTGGCGGTGCTTATAAAGGTATGGGGACAGGTAGAGGAGAACGCCAACACTCTGGCGTATAAGCGGTTGGCCTATACGGACCTTATGACAGGGCTTTTGAACAGAACCGCGTACATGGAAGAGGAGCGGAAGCCTTTGGAAGAGGGATGTGCCTAAATTATCCTGGATATAAATAATCTGAAGCAGATCAATGACCGGTACGGTCATAGGAGCGGGGACCGGCTGATCATTACAGCGGCAGAATACATAAAAAAGAGTTTTGGACAGCAGGGAAAATGCTACCGGATCGGAGGCGATGAGTTTCTGGTAATCTGCAGGAGCTGTTCTGAGGAACAGACAGCAAATGCCGTAGCAGCTTTGCAGGAGCAGATTAAAAATGAAACGGGAGAGAAAGGGATTTCGCTGCAGATTGCGGCAGGGTATGCCGTACAACGGCAGGAGGACACGGCTGAATCCCTGTTTCAGAGGGCGGACAACTGTATGTATGAAAATAAAGAAAAAATGAAACGGGCCTGCAGATGATTTGCGCCCCACCGTGACGGTGGGGCGTTAATTGTTTACAGGGGAGAATAATCGTCAGGAACTTCAATCCCCAGCTCGCTGCAGATTTCTTCGTTATAATGATTTGTGAAATCTTCTGAGAATTCTATCGGCATGGTGGTAATATCCTCTCCATCAGCCAGGATCCTTACCGCCATTTCTCCGGTATGATAGCCGATGTCGTAGTAATTCGGGGAAAGGGTTACTGCGCCGCACAGTCTGCAGGTGCTTTCTTCTCCGGTTATGACAGGGATGCCCTCCGGGATGCAGATATTGGCGATCAGTTCTGCATTTGCGGCAGCCGTGTTATCCGTAGGTACATAGATCACATCGCATTTTGAGGATGCTGTCATAGTAACGGAGGAAATATCATTGGAATCGGAAAAGGTATATGCCTTGCAGGAATAGCCAAGCGCTTCCAGCTCAGCCTGTATCACATCTGCCTGGTATTGGGAATTAGGCTCCGCAGAACAGTAGAGAAGCCCCACATTTTGCGCCTCCGGGAATAATTCATGGATCATGGCAGCCTGTTCGTCAAGGGGAGCCAGGTCAGAGACACCGGAAATATTTCTTCCCACGGTTCCGTCAAAATCATCCAACTGCAGAGCTGCGGCATATTCGGTGACCGAGGTTCCAAGAATGGGGATCTCCGTGGTAGCGGTAGCGGCAGCCTGGAGAGCAGCCGTGGAATTTGCCAGGATCAGATCCGTATCCCTTGCCACAAAGTCCGTGATAATGGACGTGCAGGTTGTATGATCTCCCTGAGCATTCTGCTCGTAAAAGGTTACCTGATCGCCCAGCGCCTCCACAAGGGCATCCTTAAATCCAAGGCTCGCCTCCTCCAGGGCATTATGCTGTTCAAACTGGCAGATTCCTATGGTGTAGGAAGCTTCTTCTGCACGGACGGGTGTTGCGGTCAGGACAACCATACCTGCCGCTGCCGTTAAGATCAATAGCTCTTTTTTCATATGCGGTTCCCTCCTTCTTGTTTTGCGGCTTTTTCCAATGCCTTATTAGCTTTATTATATACGGAAAAGCCCTGGGTGTAAAACAAAAAATATGTTTTGACACAGGAATCGCCCTATAGTAAAATGAGCCCAAATACAATAATAAAAACAATGGGGGAATGGATATGAACTTCAAGGATTTAAAATGGACAAGGGAACCAAAGGAATACTCTATTGAGGATAACAAGATCGTCATCATCACAGAACCGGGGACAGACCTGTGGCAGAGAACCTACTACGGCTTCCGGAATGACAATGCACCTGTGCTCCAGATGGAGACAGAGGAAAAGTATTTTTCCTTTGTGGTAAAAACGGAATTTCAGAGCAAGCACCGTTTTGACCAGTGCGGTGTGGTGATGTATCTGGACAGTGAGAACTGGCTGAAGGCTTCCATTGAGTACGAAAACGAGGAATATCAGAGACTGGGAAGCGTGGCGACCAATCACGGCTACTCCGATTGGGCCACCACAGACATCAGCGCTTCTGTCAAATCCATGTGGTACCGCTTCAGCAGAAGGGAATCGGATTACTGCCTGGAATGTTCTGAGGACGGAGTTCATTTCAAACAGATGCGGATCTGCCATATGTTTGAGGGAGCGGGAAAAATCGTATTTGGCATTTACGCCTGCAGCCCGGAGGATTCTTCCTTTGAGGCGGTCTTTACCAATATGGAAATTACGGAATGCGAGTGGAAAGCCCACTTGTAAAATTGAACGGATTTTAGTAAAATATTGGTAAAACGAAGAAAAGAGCGTGATTTTATGGTGGGGATTAAAGACATTGCCAAAGCAGCAGGAGTTTCCCCTTCTACCGTTTCCAATGTTTTGAACGGAAAGAAAAATGTGGGGGAGAACACCCGCAGGAAAATACTGGCTTTGGCAGAGGAAATGCACTATGTGCCAAATGAAGCTGGAAAGATACTGAAGACAAAGGAAAACAAGACCATTCTCTTTGTGTTCAGCGATTTTGACAGAAGCTTTTACCTGAATGTGCTGAAGGGGATCAACGATTATCTGAAGGATAAGGAATATGATCTTCTGATCTGCACTCAGCGGTCCTGCGAGAAGTTTATGCGCAATAATATGAGCAGCGGCTGTATCATCCTGGACGCATCCCTGGATGATGCCACCGTAAACCGCTGTGCCAATGAGCATTATCCCATTGTGGTACTGGACAGGATCCTGGATTCGCCCTATGTAAAAAGCGTGATCGTGGACAATTACCACGCCATGTGCGACATGGTTCAGGATATTATAGACCGGGGGTATCGGAAATTTGCCTTTTTAAGCGGTATTGAAAAGACGACGGACACCTTGGAGCGGTACCAGGCATTCCGGGATACCTTAAAAAAGAATAATATCCATTTCCCGCAGAAGAACTATTTCCTGGGGGATTACCGGGAAAAAAGCGGCTATACGGCTGCCAAGATCCTGGCGCTGACAGAGGTGCTGCCGGATGTGCTCATATGCGCAAACGACAATATGGCGATCGGGGCGATCAAGGCATTCCGTGAGGATAACATCCGGGTACCGGAGGACATTGCGGTGACAGGCTTTGATGACAATGAGCGGGCAAAGGAGTTTGGCCTGACAACAGTTACCGTTCCGGATTACGAGAGAGGCTATCTTGCAGCCTTGTATCTGGTGGAAGCGCTAAAGGGAAAAGAGTCTGCCAGCATGTTCCGCATCTCCGCAAAAATCAAAAATCGGAAGAGCGTTTTAGTAAAAAAATAGTAAAAAATTTATAAAATATAAAACCGATAGTAAAAAGCCATGGAAAAAATCACCGAAAGGGATTGTTTTTCATGGCTTTTTTTGCGCATAAATCTGTTTAAAAGTAACAAAAATGCAACATTTCCGGTGAAATGACGAAAATCACGTTGACATTTTGACCTGCTTTGTATATTATTTAAGTATAACGTTTGACAAAACGAACGAAAAGGAGGACGAAAAATGAATTTCAAAAAAGCAATCAGTGTAATCCTGACAACCGCAATGGCAGTATCCATGACCTCTTCTATGGCAGTAACCGCTCATGCAGAAGAAGCAGCAGATAAGATCATTGTATTCCAGTCCAAGGTTGAGATCATCGACCAGTTGGAAGAGCTTGCAGAAGTCTATGAGGAAGAGACTGGCGTTGAGGTCGAGGTATGGGGAACCACAGGCGACGACTACATGCAGCAGTTAAAGACAAAGATGGCAAACAACCAGGGACCAACCGTTTTCTCCCTGCTTCCAGGTTCCGAATCTGAAACTATGGCAAACTATGAGGAAGATTTAAGCGATTTAAGCTTTGTTGACAAAATTGCTGAAGGAATGGCTGATACCAATGCTGACGGACAGGTTGTAGGAATTCCGTACACCATGGAAGGCTTCGGTATGGTATATAACAAAGACCTGATCAATGCAGAGGAAGTGACCGATTACGATTCCTTCGTAAAAATGCTTCAGGATCAGGCTGCTAATGATGTAAACGGCTTCGGACTTTCACAGGAAAGCTATTTCCTGATCGGACATATTCTCAATACACCGTTTGCGCTTCAGGAAAATCCTGCCGAATTTATTGAAAAACTGAACGCAGGTGAAGTAAAGATGGCAGATACACCGGAGTTCCAGGAATTTGCAAAATTCTATGAAGCAATCCGTGATAACTCTTACAATCCGTTAGAGGAGAACTACGATAAAGAGTGCGGTGATTTTGCTACAGGCAAAACAGCAGCTATCCATCAGGGTAACTGGTGCTACAGCATGTTTGAGGACTATGATGTAGATTTCGAAATGGGTATGGCGCCTCTTCCATTGTGCGGAAATGATAAGATCGCTGTCAGCGTACCGGCTGGCTGGTATGTAAACTCCCAGGCAAGCGACGCTGAGAAACAGGCTGGTAAGGACTTCCTGGAATGGCTGTATACCTCTGAGACAGGTGCAGACTATCTGATGAATCAGTTCGGCTTCCTTCCTGTAGTTGAGGGTATGGAGAGCGAGAGCCTTGATCCTATCTCTGCACAGGTAGCTGAGTATGCTGCTGAAGGCAAGACCATTAGCTGGCCAATGAATCTGTGGCCAACCAGCATCGTTGATGTATATCTGGTTCCGGTTGCGCAGGAATTCTTTACCTCCGATATGGACGGTGCTGCTCTTCTGGAAAAACTGGATGAAGCCTGGGCGCAGGCTAACGAGGCAAAATAATAGAACCTGCTGATAAGGATGAAGCATAGGTAAAATATAGCCCGGCTCATGAGAAGCTGAAGTTAAACGCTTTGACTGACCGGGCTATTTCTATAGAAAGGTGAGAGTTATGAAGAATAAGAAAAGGAAAAACGCGGGATGGTTTGCCTTATTTACAGGTCCTCTGCTGTTTGTGTTTGCGACAGTAGTGGTGATCCCATTTCTGATCGGTGTTGGATATTCATTTTTTTCCTGGGACGGACTTCCTCTGAACCCAAAGGTTTTCGTGGGAATGCGCAACTATACCCGTCTGTTTTCTGACAGCCGTTTCCTGGTTTCCGCAAGGCATACGGTGATCTTCACTGTTTTTGCAGTTGTTTTGATCAATGTTCTGGGACTTGCGTTTGCACTTATGGTAACTACAAGGCTGAAGGTCAGAAATGTAGCAAGAGCAATGCTTTTTATGCCGTACCTGATTGGTGGACTGATCCTGGGTTATATCTGGAAATTTATCCTGGGTGACGGGCTTTCCTATATCGGAGAGGCGCTGGGAAGCGAAAGCGTGCTTTTGTCCAACTGGCTTTTGAATCCAACCATGGCAATGGTTGCGCTGGTGGTGGTAAGCACCTGGCAGATGGCTGGTTATATCATGATCATTTACATAACCGGTATCATGGCAATCCCGGACGATGTGATCGAGGCAGCTTCCGTAGACGGGGCAGGCTTCTGGCAGACCTTGACAAAAATCAAATTTCCGCTGTTAATGCCATCCTTTACCATCTGTCTTTTCATGACCTTATCCAACTGCTTCAAGATCTTCGATGTAAACCTGTCTCTCACAGCAGGCGGCCCAAGCAATGCTACGGAGATGTTTGCCATGAATATTTATAATGAAATCTTTTCACAGAGCAATTTCGGATACGGGCAGGCAAAGGCTATCGTGTTCCTGCTGGTGGTTGCAGTGATCACACTGTTCCAGGTTTCTATTACAAAGAAGAGGGAGGTTGAAATGTAATGAAAAAGACAAGAAGTATTGCAGCCAATGTTCTGGTGATCCTTTTGTCCATATGCTGGCTGTTTCCTGTTTATATTGTGTTTGTAAACTCCTTCAAAAATCGTTCCGAGCTGTATGAGAGCATCCTGGCGCTTCCGGAGCATTTCAGCTTTGAATACTACGAAAAAGCCATGAAGAAAATGAACTTCCTCCATGCACTTGGCAATTCCGTGCTGGTGACGGTGGTATCGATTATCTTTATTGTGATTCTTGCGTCCATGACCGCATGGATGCTGGTGCGTACCAACAATGTGCTGAGCACAGTGATCTTCAATATTTTTGTTGCAACCATGCTGATTCCCTTCCAGACCCTGATGATGCCTCTGATGCAGGAAATGGGCTGGATCCGCGATACCCTCCATATTCCTATGCTGGACAATATGGGAGGACTGATCTATATGTACATCGGCTTCGGAGCAAGTATGGCAGTCTTTTTGTATCATGGATTCGTAAAATCCATACCGGTATCCCTGGAAGAGGCTGCTACCATTGACGGCTGCACAAAGCTGGGCGTGTTCTGGAAAATCGTATTTCCAATGCTGAAGCCCACTACCATGACGGTCATTATCCTGGACGTGATCTGGATCTGGAATGACTACCTGCTTCCTTCCCTGGTTCTTTCCAGCAAGGCAAACCGTACCATTCCGCTGTCCACCTTCTCCTTCTTCGGACAGTTTACGATCCAGTGGAATATGGCAATGGCAGGTCTGATGCTGACCATTATTCCGGTTGTGATCTTCTATTTATGCGCGCAGAAATATATCATCAAGGGTGTGGCTGCAGGCGCTGTAAAATAAAAACTGCTGGAGGATGAGACTTTGAACGAGAAATGGCTTTACAAAATAGATGACCTGAAGCTGGACAACGAAGAGCTTCTGGTCAACGAAACTATTTTTCACAACGCAAATGGATATCTGGGTGTCCGTTCCAATTTTGAGGAGGGGTATCCCGAAGGCTATGATACCATCCGTGGTTCTTATATTAACGGTTTTTATGATATTGCCGAGATGAAGCAGGCGGAAAAGCTCTGCGGCATGGCTGAGGAAAAGCAGACTATGCTGAATGTGGCTGATGGGCAGACGATCCGCCTGACCATTGACGGGAAAAGCTTTTCCATGTTTGAGGGAACGGTACTTGAGAGCAGCCGTTGGCTGGATATGCAGGCCGGCTATACGGCGAGAAGGGTACTGTGGCGTTCTCCTGAGGGAAAAGAGGCAGAGATCGTCATTAAGAGAATGGCGTCCTTTACCCGGCTGCCGCTGTTTTTCATGGATTATCAGGTAACTCCGGTAAATTTTGAGGGTGTATTGGAGCTGGAATCCGTACATCAGGGCAATGTAAAGAATTACTGTAATCCCAATGACCCCAGGGTGGCGGGGGAGAGCTTCCAGCATTTGATCCCGGATCACGCGGATCTGCAGGAAGGTGTTTCCTATCTGTTTACCAATACGGCTTCCTCCGGACTTCAGGTATGTACGGCGGTGAAAAACGTGATCTCCAGAGGAGAGGAGACAGAGCCGGTGATCAGGGACCACTGTGCAGTTCAGAAATTCAGGGTTTTGGCTGAGAAAGGGGAAAGGATCACCTTGCGCAAATACATGATCTTTGCAGATTCTGTGCGTTATGACGAACTTTTTTCAAAAGCACGGGAAGAGATGGAGCAGGCAGTGTCCGTACCTGTGGAGCAGCTTTATCAGGAGCAGAAGGAATACCTGGACCGTTTTTGGGAGTCATCTGCACTGGAAATTGACGGCGATGACCACCTCTGTGCGGCTGTCCGCTACAACCAGTATCAGTTGATCCAGTCTGTGGGAAAGGATCCTCACAGTAATATTGCGGCAAAGGGCTTGAGCGGGGAAGGCTACGAGGGCCATTATTTCTGGGACACGGAAATGTATATGCAGCCCTTCTTCACCCTGACCAACCCTGAGATTTCCAGAAACCTGGTGGAATACCGGTACGCTATTCTGGACGAGGCGAGAGAGAATGCAAAAATCCTGGGGCACAAAAAGGGCGCGGCCTATCCCTGGCGAACCATTATGGGCAAGGAATGCTCCGGCTTTTTCCCGGCAGGCTCTGCACAGTATCATATCAGCGGAGACATTGCTTACTCCACAGTGTCCTATTACCTGGTCACCAAGGATCTGGACTTTATGGCAGAGAAGGGTGCGGAGATCATTTTCGAGACAGCGCGTATGTGGATGGATCTGGGATGCTATTATAAGGGAACCTTCCAGCTCCATGAGGTGACCGGACCAGATGAGTATACCTGCCTGGTGAGCAACAACTATTATACAAACCTGAATGCCCAGTATAACCTCCATTGGGCCGTGAAGCTGTACCGGCTTTTGAAGGAAGCAGGAAAGCTTGACAAGGTTGCAGAGAAGATCCATCTCACAGAAGATGAGATAGAGGAATTTGAGAGGGCGGAAAAGGCGATGTATCTTCCTTATGACGAGGAATTGGGCATCAATCCACAGGACGATTCCTTCCTGAAAAAGGAAGTGTGGGATCTGGAAAACACGCCAAAGGAGAACTTCCCCCTGCTGCTTCACTATCATCCTATGTATATCTACCGCTACCAGGTATGTAAGCAGGCGGATACGGTTCTGGCCCACTTCATTTTTGAGGATGCGCAGGATCTGGAAACCATTCGCCGCTCCTTTGCCTACTATGAAAAGGTGACCACGCACGATTCCTCCCTTTCCACCTGTATTTACAGTATTGTAGCCTCCAGGCTTGGAATGGCAGACAAAGCTTATGAATATTTTGGAGATTCTGCAAAGCTTGATCTGTATAACACCCATCAGAACACAAAGGATGGAATCCATACGGCAAATATGGGCGGCAACTATATGGCAATCGTGTACGGCTTCGGCGGCTTCCGTCTGAAGGAAAGCGGCGCCTGGTTTGCCCCGGCTCTTCCGAAGCAGTGGGAAGGATACAGATTTAAGCTGATCTACGAAGGCAGCCACATACAGGTGGAGGTAAACCGGGAGGGATGCCGCTTCACACTGGAGAGCGGACATCCGGTCGAGATCCATGTATATGGAAAAGCCTGCGTTCTGCAGGACAGCCTTGCATTTGCACTGGCTTGACACCCGGTAGCCTTTGGATCAGGTTTATCGGATTTATAGGCATCTCCTGTCTGGGAAACAAAAGGAGATGCCTTTGTTTTTTTACCTACAATAAGCAGAAGGAGTATGATGTTATGAAATTTCCAGATTCATTTATATGGGGAGCTGCAACTTCCGCCTATCAGGTAGAGGGCGCTGCCGATGAGGACGGGAGAGGGGTGTCCGTCTGGGACGTATTTTGCGAAAAAGAAGGGAAAATCCTGGATGGAAGCAATGGGAAAGCAGCCTGTGACCAGTACCATCTCATGGAGGAAGATGTAGAGCTGATGGCGGAAATGGGGATACAGGCATACCGCTTTTCTTTAAGCTGGTCCAGGATCCTGCCGGAGGGTATAGGGGCAGTAAACCAAAAAGGAATCGACTACTATAACCGTCTCATTGACTGCTTGCTGAGACATGGGATTGAGCCGTTTGTCACGCTTCATCACTGGGATCTGCCCCAGACCCTTCAGGAAAAAGGAGGCTGGATGAACCCGGAAAGCGTTTCCTGGTTTGGAAATTTTGCCAGGATTGCGGCTCAGGCTTTTTCCGACAGAGTGAAACATTTTATTACCTTTAATGAACCTCAATGCTTTATCGGGCTGGGCTATTACGGGGATTACCATGCGCCGGGGCTGAATTGCTCCATGCGAGAGGCTTTCCTGGCAGCGCATCATGTATTAATGGCCCACGGGCAGGCGGTAAAGGAGCTGCGGAAATATGGAAAGCAGCCGCTGCAGATCGGCTTTGCCCCGGCAGGAAAGTTTACTTATCCCAAAACAGACAGTCATAAGGATGTGGAGGCTGCAAAAAAGATGCTTACGGATATCCTGCCTCTGGAGGAATGGTGGTGGAGCATGACCTGGTGGAGTGATCCCATATTCCTGGGAAAATACCCGGAAAATGTAGCGGAGAAATACAAAGACATTCTGCCTGCGGCCACAAAAGAGGATATAGAGCTGATCAGCCAGCCGGTAGATTTCATCGGGCAGAATATCTACGACGGACGGATGGTGGAGTGCGGGAAGGACGGCGAGCCGTTCTTTACGCCGGAGCCACTGGGATTCCCTCATACCCACATCAAAAGCCCGGTGACACCGGAAATTCTCTACTGGATGCCGAAATTCCTGTATGAACGTTACCAAAAGCCTGTGGTGATCACTGAAAACGGAATGTCAAACGGCGATATTGTCTCCGCAGACGGAAAGGTTCATGACGGCTGCCGCATTGCTTATGTGGAAAGGTATCTGAGCAATCTTAAGAGGGCAGTATCAGAGGTTCCGGTAAAAGCATATTTCCATTGGTCCCTGATCGACAATTTTGAGTGGGCGTATGGATATCAGGAGCGGTTTGGGCTGATCTATGTGGATTATCCCACGCAGAAAAGAATCATTAAGGATTCCGGATACTGGTACCGGGATGTGATCGCATCAAACGGGGAATGTCTTCCCTGATCTTATAAAATACAGAAGGAGAACTTTTACCATGAAATATGAAGGAATTATATTTGACCTGGACGGCGTGATCTGCCATACGGATGAATATCACTATCAGGCATGGAAGGCACTGGCAGATAAGCTGGGCATTTATTTTGACCGGGAGATCAACAACCGTCTCCGTGGAGTGAGCAGGATGGAAAGCCTGGAGATCATTCTGGAGCGCTGTGACCGCAGCTATACAGAACAGGAAAAAGAGGATTTTGCAACAGAGAAAAATGAGCTTTACAAAGAACTTCTGAAAAAAATGTCGGAAAAAGACCTGTCAGAAGAGGTGAAGGACACCCTAAACGGACTGCGGGAAAAGGGAATCCGTCTGGCAATCGGCTCTTCCAGCAAAAATGCTCGGTTCATATTGGAAAGAATCGGACTTGGTACATTTTTCGACGCCATTTCGGACGGCAATAACATCAGCCATTCCAAGCCGGACCCGGAGGTGTTTGTGAAAGCTGCCCAGTATCTGGGTCTGCCAGCAGAGAAGTGCCTGGTAGTGGAGGATGCAAAGGCAGGGCTTGAGGCGGCAGCAGGAGGAAAGATGGATTCTGCGGCAATCGGAGATGCCGTTGCCTGTGGACTTGGTACATACGATCTCAGTACTTTTTCTGACTTATTGAAGGTGGTTGGTGAATGAAAACAGGGATGTATTATGACCGGAAGGACGCTTGGGTGGTAGGCGAGGAGATATTTGACCGGGAATGCCTGGGAAAAGCAGAAGCCGTTCTTTCACTGGGAAACGGATATATGGGTCTCCGATCTGCCACGGAGGAAGGCTATTATGGAGAAAAGAGGGGACTGTTTGCAGCAGGAACCTTTAACTGCTGTGATCCCTCTGAGGTGACGGAGATTCCAAATGCAGCGGATGTAACAGAAATGGAGTTTTACCTGAATGGAAAACGCTTTTCTCTGGATACTGGAAAATGCGGGGAGTACCAAAGAAGTCTGGATTTGTATACCGGAGAGCTGAACCGGGAAGTTTGCTGGGAAGGAACGGAAGGGGAAGCCTGCAGGTTTCATTTTTCCAGATTCGTATCGAGAAAACGTCTGCCTCTGATCGGGCAAAAGGTAACGATCCAGGCGCTTACCGCGGATATCCGCGTCCGGATCCGCTCCGGGATCAACGGGCAGATGACAAACAGCGGCGCCCAGCATTTCCGGGAACAGGAGAAGCGCTTTTACGAAAACTGTTACCTTCAGTACACGGCAGAGACAACAGAAAGCGGCATTTCCTTCGTGACAGCATCCTGCCATAGATTTTTTCTGGATGGAGTGGAGGCAGAGCCGTCGTCTGTGCTGGTGATGAAAAGGAGGCAGGTGCTCTGTGAGTACGAGATTGTAATACCGAAGGGAAGTGTTTTGCGGCTTGAAAAGCTGTCTGGGGTTCATCACAGCAGGGATCTGGAACTGGACGGAAAAAATGTCAGGGAGCTTCAGACGCATAGCCTTTGCTTTTTGAAGGAAGCCCGTAAGCTGGGTTATGATGATCTGTTCCGGGAGAGCAGCAGGGTATGGGCAAAGGAGTGGGAGGAGGAAGGAATCCTGTTGGAATCCCGGGATGCCTTTGACCAGCTTGCTATCCGTTTCGCTCAGTATCATCTGGCGATCATGACTCCTGCCCATGATCACCGCATGAGTATCGGAGCCAAAGGCTTAAGCGGGGAGGGATACAAAGGACATACCTTCTGGGACTGTGACCAGTTTGTACTTCCCTATTTTACCTTTACATTTCCGGAAAAGGCAAAGAGCCTGGAAAAATACCGCTATTCCACCCTGGAGGGTGCAAGGAGAAAGGCGCGGGAGGGCGGCTTTGAGGGCGCGCAGTTCCCGTGGGAAAGCGCCTGGGTTTCCGATGGAGAGGTAACGCCTGCCTTTGGGGATGCGGACCTGGTGACAGGGCTTCCCCAGACTATCTGGACGGGAAAGATTGAGCAGCATATCACAGCAGATGTGGCATACGGAGTGTGGCAATACTGGGAAATGACCGGAGACAGGTCCTTTATGGAGGAATACGGCTATGAGATCATTCTGGATACAGCCCGGTTCTGGTGCAGCCGTCTGGAAGAGGGAGAGGACGGAAAGCTTCATATTAATGATGTGATCGGCCCGGATGAGTATAAAGAGCATGTAAATGACAATGCCTACACCAATTATATGGCATGGTGGAATATGAAAAAGGCAGAGGAATTGCTGCTTACGCTGCCAAAAGAACAACCGGAGATCTATGACCGGCTTGAGCAAAAGCTGCACCTTCAGGGACTTTTACAGAGCATCCGGGAGAGGGAAAAAAGAATGTATCTCCCCAGACCGGATGAAAGCGGGCTGATGGCGCAGGATTCTACCTACCTGTCCTTAAAGGAAATTGATCTGTCAAAATACAAGGCACAGGATTATGTTCTGGGAATCTACAAGGACTATAATGCGGAGCAGCTAAATCACATCCAGGTTTCCAAGCAGGCGGATATTCTGATCCTGTTCTATCTTTTGGAGCACCTGTTTGACGAGAAGGCAAAGAAAGCAAACTGGGATTACTATGAGGCGAAAACACTTCATGATTCCTCCCTTTCCCTGTCCACCCACTGTATTCTGGCCGCAGACCTGAATGAGAGGGAAAAGGCTTATGAATTTTTCCGAAAAGCCTGTGACATTGATCTGGGCCCGAATATGAAAAGCTCGGATGAGGGAATCCATTCCGCTTCTATCGGCGGGATATGGCAGTGCGTTGTGTTTGCTTTTGCCGGGATTCGTATGGTAGATGGGAAGCTCAGAATCCGACCAAGGCTCCCGGAACAGATCAGCAGGATCATCTGTCCTGTGTGGTATCAGGGAAAACGCCTGCTGGTCACTGTGGAAAAAGAACGGTTCATGATAAATGAAAAATCCTTTCCTTGTTTTTCTATGCACAGTATAGTATAATTCGCTGTGGATAAAATTTCCGTGGGGGAAAGAGGGAGGATTTTTAGATACATGCAGCAGGAGAAGCAGGACCTGACGACAGGCTCATTGGGAAAAAAAATACTGTTTTTCAGTATTCCTTTGATGCTTTCAAATCTTTTACAGGTCTTATTCAATATGGCGGATGTTGCGGTTGTGGGACGGTTTGCAGGGGCAACAGCCCTTGGCTCCGTAGGCTCAACAACCACATTTGTGACGATTTTTACGGATTTCCTGATTGGCTTGTCCGGGGGGATCAACGTGCTGACGGCACTGCATTTTGGAGCAAGAAACAAAAAAGGGGTTGCAGATACCGTTCATACGGCGCTGCTGCTCAGCGCCTGCGGCGGCATGATACTGCTGCTGGCAGGCTCCGGCTTTGCAAAGGGGATCCTGCAGCTTCTGAACACAAAGCCCGAACTGCTGGATGGAGCTGTTCTCTATATTCGGGTGTATTTTCTGGGAATGCCGGCCCTTGCGGTTTATAATTTCGGCAATGCTGTTTTCAGCGCTGTGGGAGAAACAAAGCGGCCCCTGTATTACCTGTCTTTGGCAGGAGTTGTGAATGTGGCGCTGAACCTGTTCTTTGTGATCATCTGTAAAATGGATGTGGCGGGCGTTGCGACAGCCAGCGTGATTTCCCAGTACATTTCTGCGTTTTTGATTGTAAGAGCGCTGTTCAAGAGCAATGAGGCTTACGGGCTTTGTCTGCATTCCCTGCGTATCAGTAAAGATAAAGCAAAGGACATTCTGCGGATCGGAGTTCCGGCGGGGATCCAGAATGCGATTTTCCAGATTGCAAATCTGTTTATCCAGGTTGGCGTAAATTCCTTCAGTGCCACTATGGTGGCGGGGAATTCTGCGGCTGCGAATGCAGATGCTGTTGTGTACGGCGTAATGATGGCTTTTTATACGGCATGCGGAAGCTTTATGGGACAGAATCTGGGGGCCAGGAAAAAAGACCGTGTCAGAAGAAGCTATCTGGTCAGTCTGGGTTATTCCTTTGGAGTAGGAATCATTCTGGGATTTTTGCTGGCAAACTTCGGCGAGACGTTTCTTGGGTTGTTTACCAGTGAGGCGGCTGTGGTTGCAGCAGGGATGTATCGTCTTACCATGATGGGACGTTTTTATGGCTTTTCGGCATTTATGGATTGCACCATTGCGGCTTCCAGAGCACTTGGGAAAAGCGTGGTGCCTACCATTGTTGTGATCATGGGTTCCTGTGTGTTCCGGATTATTTGGGTACGTACGGTTTTTGCATATTTCAGGACGATTCCTTCCCTTTATCTGCTCTATATTTTCTCGTGGGGCATTACGGGCTGTGCAGAGATCGTATATTTCATAAAAGTATATAAAAAGCAGGTGGCATTTGAAGCGTGACGCATTTAGGGGAAAGGAGTATCCTATGGAAAATCAGGAAGGAAAGCACAAACGGCGGGTCCGTTATTCAGGAACACATCCCAGGAGTTATAAAGAAAAATATAAGGAGCTGCAGCCGGAAAAATACGCGGATACCATCTCAAAGGTGATCAGCAAAGGCGGCACCCCGGCAGGAATGCACATTTCTATCTGTGTCAGGGAGATTCTGGATTTTCTGCAGATAAAGCCGGGGCAGCAGGGGCTTGATGCCACTCTGGGGTATGGCGGCCATACGACGGAAATGCTGAAATGTCTGGAAGGCAAGGGGCATATCTATGCGCTGGACGTAGACCCAATTGAGTCTGAAAAGACAAAAAAGAGGCTGGCTGACAAAGGCTTCGGGGAAGAGATCCTGACGGTAAAGCTGGAAAACTTTGCAAATATCGATAAGGTATGTGAAGAGACCGGAAAATTTGATTTTGTGCTGGCAGATCTGGGGGTTTCTTCCATGCAGATCGACAATCCCGACAGAGGCTTTTCCTATAAGACAGAAGGACCGCTCGACCTGCGGATGAATCCCCGGAAGGGAGTCAGTGCAGCGCAGCGGCTGAAGGAAATGACAAAGGAGGAACTGCAGGGAATGCTCATTGAAAACTCCGATGAGCCATATGCGGAGGAAATCACCAGAGAGATCATGTCCCGGCTGAGAAAAGGCGGAGAGATCGCCACAACCACGGACCTGAAAAACGTGATCGAGCGGGCGCTGCGCTTTATTCCGGAGGCTGAGCGCAGGGAAGCGGTGAAAAAGTCCTGCGCCAGAACATTCCAGGCGCTGCGCATTGATGTGAATAATGAGTTTGAGGTGCTGTACCAATTTCTGGAAAAGCTTCCGGATGTTTTGGCACCGGGCGGCAGGGTGGCAATTCTGACTTTCCACTCCGGGGAGGACAGGCTTGTAAAAAAATCCTTTAAGCAGTTTTGCAAGGAGGGCATTTACAGTGAGATATCCACAGATGTGATCCGTCCCTCAGCAGAGGAGTGCAACCGGAACAGCCGGGCACGCTCCACAAAAATGCGTTGGGCAATTCGTGGATAAAGGACACAGAATCTACACAATTATTTTTCCAGGGGACTTGCAAAATCCTGATTTCGTGATAGAATATAAAAGAATAACTGAAATGGCGAATTCTGTCGGGTTCGCCATTTTGTTTAAACATAGATTAGCACTCGATAAAAAAGAGTGCTGATAAAATGCGACAAGGAGGAAACATAAATGATAACCATACCGATTTATGACCTGCTGGTACTGCCAGGCGTGACCTTCTTCTTTAAACAGGATATGTTTCCTAAGGATAAAATTGCACCGGAAAACATAGGGGAAGACATATTATTTGTGATGCTGAAGACCGGGAAAGCGCAGGAAGAGATCACTCCTGAAGACATTTATCCAATCGGCGTTGCCGGAAAAATAGAGAGTATTGACGAGGAGGGCAGCGTAAAGATCACTGCCACGGAGAGAGTGAAGATTTCTGATGTGCGGTCCTCTGACGGTGGCTTTACGGCGGACGCCGAGCGCTTTCCGGAAACAGATGACATTCCGGCTCAGGAGGAAAAGGAGCGCTTTGATAAGATAAAAAAAGAACTGATGGATTTTGCGAAGGGATTCCAGTGGGGAATCTGGGCAAGAAGCATGATCTATCACTGGAAAAGCTTTGCTGAAGCAGCCTGCGCCCTTTCCGGGTATATGAATATTTCCTGGGAGGAAAAATACAGCCTTCTTTCCACGGATTCCAGAAGAGAGCGATGCGATATGCTGGAGCAGGCTTTCTATGAGCTGATGGAGATTTTCCGTGTAAGTGAGGAGGCTGAGACAGCACAGAAAAGCTCCAATGAGCAGCTTTACAGAGAGTCAGCCCTGAAAAAGCAGATTGAGTTTTTGCAGCAGCAGCTTGACGATATGCACCCGGAAAACATTTCCGATGTGCGGCGGTTTGAGAAAAAGATCCAGGAAGCCGGGATGAACGAGGAAGCCCGTAAGGAAGCGGAAAAGGTATTGAACCGTATGAAGCAGGAGGGCAAGGACAGCCATGAATACGGAATGCTGTACGATTATCTGGACTTTATCACCACCCTTTCCTGGAAAAATGAGGAGACGCCTGAGATCGATCTGAAGGAAGCGGAGGAAATCCTGGATGAGGATCATTACGGATTGAAAAAGGTAAAGGAACGAATTATCCAGCAGCTTGCAGTGATGGCGTTAAATAAGCAGCAATCCGGTTCGATCCTGCTGTTCGTGGGAGCGCCGGGAACAGGAAAGACAAGTATCGGTCAGAGCATTGCAAGAGCGCTGCACCGGAAATATGTTCGGGTCAGCCTGGGCGGTGTCCGTGACGAAGCGGAGATCAGAGGTCACAGAAGAACGTATGTGGGAGCTATGCCGGGCAGGATCATGGAAGGAATGAAGCGCTGCGGCGCGCAGAATCCGGTGGTGGTGCTGGATGAGGTGGATAAGCTGACAAAGGACTACGGAGGCGACCCGTCAAGCGCACTTCTGGAGGTGCTTGACCCGGAGCAGAACAACAGCTTTACAGACCATTACATGAATGTTCCCTATGATCTGTCAAACGTGCTTTTTGTGTGCACGGCAAACACCACGGATACTATTCCGGAGCCGCTTCTGAACAGGATGGAGGTAATCCAGTTTCCGGGATATACTGCCATTGAGAAGTTTCATATTGCCAGACGCCATCTTCTGCCAAAAGCAATGAAGAGCATGGGAATCAAAGCCCAGAATCTCAGGGTAACAGATGAGGCGATCGCACGCATTATAGAAGAATATACAGCCGAGGCGGGAGTCCGGGGCCTGAAAAAGCAGATGGACGTGCTGTGCCGTTATGCGGCGGTAAAGCTGGTAAAGGGAGAGCAGAAAAGTATTACGGTCAGTGAAAAACGGGTTCCGGAATTCCTTGGAAGCAACGGCATCCGTCATGAAAGAATTCTGGAGGAGCCGCAGGCCGGCGTGGTGACAGGTCTGGCGTGGACTATGGCTGGCGGAGAGATCCTGTTTATTGAAACTTCGTTTACAAAAGGAAGCGGAAAAGTCCTGATCACGGGACAATTGGGAGATGTGATGAAGGAATCTGCCCAGATAGCCATTACCCTTGTGAAGTCCCTGTATCCGGACTGTGCAGAGAAATTTGAGAAAAATGACCTGCACATCCATGTGCCCTCCGGCGCGGTGCCGAAGGACGGCCCTTCTGCGGGGATCACGCTGGTGACAGCGCTGTCCTCTCTGGTGACAGGAAAGTGTGCTTCCCCTGAGATCGCCATGACGGGAGAGGTATCCTTAAGGGGCGGCGTAATGCCGATCGGCGGTCTGCCGGAGAAGCTGATGGCTGCCCAGCGGGCAGGCGTGAAGCGGGTTTTCATACCCTGGGATAACCGGGAAGACCTGAAGGATGTAGCGGATGAGGTGAAAGAAAAGCTTACCATTATTCCTGTGAAAAAGGTGCAGGATGTGCTGGAACAGGTATTAAAGTAACAGGCTTTTCTATTGCATAAAAAGACGGCCATAGGATAGAGGATATCTTATGGCCGTTGCGTTTATATTGGCTGTGCCGCATTAGCTGACAGCTATTTTAAATACGATTTTTTTGATCGGGGCAGGCGTATCCTGGCACATGGCAACCTTGTGGGCATCGTTTGGATAGCAGACCATAAACTGACCTGCCTTTAAATAGTACCGTCCATCCTCCGGGCCGTTAAGAAACAGAATATCCTTCTCTTCGGAATAAGGGGTATGTACTTCCAGGCTGTCTGTGTCAGCAGTAGCGATACCCTCTACGCCCTCCAGGATATAGTGGAGGTCTGCGTATTTTCTGTGAGCCTCGTAAATGCACTCGGATTCCGGCTTTGAGGTAAAGGATACCGGGTTGCAGAAAAGAACGCCGGGAATCAGCTCTACGGTAGCAGTGGGCGCCGTCTCAGGTGTCAGCTCCGCCAGGTAATTCAATGCCTGGTACAGCAGTGCACTTTCTTTGTAATTGTCTTTGTTCTTGATGGAATCGAAAATCATAACGTTTTCCTCCTGTATGGTGTCATTTTAGAGTTAAAAAGGAAGCCGAAAACCAATTTTTGTTAATTCTTATTATATCGAAATCCCATTTGCCTGTAAAGTCTCCAGCAAAACATTAGCCATGATTTCATGGTCGGTTGTTATTAGTATGATTATAGAAAAAAATCGGGATATAAAATATGGGCTGGAAAATGAATAATAGCATAATACGGCTGAGAACCAGTGCTATCCGTTGAAAAAATAAGGCATTAGGTATAGAATATTTTTAACTATTCGATAAGTCGTGTCTGTGAGTAACCGGGCATAGCGTCCGGCGGTCAGGGAGGAGAGGTATGGAAAACGGAATTGATAATGTAAGATTCAATTTCTTATATATTGACACATATTCATTTGGAAAGACATGGGTGTATCCGGAAAGCGTGGTGCCGTATAATATGCTGCGCTATATTGTATCGGGCTCCGGAACTTTTTTTATTGATAAGGAAGAAGTAGTAGTGGAAAAAAACCAGATCGTCTATATTCCCAGAGGATGCCGTATGTCCTGCTATGCCAATACGGACAATCTGGTATTCAGCAGCATTCGTTTTACAACATCCGTATATTTTGAAGGAGTAGATTTTCTGGCGGATTATTACGGGATGCCCCGTGTTATGGAAGCGAAGGGAGAAGAAAAGTATTTTGAACTGATCGACGGATGGGTAAGAAGCAGCAATCGTGGGAGAATGTATTTTGTGCGGGGATACCTGGAAGTGCTGATCGGCAGTCTGATCGAGCGGGCGTTTCAGGAGTCCGCTCAGGTTCGGGAAGGATTAAAAACCCATGAGGAGTATACGCTGGAAAAACTGAAGCATAGAATAAAAAAATCAGACAGTAAGATTGATCCGCGCATTCAGGTGGTGGTTGATTATGTTACTTTACATCCTACGGAAAAATATACACCGGAAAGTATGTCGCAGATGGCAGAGCTGAGCAAACAGCGTTTCAGCCATCTGTTTAAAGAACAGCTTGGCAAATCACCTATGATCTATATTAAAGAGATACGCATGACAAATGCGGCAAGACGCCTTCTGGTAAGTGACGATAATGTAAGCGACATTGCCTACAGCGTTGGCTATGAGGATCCAAACTATTTTATCCGTGAATTTAAAAGGTACTTTGGTTATACCCCTAACCAGTACCGGAAAGCGGCGAGGGAATGAACGGATGGTAAGCGTATTGTGCTATTCATGCGCCTGTTTTACAGAAAATTGATGCTTTTTCTCGTTATTATATTTGCAATTTAACAACCGGGGCATTATATTTGCAAGGGATGTTTGCACATATTTCATAAAGCAGACATCCTATTTTTGTGTGCTTTTTTATACAGATAAAGGAAACGGTGCATGTTCACTCTGTGAATAGAAATATAATGTTAATAATATCACAAGCAGATTAAACTTAAAAAACAAGCGTATTATGCTATTAATGCGTTTTTGCTTCGTTGAATTGCACAAAAAACATTCGTATAATAACATTACAACAAACAAAATGACGGGAGCAATTATGGAGAATATGCCGGCACGATCCAAATTGTTTCCGCAACGTACACATGACAATGTAACGTGGAAAGAAAGGAGTCTTATATGAAGAAAAAGTTAGCAATGCTGTTAGCAAGTACGATGCTCGTTGGTTCTATGCTTCCGTTATGCGGTCCTTCTGTGGTTATGGCAGAAGAGGCAAGCGAACTGGAAGGCGATATAACATTCTGGCATTCCTTTACCCAGGGTCCGCGTCTGGAAACGATCCAGAAGGCTGCTGATGCCTTTATGGAAGAGCACCCAAAGGTAAATATTAAGATTGAGACATTTTCCTGGAATGATTTTTATACAAAATGGACGACAGGACTTGCATCAGGAAATGTACCGGATATGAGTACCGCACTGGTTGGACAGGTTGCAGAGATGATCAGCGCAGACGCATTGATTCCGATCAATGACCTGATTGACGACATCGGACGCGATAAGTTTAATGAAAGCGCGTTAAATGAGTGTTCGGTAGACGATAACAATTATGCAATTCCGTTGTATTCCCACGCAATGGTTATGTGGATCCGGAAGGACCTGTTGGAAGAAAACAATCTGGAGGTTCCAAAGACATGGGATGAGCTTTATGAGGCGGCGAAAACCCTTACAAAGGATGGTGTTTACGGACTTTCCTTCCCCTGCGGAACTACAGATTTCCAGGCGACCAACTTCCTGAACTTCTACGTGAAGAGCGGCGGCGGAAGCCTTTTGACCGACGACCTGAAGGCAAATCTTACAAGCGATCTGGCACTGGAGGGTATCAACTACTGGCTGAAGGTCTACAATGACTGCTCGCCAAAGGATTCCGTAAACTACAATGTTCTTGATCAGGCAACCCTTTACTATCAGGGCAAGACAGCATTTGATTTTAACTCCGGATTCCAGATTTCCGGTGTACAGGCAAACTCTCCGGATTTACTTGAGTATGTGGACTGCTATCCGATCCCGACCATCAACGAGGGTGACGAGCAGAATGGAATCACCACCTCCAACCAGCCAATGGTTATCTGGAAAAACTCAGAGCATCCGGAAATCTGCAAAGAGTTTATCAAGACCTTATATGAGGAGGATACTTATGTAGAATTCCTTCATGCAACACCGGTAGGTATGCTTCCGGCATTAAAAGGAATTTCTGATACCGACGCATACAGAGACAATGAGATCATCCAGCAGTTTGAGCACGCAGAGAGCGTTATCGCGGATCAGATCCCAGGCGGCACAGCAATTGGTTTCGAGCATGGACCAAGCATCCAGGCAGGTATTATGACGAATCAGCATGTCATTGAAAAAATGTTCCAGGATATCATCACAAACGGAACAGACGTGGAAACCGCAGCGAAGGCAGCCGAAGATGAGTTAAACGCATTGTTTGAAGTAGCACAGTAGAAACTGTGGGTGCGGGTATGCGCAGCAAAGGATAGCGGTATAAACCGTAGCTGCGCAGCGCCCGGAAATTGATATAAGGCTGCCAGTCGTTCACGTTCGTAGTGGCAGCCTTTTGTCTGCCCGCAATACGTATTGGCTGCTGATTTGGAAAGGACGGTAAAAGAAAATGAGTAAAAAAGACCGTACAAGATGGCTGTTTGTCCTTCCGGCAATTCTCATAGTGATGGCATTGTTTATTTACCCCATTTGCTCCAGCATTTTTTACAGCTTTACCAACAAGAACCTGATTCGTCCTGTGTATAAATTTGTTGGTCTGGATAATTACATATCCGTATTATCTGATAAAAATTTCTGGAACGCATTTTTTAATTCCGTAAAATGGACAATTTTTTCACTCCTGGGACAGCTTCTCATAGGCTTTACGGCAGCGCTGGCGCTGAATAAAGTAAAGCATCTTAAAGGTGTATACAAGACGCTGCTGATCATTCCATGGGCATTCCCATCCATTGTCATCGCATTTTCCTGGCAGTGGATCTTAAACGGTGTTTATGGATTCCTTCCCAATATTCTGGTGAAGCTGGGCATCTGCAACATGCCCCCATCCTTCCTGACAGAAAAAGGGCTGGTATTTGTGGTGCTTGTATTTATCAACATCTGGTTCGGCGCACCGATGATCATGGTCAATGTGCTGGCTGCTCTGCAGACAGTACCGCAGGATCAGTATGAAGCAGCAGAGATTGACGGAGCCAGAAGCTGGCAGTCTTTCTTATACATAACGGTCCCGCACATCAAGGTGGTTACAGGACTTTTGGTGGTTTTGAGAACCGTATGGATCTTTAACAATTTTGACCTGATCTACCTGATCACAGGCGGAGGACCGGCAGGATCCACACAGACCGTCCCGGTTTACGCATATGATATGGGCTGGGGAACAAAGCTTTTGGGAAAATCGTCAGCAGTTACCGTATTGCTGTTCCTTTTCCTGATCCTGATCTGTCTGATGTATTTTGCAGTGATTGCCCGTTGGGAGAAGGAGGATAAGTAAATGAGAAGTAAAGGTAAAAAAATCCAGGGCGCTTTGTGCCATGTATACTTGATCCTTTTGACCATTGTAGCAATTTTCCCTCTGATCTGGATCATTCTCTGCTCTATCAAGGGAAAAGGAGAGCTGACGGGAAATCCTACCGGCTTTCTGCCGAAAACTTTTACGCTGGAATACTTCCGCCACGTAATTTTTGACCTGGGCTTTATTAACAACATTAAAAACAGCGTTCTGATCGCTTTGGTTACCACGGTGATCGCAATTATCGTCGCATCACTGGCTGCTTACGGAATCGTGAGATTTTTTCCGAAATTTGGAAATATTATGTCAAAGCTTCTCGTTACCACATATATTTTCCCTCCGATTCTCCTGGCAATCCCATACTCCATTATCATGGCAAAAATGGGGCTGGTGAATACAAGGATAGGCCTGATCGTCGTGTATCTGTCCTTCAGTATTCCCTATGCAGTCTGGATGCTGGTGGGATTTTTCCAAAGTGTGCCTATTGGGATCGAGGAGGCAGCCAGGATCGATGGGGCAAATAAGCTCAGAGTGTTCGGAACTGTAGTGCTTCCGCTGGTAGCGCCGGGAATTGTTGCAACTGCGATTTATACATTTATTAACGCATGGAATGAATTTCTGTATTCCCTGATCTTAATTAACGATACCTCCAAAATGACCGTTGCGGTTGCGCTGAGATCTTTAAACGGCGCGGAAATTCTGGACTGGGGAGATATGATGGCGGCATCTGTCATTGTAGTAATTCCTTCCATTATATTCTTCTGCCTGATCCAGAATAAGATCGCAGGCGGTCTGACAGAAGGATCTGTAAAGTAACTGAAGACTTGATATCTATAAAAGGAGAAATAAGAATGGTAAGATATGGTGTTGTAGGTGTAGGATATTTTGGCGCAGAGCTTGCACGTATTATGAAAGAAAATGAAGACGCAGTGATTACGGTTGTTTATGATCCGGATAACGGCAAAAAAGTTGCAGATGAGATCGGATGTGACGCGGCAGAAAGTCTGGATGCCCTTGTTGAGAGAGAAGACGTAGACTGTGTGATCGTGGCTACCCCTAACTACCTTCACAAGGAGCCGGTCATAAAAGCAGCAGCACATGGAAAGCATGTATTCTGCGAGAAGCCCATTGCCTTAAGCTATAAGGATTGTGATGAGATGGTAAGCGCATGTGAGAAAGCACATGTCACCTTTATGGCAGGCCATGTTATGAATTTCTTTAATGGAGTGCATCATGCAAAACAGCTCATTAAGGATGGTGTGATCGGTGACGTTTTATACTGCCATTCCGCACGTAACGGATGGGAGGATGTACAGTCATCCATTTCCTGGAAAAAGATCCGGGAAAAATCCGGCGGACATCTTTACCATCACATCCATGAGCTGGACTGCGTGCAGTTTATCATGGGGGGAATGCCGGAAACTGTCTTTATGAATGCTGATAATGTGACGCACCAGGGAGAGGCATTTGGCGATGAGGATGATATGATCTTTATTAATATGAAGTTTTCCGATCATCGCTATGCGGTTCTGGAATGGGGCTCTGCATTCAGATGGCCGGAGCATTACCTGCTGATCCAGGGTACCAAAGGTGCCATTAAGCTGGATATGCTGAATGCAGGCGGTACGCTGAGGGTAAACGGGGAAACGGAGCATTTCCTGCTGCACGAAAACCAGGAAGAGGACGACGACCGTACCAGAATCTATCACAGCACGGAGATGGACGGAGCCATCCAGTACGGCAATCCCAACAAAAAGCCTCCGCTATGGCTTCACGGAATCATGGTAAAAGAGATGAAATACTTAAACGACATCATGCACGGCATGGAACCAAGCGAAGAGTTCCGTCCGCTTCTCACTGGAGAAGCAGCGCGCGCTGCCATCGCTACAGCAGACGCCTGCACAAAATCGCGCTATGAAGGCCGTGTGGTAAAGGTAAGCGAGATTATCGGCGAATAGCCAGATAAGGAGAAGCCATGAGAAATTTAGAAAAATATAAAGGAATCATCCCTGCGTTTTATGCCTGCTACGGGGACGATGGAGCTGTCAACCCAAAACGCACCAGGGATTTAACCAGATATCTGATCGAAAAAGGTGTAAAGGGCGTATATGTCGGCGGTTCCTCCGGGGAGTGCATCTACCAGAGCAAGGAAGAACGAAAAACGATCCTGGAAAATGTAATGAAAGAAGCCCAGGGAAAAATCACAGTGATCGCCCATGTAGGCTGCAATAACACAGCAGACAGCGCAGAGCTGGCTGCCCATGCAGAAAGCTTAGGCGTGGATGCAATCGCTTCCATTCCGCCCATTTACTTCCATCTTCCCGACTATTCTATCCGGGAATACTGGAATGACATCAGTGCAGCAGCCCCGAACACGGACTTCATCATTTACAACATCCCCCAGCTCGCCGGTGTCGCCTTAAGCGTATCCCTATACAAAGAAATGCTAAAAAACCCCAGAGTAATTGGCGTTAAAAACTCCTCCATGCCCGTCCAGGACATCCAGTTGTTTAAAGACGTAAAAGGCCCGGACAGCGTAGTATTCAACGGCCCTGATGAGCAGTTCGTAGCCGGAAGGATCATGGGCGCCGACGGCGGGATCGGCGGAACCTACGCCGTAATGCCCGAACTATTCCTGGCAGCAAACGCCGCCATAGAAGCAGGCGATTTCCCAAAAGCCCAAAACATCCAGTACGACATTGACCGCATCATCTACGCGATGTGCTCCTGCCACGGAAACCTATACTCCGTAATGAAGGAAATCCTCCGCCAAAACGGAGTAAACCCAGGCGAGGTCCGCAAACCCCTCACCCCCATCACCCCAGCCGACCTCCCCAAAGTCGCCCAATGCAAGTCCATGATCACCCAAGCCATCCAAACCTGGACTTAACCCCAAACTAACCTAACCAACAAAGAACAGAGCTGCCCACACCAGCTCTGTTCTTTATTTTTACTAAAATTCCCGTTCGACAGCGGGGCCAAGAGGGGAGTCAACAGCGGAACAAACGGGGAAATCAACAACGGGGCCAACAACGGGGCCAACAGCGGGGCCAACGGGGTGAGTCAACAGGGGACCAACGGGGTCAACAGCGGGCCAACGGAGGAGTCAACAGCGGAATCAACGGGGAGCCAAAAGCGGGGCCTACGGGGGGAGTCAACGGCGAGGCCAACGGGGAGCCAACAGCGAGACCAACGGGGGAGTCAACAGCGGAACCAACGGGGAAGTCAGCAGCGGGGCAACGGCGGGGCCAACAGGGGGAGCGCGAGGGGGCATTCGGCCTTCGCAACTCCGAGATTGCCCCCTCGCAAAACTTCCGCCATTAAAAAAATATAAAAAATCAATCAAAATTACAAACTCCCCCCAAAATATGCTATAATAAACCAACGAACCCAAAAAGTAATTTATACACAGTAAAATAAAAACGGAGGAATCGTTATGAAAAAAGCAAAATTATTAGCCGCACTGCTCTGCAGCGCATCCATGCTCGCCGGAAACCTTGCATCCGCAGTTCCGGCAATGGCAGACTCCATGAAAGTCGTAACCCTGGGCGCCGACCTGAGCCAGGCCCAGAAGGACACCATGCTGAAATACTTCAAGGTAAGCTCCAGCGAAGTACAGATCCTCACCATCACCAATCAGGATGAGAGAGATCACCTCAGCGCATACGTACCCCTTGAGCAGATCGGTACACGTACTGTAAGCTGCGCCTACGTAAAACCAACCACCTCCGGCGGCATCAAGGTCCGCACCGCGAACCTGAACTGGGTTACCTGCAACATGATCGCAACAACCCTTTCCACCTCCGGCGTAACCAACTGTGAAGTCGTTGCCGCATGCCCCTTTGAGGTATCCGGTACAGGCGCGCTGACCGGCATCCAGATGGCATACGAAACTGCCAGCGGACAGAAGCTTGACGAGACAAAGAAACAGATCGCTACCGAAGAGATGGTAGTAACAGGAAATCTGGCAGACCAGGTTGGACAGAATGACGCCACCACAGTCATCAACCAGGCGAAAATGCAGGTCATTGCCGACAATGTACAGAATGCCGACGAGATTTACAACATCGTAATTAACGCTGCAGATAACAATGGCGTTTATATTTCAGAGGATCAGATCAACACCATCGTAAACCTCCTTCAGGAGATCGCACAGCAGAATTACGATTACTCAGAAATGCAGGAGACTCTGGAGCGCGTAAATGACAACGTAACAGGACAGGCAGAGGCTATCGATGACACGGAAGACCCGGACAGCATTGTAAGTGATCTGGATGAGAGCGTGCTGGGAGACGATGTTGTGGCAAGCTCCACAGAGGATCCGACTTTAGCAGAAACCTCCGGTGCAAGTGAGGCAGAGGTTCAGCAGTCCGGTTCCGATGAAATCCCGGACGCTACAGGCGATGGCACCAGCGAAGGCGGAGAAGGAGAAACTAATATTTCTGAAATGAGTACAGATTTCCTGGGTGAAGAGTCCAAGGCTCTGTTTGAAAAAGCAAAGACCTTCTGCAAGGGCGAGTACGAGGGCGACACAGCCGCTCTGCAGGAAGTTATGGGCGAGGATGCATACTGTGACGTTACCATGCTTGACAGCGAGAACGCAAAGAAGCTTACGGATGCAGTTCTGGAGGAGTTCCTGGGAATCCTTGGAAATGGCACTGGCTCCTATGTGGCAACAGGTGACGAGAAGTACCTTACCGTAGAGCTGAACATGCTGGAAAAAGACCTGAAAAAGATTTTCGGTATCGATGTGACGGAAGAAGAAAAATTAGAAGAAGGCGTAGCGATCCTGGGCGAGCTTCTTTCACCGGATGACAGATACACCCTTTACAACGATACTATGAAATTCTTTGAGAAACTGTACGGTGAGTCCTACGAAAGCTATGATGAATCAGCCGATACTGCAACAGCAGGAATCGCAGAAACACCGGTTGAGGAACCTGTTATCGATGATTCATACACAGAGGATAACGTAGATATCACAGAGGAACCCGTAGAGGAAACCGGAGATACGGACGAGATCATTGAAGAATAATATGGAGTTTTTGATCAGAAGAGCCACATCCGAAGATGTGGAACAGATTATGGACATTATGAGGGAAGCGAAAGCTTCCCTCGTTCATGCTCAGTGGTTTGTGAGCGATGATGAGAAATATGTGAGAAACCACCTGGAAGACAACGGGTTTATACTGGTGGCAGAGGCGGAAGGCGGGGAGCTTGCCGGCTTTTTCCTGGCAAAGAGGCCTGACAGAGAGGAAAATCTGGGGATCAGGCTGGGTTTTGACGAGGAGAAGCTTTCCAGGGTGATGATCATGGATACAGCAGCAGTGGCGGTGAAATATCGGGGGCATCATCTGCAAAGCAGGCTTTATCAGGAGGTGGAAAAACAGATCGACCGGGAAAAGTACCGGTATCTGCTCTGTACCATCCATCCGGACAACCAGTTCAGCCTTCATAATATGCAGAATAACGGTTTTACCATTCAAAAGAAGGTGTTGTGCTACGGGGGATTGGAGCGATATATCCTGATGAAGGAACTGTCCCCCGAAAAATAGTTGGAATTGGACATTGAAAAAATGACAGTCTGTGAGTATGATATGCCTGAGATTAAGGAAAGGCAGTGGTTTTATATGAACAAACAGAACAGCACTATTTTGAAGCTTGCGGAGACAGCGCTTTTGGCAGCGCTCTGCTATGTATCTTTTACATTTTTACAGATTAAGATCCCGGTTCCGGGCGGAGATGCAACGTCTCTTCATATTGGAAACGCATTCTGCGTTTTGGGAGCATTGCTTCTGGGCGGCTGGTACGGCGGACTGGCGGGGTCCATCGGAATGACGATTGCAGATATTATGGATCCGGTTTATATCACCGGGGCTCCGAAAACCTTTGTTCTGAAGCTTTGCATTGGTCTGATCACAGGTCTGGTGGCCCATAGGATCGCAAAGATCAACGAAAGTACAGACAAGGCATATGTACTTAAGTGGAGCGTAATTTCCTCCATAGCAGGACTTGCGTTTAATGTGGTTGCGGATCCGATTGTGGGATATTTTTATAAGCGGTATGTGCTGGGACAGCCGCAGGAGCTGGCTGATGCGCTGGCAAAGATGAGCGCAGTCGCTACCTTCATCAATGCGGTGGTGTCAGTCATCCTGGTTGCATTTATCTATAATGCCCTGCGCCCGGCTCTGATCAAGATGAATATTCTTGAGATCCACACAAATAAAACAGTGCAGGCGAAATAAAAAATAGGTGAGCCGTAGAGCGCTTCCTGATTTTCCGGATTTGGAAATCAGGAAGCGCTTTTTGTATTTTTTATGGTTTTTTTGTATTTATTTTGCGGATTGGAACCAGGGACTTGCAATAAATTTGGATTTATATTATATATAGAATATATCTATTAGACATTATCTAATAAAATTCGAGAAGGAGGAGCGGTTTCAGATGAAAAAAAGATTAGGGGTTTTGGCAGGGGTATTTTTTGCAGTCGCAGCGATGAGTGGCTTTGCAGGGGAGGCTTTTGCAGCCGAAGAGATGGAAACACTGAATGTGGCAATGCTTGGAACGGATATTAAGACAGCCTGCGTGATCCTGGCTAATGAGCTGGGCTACTATGAGGAAGAGGGCTTGGAGGTGAACTTTGAGAAGGTATCCTCTCTGCCGGAGGGGCTTACAGCGGTGAGCACAGGAAAGCTTGATGTGCTGCCTTACGGTGTGATCCCAAGCTGCAGCTTTGTTTCCCAGGGAACAGATGTGGTTGTCTTTGGCGGCACCATCTCCGAGGGAAGCGAAGCCATTGTGAAGGCTGAGAATAAAGATACTTTTAAAGAGGCTGAGGATTTCAAAGGAAAAAAGATCGGCTGCTTCCGTATGGAAACCGGACATATGGTAATGAAGGGCTGGCTGCGGGAGGCTGGGCTTGACATTGAAAAGGACGTAGAGTTTATTTACCTGGATTCCCAGGCATCCATTATGGAGGCGGTACTGAAGGGAGAGGTAGACCTTGGATTTGTAAACAGCGGCTATGGCTATATTGCAAAGCAGTCCGGCGCGGAGGTGGAATTTGCCGTAGGTGATTACGTTTCTGATTTTCCATGCTGCCGCCAGACAACCTCAAGGGATGCGTTGGAAAATAAAAAAGATGCATTGGTAAAATTTGAGACAGCAGTGCTTCGCGCCTATGACGTTTATATGAATGACCATGAGACAACGGTTGATAAGCTCACCGCATACTCCGGGCAGGAGGAGGCTTACGTGGAAGCCATTATGTACGGAGCAGAGGACTATGACAATGCCATGATCATTTCACTGGATCCAAACAAGAATAAGGTCGTGGATTTCTATGAGATCATGAAGGCAAACGGCGACATCGATGCTTCAACACCTTACGATATGGCGGATTTTGTGGATACCAGCGTATATGAGACTGCGTTAAACACACTGATCCAACGTGACGGTGAAAATGAAATTTATCAGCAGCTTATGGAAGAGTTTAAGGAAAATAACAACTGATCATGATCGAACTGAAAAATCTCACCTTTGCTTATGAAAACAGCGGAGAAAAGGTGCTGAAGGATTTAAATTTAAAAATTGAAGACGGTGAGTTTCTCTGCGTGATCGGTCATTCGGGCTGTGGAAAAAGTACGTTGATACACCTTCTGGCAGGTCTGGAGAAGGTTCAGGAGGGCGAAATCTTAAGGGATGGCAAAAACATGAACAAGCCTGGGACGGACAGGGCAGTTGTGTTTCAGCATTATTCACTGTTCCCCTGGATGACCGTGAAAAAGAATGTAGTCTTTCCAACTGTAAAAACAGGGCGCTTTACAAAGGAGGAGGCCGGAGCGCGGGCGGAGCTGTTTCTTGATAAGGTAGGAATGGCAGAGCATAGGGGCAAATACCCCTTCCAGCTTTCGGGCGGAATGCGCCAGCGCACCTCCATTGCCAGAGCTTTGGCGATGGATTCCGATGTGCTGCTTTTGGATGAGCCATTTGGCGCACTGGATTACCAGAACCGTGGGGAGCTTCAGAGGCTTTTGCAGAAGCTGTGGCTGGAGGACAAAAAGACGGTGATCTTTGTAACCCATGATCTGGATGAAGCCATGCTTTTGGCAACAAGAATTGTATTTATCAAAAATGGCAGAGTGGATAAGGAACTGCGTATTTCGGAACGGATCAACCAATGCTGTGCAAAGTCCCTGAAATACGATGACTGCAAGGCTCTGCGGGCTTCCCTGGAGGCGTGGTTTCAATGAGAGCAAAGAATAAAAGGATTCCTGCAACCCTCTTTATCAACCAGATGTTGTTTCTATGCCTGGGAATCTGTTTGTTCCTGCCGGGTGAAAAACAGATCAAGGGTCCCTGTCCTATGGCGGCAGCCATACTGATCTTTGAGATTGCTTACCTGACATATATTGTCAGAAAAAGAGAAAACCTGACGGCAGCATCGGATCTGATGATGATCGTATGGGCATTTCTTTTGCTGTGGGAGATCGTGGTTACCAAAAAGAACATGATGCACCCTGTGCTTGTTCCGGCGCCGGAGAATGTGTTTTATGTATTTTATGAGCAGCCTGTGATCTTGCTGAAGGGAGTTTGGTCTTCTCTGAAGCTTTTGTTCGCCGGAGTGTTCGGCGGTCTGGCAGCCGGGGTGGTGGCAGGACTTGTGTGCGGATGGATACCAAGACTCCGCAATCTGTTTTATCCCATTGCAAATGTGCTGGCACCCATTCCGTCCATTGTGTTTGCGCCTTATATTGTGGCACTGATGCCTTCTTTTCGCAGTGCTTCGATGGTGGTGATCGTTCTCGGGATTTTCTGGCCTACTTTTTTGAATATGATCATCCGGGTGGATGGCATTGAGAAAAGAATCCTGGATTCTGCCAGGGCGCTGAATCTGAACAACCGGTCTATGATTTTCCAGATCCTGCTTCCCTACGCCTTTCCGGGAGTGATAAGCGGTCTGAAGGTGACCATGACAACGGCAGTGATGATGCTGACTTTTGCGGAAATGATGGGAGCCACCAGTGGTATGGGTTACTATATTGTGAACTATAATACATACGGCAACTATACCAACGTAGTGGCTGGAATCATGGTGGTGGGAGTGGTTGTAACTGTTCTGAACAAGCTTGTGGCATGGCTGCAGAAAAAACTGATCCGGTGGCAGATGTACTAAAAAATAGATGAATCGTATTAATATGAAAGAAAGCCTGAAGATGCTCCGAAAAAAGGAGGTTTTTCAGGCTTTTTATGAATTTTTTGTGATATCTCCGCAAGTGGGAGGGAATGACTGGAAAAATAAAAAATTCTATGATAGAATGTAGGTTAAATCGCAAAGAGAAGTAAAGGAGAAAATATATGAGCCTGGCGGTAGTGACCCTGAAAAAAGGTGAAGGACGACTTTTGAAATCCGGTGGTATGTGGGTTTTTGATAACGAGATTGCCTCTGTCATGGGCAGCTTTGTAAACGGAGACATAGTGCTTGTCCGTGATTTTGACGGATACCCTCTGGGAAAGGGCTTTATTAATACAAATTCCAAAATCACCATCCGTCTTTTGACACGGGATGAGAGAAGGGTTGTGGACGAGATGTTTTTTGAAAAGAGAGTCCGCGATGCCTGGGAATACCGCAAAAAGGTTGTAGATACAGGAAGCTGCCGTGTGATTTTTGCGGAAGCAGACTTTTTGCCGGGACTTGTGGTGGATAAATTTTCCGATGTGCTGGTAGTGCAGTCTCTGGCTCTTGGAATTGACCGATATAAAGAAATGATCGTGGATCTTCTGAAAAAGGTGCTGGCTGAGGACGGCATTCAGATCCGCGGTGTTTACGAGCGGAGCGATGTGAAGGTGCGCCGTCAGGAAGGCATGGAGCTGACAAAGGGCTTCATAGGAAAAGAATTCACGACTCTTGTGGAAATTGAGGAAAATGGGGTAAAATATCAGGTAGATGTAAAAGATGGACAGAAGACAGGCTTTTTCCTGGACCAGAAGTATAACAGGCTTGCCATCCAGAAGCTGTGTAAAGGCGCCAGAGTGCTGGACTGCTTTACCCACACAGGTTCTTTTGCTTTGAATGCAGGGATTGCAGGGGCGAAAAGCGTTATCGGTGTGGATGCGTCTGAACTGGCTGTGAATCAGGCCACAGAGAATGCCAGACTGAACGGTCTCTCTGACAGAGTGGAGTTTCTCTGTGCAGATGTGTTCGATCTTTTGCCGGAGCTTGAGGAACGGGGAGAAAAGTTTGATGTGGTGATCCTGGATCCTCCGGCTTTTACAAAATCGAGAAGCTCCATCAAAAATGCAGTGAAAGGATACAGAGAGATCAATCTTCGTGCCATGAAGCTGGTGAAGGAAGGCGGATTTTTGGCTACCTGTTCCTGTTCTCATTTTATGGACTACGAATTGTTTACCCAGACCATCGGGCAGGCGGCGAAAAATGTACATAAGCGTCTTCGTCAGGTGGAATACAGAACCCAGGCACCGGATCATCCGATCCTGTGGGCGGCAGATGAATCCTATTATCTGAAGTTCTATATCTTCCAGGTATGCAGCGACAGATAGGAGATAGACAGGGGAAGAGAGCGTTAGAGTCATCAAAAAACAAAAAGAAAGAAGGATTTCATGAAAGACAAATTTATCAAATTTATGCAGGGACGTTACGGAGTGGATCAGTTTTCCAAGTTTACTATGGGAGTGGCATTGGTATCCATCATTCTGGCGATTTTTGTGAAGCCGGGAAGCGCTGTTGGATCATTGCTGGATACCCTGGGATTGGCTGCGATCATTTATACCTACTTCCGTATTTTTTCCAGAAATATTCAGAAGCGCTATGCGGAAAATGCAAAATATCTTTCCATGACCAGCAAACTGCGCCTGCGCTTTAACAAAGAAAAAAATTTGATGAAACAGCGCAAGACCCATCATATCTATTCCTGTCCAAGCTGCGGACAGAAGATCCGCATTCCAAAAGGGAAGGGAAAGATTGAGATAGAATGTCCGAAATGTCATACAAAGTTTATAAAGAGGAGCTGAAATGTTCGGTTACATTATATTAAACAAGCCGGAGATTAAATTCAAGGATTTTGACCTGTATAAATCCTTTTACTGCGGCTTATGCAGGGAACTGCGGGAAAAATACGGTATTATGGGTCAGATTTCCCTGACCTACGATATGACCTTTGTGATCCTTCTGTTAAGCGGTCTTTACGAGCCCGGAACGAAAAAGGGGACAAGCCGCTGCGCCCTTCATCCTGTCAGGAAGCAGACGGTACGGAAGAACGAGATTACAGAATATGCAGCGGATATGAATGTGATCCTTACCTATTATAAATGCAGGGATGACTGGCAGGATGAGCACAGTCTGTTGGGGCTGGGCTTTGCGAAGCTGCTGGAAGGGGATAACAAAAGGCTTCTGGTCCGGTATCCGGATAAGATAAACAGAATTGTTTCTCTTCTCGATGAGCTTTCGGCTTTGGAAAAATCCAGGGAGAAGGATATTGATAAAATGTCCGGCGTTTTCGGCAGAATCATGGCAGAGATTCTGGCGTATAAGCAGGATAACTGGGAAGCAGGCCTGCGCCGTATGGGCTTTTTCCTGGGAAAGTTTATTTATCTGCTGGATGCCTATGACGATGTGGAAAAGGATGCGAAAAGTGGCAGTTACAATCCTTTTGCCGAAAGATATACAATGGAAGGGTTCGAAGAAGAAATACGTCAGATCCTGATCATGATGCTGGCGGAAACATGCAGAGAGTTTGAGAAACTTCCTATTATAAAGTATGAAGATATTCTGCGGAATATTTTATACTCCGGTGTTTGGTGCCGCTTTGAGACCGTAAGCAAACAACGGAGGGAAGAACGGGAGAAAGAACATGTTAGATCCATATAGTGTGCTGGGAGTATCCAGAGACGCATCAGATGATGAAATTAAAAAGGCGTACAGACGTTTAAGCAGGAAATACCATCCGGATGCAAATATCAACAACCCCAACAAGGACCAGGCGGAAGAAAAATTTAAGGAAGTGCAGCAGGCGTATGAGCAGATCATGAAGGAACGGGAATACGGTTCTGATGCCGGCGGATATGGAAGCTATGGTGGGTTCGGAGGATTCGGAGGACAGCAAAGCTCCGGTTATCAGGATGAGGAGAGTATCCGCAGAAGAGCTGCAGCCAATTATGTCCAGAGTGGACATTATCAGGAAGCCATGAACGTGCTGAGTTCTCTTTCCATGAGAAACGGGGAGTGGTATTATTTGTCAGCCATGGCTAATATGGGGCTGGGAAATAATGTGAATGCCTTGAATGATATACGGGAGGCAGTCCGGCTGGAGCCTGATAACTCTCAGTACAGAATGCTTCTGAACCGTATGGAGGGAGGCGGAACCTGGTACCGGGAACAGCAGAATCCCTTCGGCGGGATGCCTGTGGCAGGAGGCGATATGTGCATGAATCTGTGTCTGGCAAACTGCGCCATCAGTCTGTGCTGCCCGGGAAGCCATATTTTATGCTGTTGACATTAGAAACAAACTTTTGGGAAAATATTGACATTGATGCCAGGAAATATTAATATATTAAAGTGCTAAAATGCAAAAGATTTGAGGAGGAAACAGACAATGAGTATTCGTATTGGAATCCTGGGTTACGGAAATCTTGGACGCGGAGTAGAATGCGCCATTAAACATAACCCGGACATGGAGCTGGTGGGAGTCTTTACACGCCGCGATCCGGCCACAGTAAAAATTCTGACAGAGACAGCTAAGGTTTATTCTGTAGATGATGCAGAAAAACTGAAAAATAAAATTGATGTTATGATCCTTTGCGGCGGAAGTGCTACGGACCTGCCGCAGCAGACACCGAAATTTGCTCAGTGGTTTAACGTGGTGGACAGCTTTGACACTCACAAAAAGATTCCGGAGCATTTTGCGGCTGTGGATCAGGCGGCAGCAGAGAACGGACATGTGGGAATCATTTCCGTTGGCTGGGATCCGGGCATGTTTTCACTGAACCGTATGTATGCAAATGCGATTTTGACAAACGGTAAGGACTATACCTTCTGGGGTAAGGGTGTAAGCCAGGGGCATTCTGATGCGATTCGCCGTATCAAAGGTGTAAAGGATGGAAAGCAGTATACCATTCCTGTGGAGGCTGCACTGGAGGCTGTGAGAAAGGGTGAAAATCCGGAGCTTACCACAAGGGAAAAGCATACGAGAGAATGCTTTGTGGTTGCAGAGGAGGGCGCTGATCTTGCTGCTATTGAGCAGGAAATCAAGACCATGCCGAATTACTTTGATGAGTATGACACTACTGTACACTTCATCTCCGAGGAGGAGCTGAAACGCGACCACAGCGGTATCCCTCACGGCGGCTTTGTGATCCGCAGCGGAAAGACCGGATGGAACGATGAGAACAGCCATGTGATTGAATACAGCCTGAAGCTGGACTCCAACCCGGAGTTTACTTCCTCTGTTATCATTGCCTATGCCAGAGCAGCATACCGCATGAATCAGGAGGGACAGAAGGGCTGCAAGACAGTATTTGATGTAGCTCCGGCATATCTGAGCGCTATGAGCGGCGAGGAACTGAGAAAGCATCTGCTGTAATTTTTAGAAAATATTTAATAAATATTACAGATGTCAAAAAAAGGACGACTTCCATATGGGAAGATAGTCCTTTTTTTATGAAGATTTTACGAGGATTATTGTGGGATGTTTACAGTTTTATACTTTTTTATTGACGAAGAGCTTATGATGATATATAATTAACTACATAAAGTTGTAATAAGATTGTAAAATCTTAATGCCAATGGAAATAAAGTGTTAATAGCAAAAAGGAAGGTAATCATGCGGAACAGATGTAAAAAGGTTAAGTTTTGGGGAGTTCTTCTATTTCTTCTGTTAGTGATGGCGGGGCTGACCAGCACTGCTACAACGAAGGAAGTACAGGCTGCGACAAAGACGGGATTTCGGACAAGCAAGGGTAAAACATATTACATAGATTCCAATGGCACAAAGCACAAAGGCTGGCTCACTTTAAACGGAAAGAAATATTACTTTAAAAAGAAAAATGGCGTCCAGGTAAAAGGCTGGCTGACAATAGGCAAAAAGAAATATTATTTTACCAGCAAAGCAGGCGTTATGGTGACAGGGTGGCTTAAGAACTCTAAAGGCCAGAAGCGTTACTTTAACAAAAAGACAGGGGTTATGACCACTGGGTGGCTGAAAATGAGTAAGACGAAAACCTTCTATTTCTATTCAAAGTCGGGTATAGCGGCGGCTAATTGCTGGTTGAAGGACAGCAAAGGAAATACAAGATATTTTCGTGCCAGCGGCGTGATGGCAAAGGGTTGGCTTACCAGTTCAAATGGTGAAAAACGGTATTTTAAGACAACATCCAAGACATCTACAGATGGAGCAATGGCGACCGGATTTAATACGATTGACGGTGTTACTTACTACTTCTACAGCGGAAGCGGTATTATGGCAACCGGCTGGGTGGAAAATACAGCAAACGGTACCAAGTATTATTTCGATCCCAGCACTGGCGAGATGGCTACCGGAGTAATAACGATAGACGGAGTGAAACAGGAGTTTTCAGATAAGGGCGTTTATGTTGGCACAGTAGCTGATGACCCGGGTATTTCTGCGGGCACAGGAACGAGAACCATTAAGAATTATCTGGCAGGAGCGCTGCAGCCGGTAGGACAGGCTCTCTACATTTGGGGCGGCGGCTGGAACGATTCCACCAGAAAGGGCGTAAGTCCTACCTGGACAAAGTGGTATAACAAATGGTCATCTAATCCAAGCGGCTATGATTATAACAATTACCGTGATCTGAGCACTACCAACAGAGCGAAGGGTCTTGACTGTTCCGGCTTTGTGGGATGGGCGGCATATCAGGTAATGCAGACAGCATCGAATGTAGGATCCGGTTATACTGTGGTTTCCGGAGATATCGGCTCCTATTATAAGAGCACATTGAAATGGGGCAGCATTGTAAACCAGTCTTATCTGTCAAAACATGATTGGACACTGAAGCCTGGGGATATCGGCTACAACAGCGGACATACATGGATTGTACTGGGGCAGTGCAGTGACAAGAGCGTGGTGATCGTTCATTCCACTCCGCAGGCTGGCTGCCAGATTTCCGGAACAACTACTCCAAGCGGCGATTACGACAGCGAGGCAGTAGCACTGGCGAAAAAATACATGTCCATGTATTCCGGTTACACGAAATTTGAGTATCATCCGTCCTGCGGAAACTATATCCGTAACGGTAACTATCTGAGATGGAACAGCAGTACCCTTTCAGATCCGGAGGGATACGCAAATATGACAGCTGATCAGATTCTTTACGATCTGTTCGGAAAGTAAGAAGAGTTGAAAGAGAAGAAATCAATCTTGGTGATCGGTTTCTTCTCTTTTTTTAAGAAATAATATGTAAATGTTACAAAAGTTTAAAATTTATTTCGATTCAGGGTTGCATTTCTTGTAACGATGTGTTAATATGTAAAAGAATTAAGAAGACTATTGCAGAAATGTTACAAATAAGTTTAAAAGTTACGAGGGTGAATAATCATGAAAAAAAGAATTGTATGTCTGACACTTGCACTTATGATGTTTGGTACTCAGGTGGTGAGCGTTAGCGCTTCAAGAGAAGATGATTTAAGAGAAGAACAGGCATGGACCAGCCAACAGTTGGATGCTACATATGCCCGCATCGATCAGCTCTGGTATCAGAAACAGCAGCTTGAAAGTGAAATTGCCACTCTCGATGCAAACCTTGTGAATGTAATGGTTTCTATCCAGACACTTGAGGGCGACATCACAAACAAAGAGGCTGACATCGTAAAGACACAGGGTGATCTTGAAAAAGCGCAGAAAGCAAAAGACAAGCAGTACGAGGCTATGAAAAAGCGTATCCAGTACCTTTATGAAAAAGGAGGAAGCGATGCATGGTTCCAGATGATGATGAATGCTGACAACCTGGCAGACCTTCTTACCAGAGCGGAATATACCCAGAAAATGTATGAACAGGACAGAAAGAGCCTGGAGGTATACGCAAACACTATCACAGAGGTACAGAAGCTGGAAGACCAGTATACACAGGAAAAAGCAGAACTTGAAAGCATGAAGCAGGAATATGAAGCAGAATCTGCTAACCTGCAGTACCAGCTTGATGTAAAACGTGCAAACTCCGCTGACTGTGAGAATGAGATCGCTTATGCACAGCAGCAGGCTACCGAATATGCAAATCTTCTTGCAGAGCAGCAGGCTGAAATCGAGAGATTAGAGGCTGAGAGAATCGCTGCGGAGGAAGAAGCAAGGCGTCAGGCTGAAGCAGCAGCCGCTGCAGCCGCAGCCGAGGCTGCAAGCTATGAAGAAACCGGATATGATGAGAGCGGAAGTGAGGAATACGATTCCGGGTCCGGTGAAACAGAATATGAGTATGATGAGTACGGAAATGTGATCGACACAGCAAATACTGTGGACGCCAGCGAGTACAGCAGCAGTTCTTCATCCAGCAGCTCCAGCAGTTATTCCGGTTCCGGCTCTTCTGTAGTTGATTATGCTACACAGTTTGTTGGAAATCCGTATGTATGGGGCGGTACAAGCCTTACAAACGGTGCTGACTGTTCCGGTTTCGTACAGAGTGTATATTCAAACTTCGGCGTAAGTCTTCCGAGAACCTCTTACGAGCAGCAGAATGCAGGAACTGAGGTATCCTATGCTGATGCACAGCCGGGTGACCTGATCTGCTACGGCGGTCATGTAGCTATCTACATGGGCGATGGAAAAATCGTTCATGCTTCCAACTCTGTAGACGGTATCAAGATCAGCGATAACGCTGCTTACAGAACCATTACCTCTGTAAGACGTCTTGTATAGTTAAAAACATATGGCTGTATGAAAGGTGTGAAAACTTTTCATACAGCTTTTTTGCTGTTAAAACTTCGCTGGGATTTTTTGCCGGAATCTATCATTATGGGGTTGACATCCGGGCGATGGGGTGGTACTATAATGTCAGTATAATTCCATATTGAACATATTAAGTGCTGACGGCCTGAGAAGAAGGCTGGCAGAAAGAGGGAATCAGGTGCGAAACCTGAGCGATCCGGTCACTGTAACAGAGGAGTGAGTCTCGTAGTCCATTGTGCGCAAGCATGAGAAGGGGAGATGATACGATGATTCTGGAGCCAGGAAACCTGCTTAGTATGGCGAGGTTAAACTTCCGTGTAAAGTGTAACAACCAATTTTGGGGAATCCGCAGCCCCGGAACGTTGTCTGCTCTACAGAAGCAGGCATTTTTTATGGAATGCGCCTGTTCATATGAATTATACAAGATTAAATGGCAGGCGATACTACTTCGGATGTATCCGTTCCCTCCGCGTATATATGAACGGTTCATATTCTACCCCGAAGTAGCATCGCTCCCTCTTTATAATAAGAAAGAAAAATTGGCCGCATCAGCGGCTTTTGTTTTTGGCGAATGTACAGGAAAGGGGAGCAACGAATGGAAAAGCAATACTGGGAAGATAAGGAATATTCTTTTTTCAGCCATAAAAAATGCGAATATTTTCCATGCCATAAGGGAGCGAATCCGGATGATTTTAACTGTCTTTTTTGCTATTGCCCACTGTATGCGCTGGGCGACAAATGCGGGGGCAATTTCCGGTACACAGATTCGGGGATCAAAGACTGCACCAATTGCCAGCTTCCTCATAAGAGAAAGAATTACGGCTATGTGACCGGGAAATACCGGGAGCTTGCCGATATGATGAAAAAAATAAAAGAAGATGAAAACAAATTTTGATTTCCGTTGCTTTTTACGGATCAAACAGCACAATAAAAGAGTATAATAGGAAAGTCTTTGGAGAGGATAGCAGCTTCAAAGGCTTCCTTTGGTTTTGAGGTGCGTCTGTATGCATTTATGCTTGACATCATGCCAAAGATATACTAAGATTTTTCTACAGATGATGCGTGCTATAGAGAGATCATCCGGCAATTCAATTCTAAAACATCTTAAATGAAATTCATATCCTGTATTCCAGGAAAATTCCAACCTGTTGTTTTATAATAATTTAGTGGAAAGCCATTGTCTGTCCATATTGTTTTTGCTATAGTTAAATCGGAGGATTTCTCTTTATAGCTTCCACGGAAAGGATGCTATATGGAAGAAATGCAAACGACAAAAGAGAAAAAATCAGAAGCCATGTCTCATGCTGCCCAGCACGAGGATGCCGCCATGAAGGTGATGATGCAGTTTTTTGCGGATGAGCTGCTGGAGCAGTTTGGAATTGAAGGTAAGGTAAAAGCCTTCGGTCCCACAGAGAATGTCTATCTGGAGCTGAAAAAACTGTATGAGGATTTCAATCTCGTCATGGAGGACGGGACATGGAAGCATTTTGAATTCCAGAGTACGAATGAGGGAAAAGAAGGATTAAGGCGTTTCCGTTCCTATGAGGCAGTTGCAAGCTATCAGCACGGTGTGGAAATCACCACATATGTTTTGTATTCCGGAACGATCAAGTCTCCTGTGACAGAGCTGCGGGAGGGCGTAAATACATATCGGATAGTGCCGATCATCATGCAGGACAGAAATGCAGATCTTCTGATAGGAAAACTGAAAGAAAAAGCAGCCAGAGGGGAAGAGATTACGAAATCGGATCTGGTCCAGCTAACCCTGTGCCCACTAATGGCAGGAGAAACATGCCAGAAGGATCGCATCAAGGCTGCATACGAAATCACAAAAGAAGCAACGGAGATTTCTCCGGAGGAAAAGCGAAAGATAGAGGCGGTGATATATACAATGGCAGACAAATTTCTGGACAATGTTAGTATGGAAGAGATTAAGGAGGCGGTCAGTGTGACAAAGCTGGGACAGATGCTGGTGAATGATGGGATCGAAAAGGGAATCGAGAAGGGGATCGAGAAGGGAATCGAAAAGGGAACTGAAAAGACTAAACTGGAAAGTGCCAGAAACCTTCTGGACTTACTGGATGAAGCGACCATTGCCGAACGGATCGGCTTATCCCTGGAAACGGTAAAAAGACTAAAAGAAGAGAACGAAAAGTAACAACAGAAGGGCTATTGTGAAATAGATAGTTCTAAGTGGGGTCAGGTGTGACTTGCATAAGCCACACCTGACCCTGAGATTTTTTTTAAACAAGTCAGCGCGTCTGTAAAAATACCTTCAGTCTGGGAAGCTGATTATTGAGGATCAGACTTTCCGGGAACATGGCCTGATGGACAAATTCTGCCGCATGAGTAAAGTCGCCCACATGTGCGGTGCCGTGACTGTCACTGGAAAGAAGTATAGGTACCTGATATTTTACACAGCAGCGGAGGATCTCCAGTACATTTGCCCTGGTGTCTCCGCGGTAGCCATAAGGGGCGAGGGAAGCCTCGTTGATCTCCGGGACAGCGCCGTATTCCCCGGCGGCTTTTATCAGGGTATCATAGTCTAACGGATAATGGGTATCATCACAGTGACCCAGAATTTTTACAGAAGGATTCTTAATGGCGTTTATAAAAGCTATAGTGTTCGCCTCGCGGGTCAGCGGGCGAAAATTCTGAGTGTGCATACTGGCAATAGCATAATCCAGTCTGTCCAGCAGCTCCTTTTCCAGATCGATCCTTCCGTCTGTATCTAAAATGTTCAATTCCACACCGAATAATAAATCTACGCCGAACCGCCTCTTGGGAGAGAAGGTGAGGCTGCGGAAATAAGATGGCGTTCCGGCAGCGAGAGTAGCGGGCCCATGATCTGTGATGCCCAAAAGCTTAAGGCCTCTCTCGGCAGCTTTTTTTGCCATATGGCTGATGGTGCACGAGGTTCCATGACCGCTGGCAATGGAATGCGTATGCATATCGGAAAGGTACATAAAACCGTCTCCTTTCGCTTTGAAATTTCTATTTAAATCAAGTATGACAGAGTAAAATAAGGTTGTCAACATAAAAATTAAGAAGTTTGAAAAAAACAAACAAAAACCACAATAAAAAACAAACAAAAACCACATTTTTATGGCAAAAACATGTTGTTTTTTGTTGACATTAATATGTACAAAGAGTATAATAAAATACATGAAACACATTCGCCGTTTCGCTGCCGCGCCTGCTGGCGGGGGAGCGGACTAAGACAGGAGAATCTTAGATTTTTCTGTCAGATTGGAGGTTAAAAGATGGGATACACGGACAATATGTCTCCAGAGATGAAGCAGCGTATTGTACAGGAACTGGTTCCGGGCAAACAGGTCTCGCTGGCCCATATCATCGCAAATCCTGACAAGATTCTTTACACAAAGTTGGGACTTGATCCGACGATTGATTATTCCAGGGCTGCTATCGGCATTATGACAGTCAGTCCGGCGGAAACAGCCATTATCATGGCAGACATCGCCCTCAAGTCATCCGGTGTGGAACTGGGATTTGTGGACCGGTTCAGCGGAAGCCTGATTATCACGGGCACAGTTTCGGAGGTTGAATCGTCTACTAATTCGATTTTGGAGTATGTTGGCGAAAAACTGGGATTCGTCGTATGTCCGATCACCAGAACGTGATACTTTATCAGAATAGATACCCCGTTATACGATTGGAAAGGATTGGCTTGGAATTATGAAAAAAATGGTTCTTATTGGCCGCAGTGAAGCGGGTAAGACGACCCTGACCCAGGCATTGCGGGGAGAAAAGATACATTATCACAAGACCCAGTATGTGAATCATTTTGATGTAATTGTGGATACGCCGGGAGAATATGCCCAGACGAAAGGGCTTGGACATGCCCTTGCGCTGTATACATATGAGTCTGATATTGTGGGACTCCTTGTTTCGGCAACAGAACCCTACTGTCTGTTCCCGCCCTGCATTACCTGTATGGCTAACCGCGAGGTGATCGGGATCGTGACGAAGATCCACGAACCGGATGCGCGCAGAGATATGGCAACCTCATGGCTGAGACTTGCCGGCTGCAAAAAGATTTTTTATGTGGATTCCAAAACCCATGAAGGTGTTCCGGAAATACTGGAATACCTGAGAGAAGAAGGCGATGTGATGCCCTGGGAACAAGAAAATGAGAAATCACAATAAAAACAACACTAAAATTCCACAGAAAACAACACAAAACAACGGAATATACTTGACTTATCTTGTGGGATGCGGTAAAATTGCATCAGAAACAAAAGTAACAAGGCTGCCAGTGCGCGGCCATAAAAAAAGTTACCTGATACGGCTGTAAAAAAATGAGGGCAGCCGTATCCAAATGCGCTTAAGGAGGAAGAAAAGCATGGTAAACGAATTTGAAATCAAAAAACAGATTTGCGACATTGGAAGAAGAATCTACAATCGCAACATGGTTGCAGCAAATGACGGAAACATTTCCGTAAAGCTCAACGACAATGAATTCCTTTGCACACCTACAGGTGTATCCAAAGGATTTATGACACCTGAGTTCATCTGTAAAGTAGATGCAAAGGGTAATGTGATTCAGGCTAACCCGGGCTTCAAACCATCCTCTGAGATCAAAATGCACATGAGAGTGTATGAGAAGAGACCGGATGTTGGTTCCGTTGTACATGCTCATCCTATCTACGCAACCTCTTTTGCAATTGCAGGCATCCCGCTGACACAGCCGATCATGCCAGAGGCAGTTATCGCATTAGGATGCGTGCCGATCGCTGAGTACGGTACACCTTCCACTATGGAAATTCCGGACAATCTGGAAAAATACCTTCCATATTTCGACGCAGTTCTTCTTGAGAATCACGGAGCACTTACCTGGAGCACAGATCTGAACGCTGCATACATGAAGATGGAATCCGTTGAATTCTATGCACAGCTTCTGTATCAGTCCAAGCTTCTGGGCGGCCCGAAGGAATTCGATGAGAAGAATATCGAGAAACTGTATGCGATCCGTCGTAAATTTGGTATGCCAGGAAAACATCCGGCAAGCATCTGCCTGAACAAAGACGGAAAGAACTGCCACAACTGCGGCGGCGCATGCCACAGCGAAGAATACAAACAGTTCCCGGGATATCAGTATGATTTCGTGGGCAAGGACGCAAGCGATGCTCCGAAAGCTTCTGACGCAGAACTGGTAGCAAATATCACAAAACAGGTTATGGCACAGTTAGGACTGAAATAATTACCTGTGAATCGTAAGGAGGAACAATCTCATGCCAATTAGCGAAAGCATGGTACAGGATATTGTACAGGAAGTAATGGCAAAAATGCAGATTGCAGCAGCTCCGGCCGGTAAACATGGCATTTTCAAAGACATGAACGATGCGATCGAGGCAGCTAAGAAGGCTGAACTGATCGTAAAGAGAATGTCCATGGACCAGAGAGAAAAAATCATCACCTGCATCCGCAAAAAGACAAAAGAAAATGCGGAAGTTCTTGCCCGCATGGGTGTGGACGAAACCGGTATGGGAAATGTTGGCGACAAGATCCTGAAACATCATCTTGTAGCGGACAAGACCCCAGGTACTGAGGATATCACCACAACTGCATGGTCCGGCGACAGAGGACTTACCCTTATTGAAATGGGACCGTTCGGTGTGATCGGTGCAATTACTCCATGTACAAACCCAAGCGAAACGATCCTGTGCAACACGATCGGCATGCTGGCAGGAGGAAATACAGTTGTATTCAATCCTCATCCGGCTGCTATCAAAACATCTATCTACGCGATCAATCTTCTGAACGAGGCTTCCCTGGAAGCAGGCGGACCGGATAACATTGCGGTAACGGTAGAAAAACCAACCTTAGAGACAAGCAATATCATGATGAAACATAAAGATATCCCGCTCATCGCCGCAACAGGTGGCCCAGGCGTTGTAACCGCAGTCCTTTCCTCCGGAAAGCGCGGCATCGGCGCAGGTGCAGGCAACCCGCCGGCACTGGTGGATGAGACAGCAGACATCCGTAAGGCTGCTCAGGATATCGTAAACGGATGTACATTCGACAATAACCTTCCGTGTATCGCAGAAAAAGAGATCGTAGCAGTTTCACCGATCGTGGATGAACTGATGCACTATCTTATTACTGAGAACGACTGCTACCTGGCTTCTGAGGAAGAGCAGAAGAAGCTGACAGATGTTGTTCTGGCAGGCGGAAAGCTGAACCGTAAATGCGTAGGACGTGACGCAAGAACATTACTTTCCATGATCGGAGTCAATGTTCCGGCAAACATCCGCTGTATCGTGTTCGAGGGACCGAAGGAGCATCCGCTGATCACTACGGAGCTTATGATGCCGATCCTGGGCGTTGTAAGAGCAAAGGATTTTGATGATGCGGTAGAGCAGGCTGTATGGCTTGAGCATGGCAACCGCCATTCTGCACACATCCATTCCAAGAACATTGACAATATCACCAAATATGCGAAAGCAATCGACACCGCAATCCTTGTAAAGAATGCACCTTCCTATGCAGCACTTGGATTCGGAGGAGAAGGCTACTGCACCTTTACCATCGCAAGCCGTACAGGTGAGGGTCTGACAAGTGCAAGTACCTTTACTAAGAGAAGACGCTGCGTAATGTCAGACAGCCTTTGCATTCGTTGACAGGAGGATAAAGAATAATGGATATGAATAATGTAAATATTGAAGAAATTGTAAAACAGGTACTTGCTGGTATGACAGGAACCACTTCTGAGTCTACTGCACCGGCAAAAGCAGCACCGGCAGCAGGCGGAGCAATCCCGAAAACTGCAAGAGTTGCAGTCCTGACAGAGAAAGAGCACTTCGACTTAAAAGAATACCCGATCCCTCCTGTAGGCGATGACGATATTCTTGTTAAGGTAGAAGGCTGCGGCGTTTGCGGTACAGACGCTCATGAGTTTAAGAGAGACCCGTTTAACCTGATCCCGGTAGCGCTTGGACATGAGGGAACCGGTGAAATCGTGGCTATGGGTAAAAACGTAAAGACTGACACCGCAGGCAAACCGGTTAAGGTCGGTGATAAAGTTGTCACCTGTATGATCTTCAAGGATGATCCTGAGATCACAATGTTCGACCTGAATAAGAAAAACGTAGGCGGCGCTGATGTATACGGACTTCTTCCAGATGATGACGTTCATCTGAACGGATGGTTCTCCGATTACATCTTCATCCGCGGCGGAGATTTTGGTTCCACATTCTTTAATGTAAGCGACCTGGATCTTGATTCCCGTATCCTGATCGAGCCGTGTGCAGTTCTTGTACATGCAGTTGAGAGAGCTAAAACAACCGGTATCCTTCGTTTCAACAGCAGAGTTGTTGTACAGGGATGCGGACCGATCGGTCTGATCTGTATCGCAGTTCTCCGTACCATGGGTATCGAGAATATCTGTGCAGTAGACGGAAATCAGCAGCGTCTTGATTTCGCTAAGAGAATGGGCGCAGAGGTATCCGTAAACTTCCAGGACTTCAAGGGAATCGAAGCCCTTGCAGGCGGAGTGAAGGATGCATTCGGCGGACATCTGGCAGACTTTGCGTTCCAGTGTACAGGTTCTCCTGTTGCACACTCTAACATTTATAAATTCATCCGCAACGGCGGCGGACTTTGCGAGCTTGGTTTCTTCATCAACGGCGGAGATGCTACCATCAACCCGCACTTTGATATCTGCTCCAAAGAGATCACGACCGTAGGCTCCTGGGTATACACCCTGAGAGATTATGTTACAACCTTTGATTTCCTGAGAAGAGCAAAGGGTATCGGACTTCCGATGTCTGAGCTGATCACAGACAGATTCCCGTTAGAGGAGATCAACGAGGCTCTGAAGACCAATCTTGCTATGACAGGTCTGAAGATTGCAGTTATCAACAAATAGTTGCAGGATAAAGGAGAAGCAAGATGGCAGAAGCTGTAGGAATTTTAGAGGTATTCGGACTTACCACAGCTTTCGTAGCGGCCGATGCCGGCTGTAAGGCAGCAAATGTCCATCTGGAGGTTTTTGATAAAAATAAACCTGCAAATGCGGACAGCCTGCCGGTACCGCTTCTTGTCTGCATCAAATTCCGCGGAAGCGTGGCAGACGTGACAGCGGCTGTGGAAGCCGGAATAGAAACTGCAAACAGAATGACCGGAGTGGTTCAGCATTATGTGATCGCCAATCCGGAATCCGGTACGGAGAAAATGCTGAAGATCAGCGCTTTGGATAAAAACTAGCGCTGTATGGATGGTTTAAAAGATATTTTTATTAATTGAGGTTAAATTCAGGAGGAATTCATCATGGCACAGGAAGCTTTAGGAATGGTAGAAACCAGAGGACTTACCGCTGCAATCGAGGCAGCAGATGCAATGACAAAAGCAGCAGAGGTTAGCCTGGTTGGCACCGAAAAAATCGGTTCCGGTCTTGTAACTGTTATGGTTCGCGGAGATGTAGGAGCTGTTAAGGCAGCCGTTGAGAGCGGAAGCGCAGCAGCATCCAGACTTGGTGAGCTGGTAGCTACCCATGTAATCCCGAGACCGCATAACGACGTGGAAAAGATCCTGCCTACCATCTAATGGATGAAAGGTATTAAGGAGTTCGCTCATGAGTAAATCATATGGTTTTATAGAAATCACAGGTGTTGTGGCAGCTATGGATGCCCTGGACATCATGTGCAAAACGGCAGACGTTGAGCTGGCGTCATGGGAGCGTAAGCTGGGCGGACGACTGGTGACCATTATTGTAGAAGGCGATGTGGCTGCTGTCACGGAAGCTGTGGAAGCAGCGGCAGCAGGAGCCATTAAAAAACCGGCGAGCTACGCAGTAATTGCCCGTCCCCATGAGGAAATCGTCAAGATGGTGGAATTAAGCGCAAGTCGATGGAAAAACAAGAAAAAATAGGGGGATGAACGATGGCTGACGAAGAAAAGAAAGAAACAGCGAAAAAAGCAGCCCCTAAAAAGGCAGCCGCTCCCAGAAGAACGGCAAAAGCTACAAAAACCCAGGCCGCAGCAGCAGACGCAGCACCGGCTGAGGTAAAAAGTACAGAATCCCAAAAAGTAAACGCTGAAAGCTCAGCAAATCATAAGGAGGAAAGAATTATGACACAGGAAGCATTAGGAATGGTAGAAACCAGAGGACTTACAGCAGCTATCGAGGCAGCAGACCAGATGTGCAAAGCAGCTAACGTTGCATTAGTTGGCACAGAGAAGATCGGTTCCGGTCTTGTAACTGTTATGGTTCGCGGAGATGTAGGAGCTGTTAAATCTGCAGTTGAGAGCGGAAGCGCAGCAGCATCCAGACTTGGCGAGCTGGTAGCTACCCATGTAATCCCGAGACCACACACTGACGTTGAGAAAATCCTTCCGGTTCTTAAATAAGAATAACCGAACAAGGTGAGGTTATTCGCCCCAGATTGGCCGGGCCAATCTGTTTCCGCAAGTAATCTGGCCTGAATGCAGGAAAAAACTGGAAAGAAAGCGGGTGTACTCTTGGAAACGAATAATATCGAACTCATTACTAAAATGGTAATCGAGGCAATTAATAAGAATGAAACAAAAGGCGAAGGCTTTATGGTGCCGATTGGAGTTTCCGCAAGACATATCCACCTGACACAGGAGCATGTAGAAGCATTATTCGGACCCGGATATCAGCTCACCAAAAAGAAAGAGCTGATGGGCGGACAGTTTGCTTCTAACGAGACTGTTACGATTGTAGGGCTGAAGCTTCGTGCGATCGAAAACGTCAGAATCTTAGGACCGGTCCGCAAAGCATCCCAGGTTGAGGTATCTGCTACAGATGCCATCAAGCTTGGCATGAAGGTTCCGGTTCGTGAATCCGGCGATGTAAAGGGCAGTGCTCCGATCGCTATCGTAGGACCGAAAGGTGCGATCTATCTGAACGAGGGATGTATTGTGGCTATGCGTCATATACATATGTCTCCGAAGGATGCGCAGGCAGCAGGTGTCAAGGACGGCGATATCGTTTCCGTAAAAGCTGACAATGAGCGTGGAACGATTTTCAATCAGGTAAAGATCCGTGTGCATGACAGCTTTACTCTGGAAATGCACATCGATACCGATGAAGCAAACGCAGCAAAAATCGCCACAGGCAATACAGTTACCATCATTAAATAAAATGAATAAATTCCTCCCCATAGCCGATGGCAGTTTCTGTCATCGGCAGTGGAGGATTATCAGAAAATTTCGGAGGCTCATATGATTGTAGGCAAAGTGGTAGGAAGCGTGGTTTCCACACGGAAAAGTGAAAAACTGATAGGAAGTAAATTCATGATTGTGGAGCCGTTGCATCATATGAAGGGTGACCTCAGTCAGATTGTTGCAATCGATATCATTGGTGCAGGAATCGGTGAATATGTATTGGTGGCACAAGGAAGCGCAGCAAGAATTGGCTGCGGCGTAGAAACAGCACCGGTAGATGCTGCCATTGTTGGTATCGTCGATGACGGTGCAGGATTGGAGTAACGCCATGGATATCAAAGAATTACAGAATATTATACAGGAGAATGGTGTAGTAGGTGCCGGAGGCGCAGGCTTCCCTACATATATGAAGCTCAGCGACAAGGCGAATACTATTCTCATGAACTGTGCAGAGTGCGAGCCTTTACTGAAACTACACAGACAGTTATTAGAAAAGCACGCATATGAGATTATGAAGACTTTCAATCTGGTGGCAGAGACCGTTGGTGCATCTGAAGCCATCATTGGAATCAAAAAATCTTATGTACAGACTGTGAATGCTTTAAACCAGCATATTGAAGAATTCCCGAATATGCGGATTCACCTTTTGGATGAGGTATATCCTATGGGAGATGAGGTTGTCCTGATCTACGAGGCAACCGGGCGCGTGGTAAGACCTGGCGGACTTCCCATTGAGCAGGGAGTAGCAGTGTTCAATGTGGAAACCATCTACAATGTTTACCGCGCAGTAGAAAAAAAGAAACCGGTAACCGATAAATACGTTTCTGTTGTGGCAGAAGTAAACAACCCTGTAACAGTTCGGGTTCCTCTGGGCTGTACCATGGATGATGTTGTTGCCCAGGCAGGTGGCGTAACGATCAAGGATCCGGTATATTTTATCGGCGGACCTATGATGGGCCGCATCGGCACAGGTTCTGAGCCGGTAACAAAGACAACAAACGCGATCCTGGTTCTTCCAAAGGATCATGTGATTGTACAGAAGAAGATGCGTACTTCTTCCATAGATTTAAAACGTGCAGCATCCATTTGCTGCCAGTGTAACACCTGTACGGACCTTTGTCCGCGTAACAACCTTGGACATCCCATTGACCCGGCAAGGTTTATGAGAGCAGCCTCCAACCAGGATTTCAGGGATCTGAATCCATATATTGACGCAGCTTTCTGCAGCTCCTGCGGTGTATGTGAGATGTATTCCTGTCCACAGAGTCTTGCTCCAAGAACACTTCTGGCAGATATGAAAGCCGGCCTCAGAAAAGGCGGCGTCCGTCCGCCTCAGGGAGTACAGCCGGCACCTGTTCAGGAATCCAGGGCTTACCGCAAAGTACCGGAAGAACGACTGATGGCACGTCTTGGCCTGACCAGGTACGATAAGGATGCACCGATGGACGAAACCTTAGTTGGCGTTCCAAAAGTAAAGATCCTTTTAAGCCAGCATATCGGAGCACCGGCCCAGGCGATTGTAAAAGTAGGCGATGAAGTGACAAGAGGGCAGATGATCGCGCAGCCTGCCAACGGATTAAGTGTGGGAATCCACGCAACGATCTGTGGAAAGGTAACCGAAGTGACAGACCGCCACATTATAATTGCAAAGAATTAGAAAGGACGTGCAGAACATGAGTAAAGCAATCGGAATGATTGAATTCAAAACCACAGCCACCGGCGTTACTGCAGCAGATGCAATGGTAAAGACATCTGAAGTAGAGATCGTCGAGGCGCAGACCGTGTGTCCGGGCAAATATATTGCAATTATTACCGGTGATTTAAGTGCGGTAAAGGCTGCCGTTGACGCGGCTGTGACAACATATGAGGATAAATGTATTGACAGCTTTGTGCTGGGTAATCCCCATGACTCCATTTTCCCGGCTATCTACGGAACCACTCAGGTGGAAGAAATCAGTGCTTTGGGAATCCTGGAGACCTATGATGCTGCTTCTATCATCGAGGCGGCAGATCAGGCTGCAAAGACGGCAATCGTTGATCTGATCGAACTTCGTATCGCAAAAGGTATGTGCGGTAAATCATATATGATGATTACCGGAGAAGTTTCCGCAGTGGAAGCATCTATTCAGAGAGCGAAAGAGCTTGTTGCAGAAAAGGGCATGTATCTGGATTCTTCCGTTATCGCCCATCCTGACAGGCGTATGATCGACAGCCTTCTCTAGTCATACCTTGACACCTCAAAAGGAGGCAGAAGATTATGCTAGCATTAGAGAGACGGAATTTGATTCTGGAAAAACTTCAGGAAGAAAAGCGGGTTGTGGTAAGTGAACTGAGCCAGCTTTATAATGTCTCTGAAGAAACCATCCGACGTGATCTTGATAAGCTGGAAAAAGAAGGGTTGGCTATCAAGAGCTACGGCGGCGCGGTGATTAATGAGGATGTCAGTATTGATTTGCCCTTCAATGTCAGAAAAAACCAGAATGTAGCGGGCAAGCAGAGAATGGCGGAGATCGTGGCTTCGCTGGTGCACGAGGGAGAGCATCTTTTCCTGGATGCCAGCACCACAGCCGTTTTTGTTGCCAAGGCCCTGAAAGAAAAAGAGCGTCTGACCGTTATTACCAATTCCATGGAGATACTTCTGGAGTTGTCTGACGTGTCCGGATGGAATATCATTTCCACGGGAGGCATGATGAAGGAAGGCTATCTGGCTTTCCTTGGTTCAAGAACAGAAGAAGTGATCCGTTCTTATTATGTGGATACGGCGATCTTCTCCTGCAAGGCCCTTGACACGAGCTGGGGGATCATGGAATCCCAGGAAGCCTTCGGCTCAGCAAAAAAGGCCATGATAGCCTCCGGACGGAGAAAGATTCTGGTTGTAGACAGTACAAAATTTGACCAAACCGCGTTTTCTGTTGCCGGAAATCTGCGGGACGTGGAGATCGTTGTGACGGACACAAAGCCCTCCGACAAATGGCTGAAGCTGTTTGAAGAGAGCGGCGTGGAATGCAGATATCCGTCATAGCGTCTAACGGAAAAGGAGCATCATATATGAATACCTTTGAAATGAGAACAGTCATCCATTTCGGCGACAATGCACTGGACAGACTGAGAAATCTTCCGTATAAACGGGTGCTGGTCATTACAGATCCGTTTATTGCAAAAGGAAGTATGATTGACTTGATTACGGGACCCCTTGATAAGGGCGGTATCGAGTATGATATTTTCAGCGATGTGGTACCGGATGCGCCGGTAGGAAAAATTGCAGAAGGCGTTAAAAAGTTTCTGCAGTATCAGCCGGAAGCAATCGTGGCCGTAGGAGGAGGATCCGCGATCGATTCTTCAAAGGCAATCCGTGAGTTTGCATTGAAGATCAATAACTATGGAAAGGTTGGACTGATCGCCATACCGACTACAAGCGGTACAGGCTCTGAGGTAACCTCCTTTGCTGTAGTAAATGATACGGATGCACATGTAAAATATCCGCTGATTTCAGACAGTCTGACAGCGGATGAAGCGATTCTGGACGCAGAGCTGGTAAGAAGCGTGCCTCCGTCTATTACGGCAGACACAGGTATGGATGTTTTCACCCATGCGTTGGAATCCTATGTGAGTACAGCACATAATGAGTTTTCTTCCGCGCTCGCGGAAAAAGCCATTGAGATCTGCGGTGTATTCCTGCTTAGGGCTTATCTGGACGGAAACGATATGCACGCCCGCAATAAAATGCACGTAGCATCCTGTCTGGCAGGTCTTTCCTTTAATACGGCAGGTCTTGGAATCACGCACAGTATGGCACATCAGCTTGGCGCTGTATTCCATATTCCTCATGGACGTGCCAATGCAATGCTTCTTCCGCACATTGTTGAGTTTAATGCAGATATCAACAAACACAGCAGAAGCCAGAAGGAATATCTTCCGGCAGTAAAACGGTATTCCAATATCGCCCATATCCTGGGACTGAGCAATTACAATAAGGTCATGACTGTGAGATCTCTGGTAAACTGGATCCAGTTTATGCAGAAGGAAATGAACATTCCTCTGACTATTCAGGAGCTGGGAACCATTACTCCGGATGCTTATTTTGCAGCAATCGATAAGATGGCTGATGCAGCGCTTGCGGATACCTGTACAGCGAACAATCCCAGAGTTCCCACAAAGGAAGATATCGTAAAGATTTATACGAAGCTGTGGTCTTTCTGACAAAGGGATTTTTCTGAAAAAAGTCTTTTTTATAGAAAAGGTAGAAGCTATGAAAAGATCAAAAAGAATTGAGACTTTGGATAGCAGGGCTGTCAACAAAGACGGGTTTATTGACGAGTGGCCGGAGATGGGATTTGTGGCCATGGATAGTCCCTATGATCCAAAGCCCTCTGTAAAAGTTGAGAACGGTGTGATCACAGAGCTGGATGGAAAAAAGAGAGAAGATTTCGACTTTCTGGATCAGTTTATTGCAGATTATGCCATTCGTATAGACAGAACTGAGGAATCCATGAAGATTCCCTCCCTGGAGATTGCGAGAAAGATCGTGGATATCCAGACAACAAGAAAAGAGATCCTTACCATCGTATCCGGTATTACACCGGCAAAGATGAAGGAGGTCATCAACTACTTAAATGTAGTGGAAATGATGATGGGTATGCAGAAAATGCGTGCCAGAAAGGTGCCGGGCAACCAGGCTCACATCACAAACCTGAAGGATGATCCGGTTCAGATCGCAGCGGACGCAGCAGAAGGTGCTCTTCGCGGTTTCAGCGAGGAGGAGACCACAATGGGCGTGGCAAGATACGCGCCATTCAGCTCCATTGCACTTCTGATCGGCTCCCAGACAGGAAGAAAGGGTGTGCTTACCCAGTGTTCCGCTGAGGAGGCTACGGAGCTGGAGCTGGGAATCCGAGGCTTTACCACCTATGCAGAGACACTTTCCGTATATGGTACGGAGAAGGTGTTTGTGGACGGCGATGATACCCCATATTCCAAGGCATTTCTGAACTCCGCATACGCATCCAGAGGCTTAAAGGTAAGATTTACCTCCGGTGCAGGCTCTGAGGTCCTGATGGGAAGCAGTGAGAAAAAGTCTATGCTTTACCTGGAATGCCGCTGTCTGTATGTGACAAAGGGCGCCGGTTCCCAGGGAATCCAGAATGGTTCCGTAAGCTGTATCGGTGTTGCGGCAGGCGTTCCTGCCGGAATCCGTGAGGTGATCGGAGAGAACCTTGTGGCTGCCCTTCTGGGACTGGAATGCGCATCATCCAATGACCAGAGCTTTTCCAATTCCGATATGAGAAGGACTGCCAGGACCATGCTGCAGTTCATGCCGGGTACAGACTTTATTTTCTCCGGATATGCAGCAGAGCCAAACTATGACAATATGTTTGCAGGTTCCAACTTTGATGCGGAAGATTTTGACGATTACAATGTTATGCAGAGAGATATGCAGGTTGACGGCGGTCTGCGCCCGGTAACGGAGGAAGAAGTGATCCGTGTCCGCAGGGAGGCAGGAAAAGCAGTTCAGGCTGTATTCAAATATCTGGGTCTTACGGAAGTAACCGATGAGCAGGTTGAGGCAGTTACCTATGCACATGGAAGCAAGGATACTCTGAACCGTGATTCTGCGGCGGACATTATGGCTGCTGATGATCTCATGAAGAGAGGCATCACAGGCATTGATGTGGTGAAGGCGCTGGCAGAAAGCGGCTTTGAGGAGCTTGCCCAGAGTGTGCTGAATATGCTGAAGCAGCGTGTCATCGGAGACTATATGCACACAGCGGCGATCCTGGATGAGAATTTCCAGGTAATGTCAGGTGTGAATACCCCAAATGATTACATGGGACCGGGAACCGGATATCGTGTAACTGGAAAACGCTGGGAGGAGATCAAAGCGATTCCTCACAGGATCAATGCAAATGATTTTTAGGAGGCTGTGCCATGGAGATAAATGATCAACTGATACAGGCCATAACCAAAGCGGTTGTGGAGCAGTTGCAGAAAAGTAATGGGCAGCCCCAGGTTCCGTCCAAGGCAGGAAGCAGTCAGCCGTCAGGTACCGCCTCCCTTGCCGGAAGGACGAGAATGCACCCAAAGCGCTCCTATAAAGGCGCGGTGCGGGCTGCAAAAGGAACAGACCCCAAGGAAGTTGTCATCGGTGTAGGTGCTGCTTTCCAGACAGAGATCCGTGCAACAATGGGCGGGATTCCGCTGGAAGAGGTACTGCGCAATGTAAAAGCAGGAATCGAGGAGGAGGGTATGACCTCACGTGTGGTTAAGGTTCTGGATACTTCGGATGTCGGATTTATGGCACTGGAGGCTGCAAAGCTTTCCGGCTCCGGCATCGGCATCGGAATCCAGTCAAAGGGTACCACGGTCATTCACCAGAAGGATCTTTATCCCTTGTCAAACCTTGAGCTTTTCCCTCAGGCGCCGCTGATGACCCTTGACACCTACCGTAAGATCGGCCGTAATGCCGCAAAATACGTAAAGGGTGAAAAGGTAACTCCTATTGCGTGTACCAACGACCCGATGGTTCGGGCGAAATACCAGGTAAAGGCAGCTCTGATGCACATCATTGAGACAGAGCAGCTTGACCCGGAAATGGGCATGATCGAATGGGAGGGCACAAGATGAGCAATTATCCATTAGGGCTTAACGAAGCCGATACCATCACCTCCAAAACAGGAAAAAAACTGGACCAGATCACACTGGATGAGGTGAAGCGGGGGAATGTGACTGCGGAAGACATTAAGATTTCTTCCGAAATGCTGAAACGTCAGGGCAAGGTTGCAGCCGAGGCTGACAATCCCCAGATGGAGGCAAACTTTGAGCGTGCTTCTGAGCTGGTAAATGTACCTGACGACGTGATTTTGAATATGTATAACAAGCTTCGCCCGAACCGTTCCACGAAGAGGGAGCTGGTGATGATGGCAAAGGAGCTTCTGGAAAAATACCAGGCTCCCCATTGCGCGAAGCTGGTACTGGAAGCAGCAGAAATATATGAAAAAAGGGGAATTCTTCTTTGAAGCTGATTGCTGGTGTTGACATAGGAAATTCCACAACTGAAGTATGTATCGGGGGCGTGGAGGATAATGGAACCTTCCATTTTCTCTCCAGCGCAGCCCGTATGACCACCGGAACAAAGGGAACTCTGCCCAATGTGCACGGAATCAAAGCGGCACTTTTGGAGGCGATGGACAAGATCCGCCAGCCACTGAGCGCCCTTGACCTTGTGCGCTTAAATGAAGCAGCGCCCGTTATCGGTGATACGGCGATGGAGACCATCACGGAGACGATCATTACCGAATCCTCGATGATCGGTCATAATCCTTCTACGCCGGCCGGTGCGGGGGAAGCGGTGGGAGAGCTTCTCCTCCTGGAAAATATCTGGAAGGGAAAACCCGGAGTACCCTACATTGTTGCTGCTGCCAATAAGTTTTCCTATGAAGAGGTTGCTGCCAGGATGAACCAGCACATTCCGGAGCTGGACATCAGAGGGCTGATCCTCCAGGCGGATGAGGCTGTTCTTGTGGAAAACAGGCTGAATAAGGCAATCCCCATTGTGGATGAGGTGCGCCATATCACCAAGATTCCGGAAGGAAAGCTTGCTGCCATTGAGGTGGCGCTTCCCGGAACGACCATCCGTATGCTGTCCAATCCTTACGGAATTGCTACCCTTCTGGGGCTTGACGCAGAGGAGACCAGAGCGGTCACGCCTATTGCAAAAAGCCTTGTGGGAAAAAGAAGTGCGGTGGTGATCAAGACCCCCCACGGCAATATCAGAGAAAACGTCCTTCCGGCCGGAGAGATCACCTTTCACGGCGACAGGGACATACATATCAATATTGACGCCGGAGCAGATGATATCATGACAGCGCTGCAGGATGCAGGTGAGATCCGGGATATTGACGGTCAGCCGAACACCAATGTAGGAAACATGCTGACCAGGATCAAGACCAGCATGGCAGATGTGGCTCAGGCACACGGGGAAAATATCAGGATCACGGATATCCTGGCTGTGGATACCCTGGCACCGGTGGAAATCTCTGGTTCTCTTGCCGGAGAAACCTGCATGGAAAAGGCAGTCGGAATTGCCGCTATGGTAAAGACGCAGCATCTGCCCATGCAGCAGATTGCGGAACGTCTGGAGAAAGAACTTCACGTAAAGGCTGTTGTGGCAGGCGTGGAGGCGGTGATGGCTTCCCTTGGCGCCATGACCACACCGGGCACAAAGCTGCCCCTGGCTATTCTGGATATGGGCGGCGGTTCCACAGATGCTGCGGTTTTGGAGCCGGACGGAAGTGTTCGGACCACACATCAGGCAGGCGCCGGTGAGCTGGTTTCCATGCTGATCCAGACGGAGCTCGGACTGCACAGCCGGGTAACGGCAGAGCAGATCAAGAAATATCCCATGGGAAAGGTGGAGAGCCTGTTCCATATGCGCCTGGAAAACGGCGCTATGCAGTTTTTTGAGGAATCCATTGACCCCAGGTATTACGGTCATGTGGTTCTTCTGGCACCAGGTGAGATGCTGAAGGTTGAGGAAGACATTCCTATGGAGCGCATCCTGGAAGTGAGAAGGGATGCAAAGAAAAAGGTGTTTGTGCGGAATGCACTTCGCGCTTTGCGCACAGTGGCACCGGAACATGATTTACGGAAAATACCCAATGTGGTGCTGGTAGGCGGCTCTGCCGAGGACTTTGAAATCCCGGAGATGCTGATGGAAGCGCTCTCCGAATACCGCATTGTATGCGGACGGGGAAATATCCGCGGCTGTGCTGGACCGAGAAATGCAGTTGCCACAGGATTATTGCTTTCTTATCTGAGTGACAGATAAGAGATAGAACAAAAAACGCTATTTGAACGCAGCGACCTGCGTTCATGAGCATGTAGCAAAGCGGAATGCGAATGTCCGCTTTACTTGCGACGGGAGGAAAATATGGTAGTCAACAGACCTGCAATTATCATTTATACAAATGAGCCGGACCAGGATTTCTTAAAGGAGGTCTGCGCAGGGATTGAGGAAGAGGGAGTGCTTTATCAGGTATCGTCCCATGAGGGGGATCTGGACACTCTGGCTTTTGAGGCTGCCAAGGAATCCATGCTTGGCTCAGGGATCGGGATTTCCGGTGCAAGGCTGGCTATGCAGATGCAGCAGCTTCCCAAAGGAAAAAACGTTTTTGAGCTAAACCAGCCAAGTTTCCGGCAGTGCCGGAATCTTGGAGCAAACAGTGCAAGAGCCATTAAGAAAATGCCATTTAAAATGGAGGACATGCCGTTATGAATGTTTACACAAAGGGCGGTGATAAAGGCACGACAAGCCTTGTTCATACGAAAAATGTCTCCAAGTCGGATGACAGAATCCAGCTTGTTGGGACTATAGATGAGCTGACCAGCCATATCGGCCTGGTGAAAACCATGCTGAGCGACGGAGATACCATCCATTTTCTGGAGAAAATCCAGGCAACTCTCATTACTGTAATGGCAGGAGTGGCTGACCCATACAACAGAGAGTACAAAATAAACGATGACAAAACAGAGCTTCTGGAAAAGGAAATTGACCGTCTGGAAGGCCTGTTTGACCGTCCAAAGAAATTCATCCTTCCGGGTGCCTGCAGGCTTTCCGCGGAAATAGACGTGGCCCGCACTGTAGCGAGAAGAGCTGAGCGCGCATTGGCCGTTGTCAGCGTGAAGTTTGGCACAGACACCGGAACAAAGAAATACATGAACCGTCTGGCTGACTATTTATATGTACTTGCCAGATTTACGGATGCAAAGGAAGCCGGGATCGGCGCAAATAAGGAGACAGAGGCCGCTGCCGCTATCGGCGGGGCAGTCCAGGCATCTCCTGCGCAGGCACAGGCTTCAGGAAGGACTGCAGCAATGGAGCATAACAGGGAAGGGGCAGCCGATGAGGCCGTGATCCAGGAAGTATTAAAGCGTATGGGCATCCAGGGAAGAATCACTCTGGAAAGCGCAAAACGTCTGACTGAGAAGATTGAGCAGGAGGCGAACCGCCGGGGCAAAAAAGCAGTTATCGCTATTTGCGGACCGGACGGCAATCCGATTGCAGTTCACGTTATGGACGGCGCTTTTCTGGTAAGCTTCGATGTTGCACTGAAAAAAGCATATACCTCTGTGGCTGTGAAAATGTCCACCATGGAGCTGTCCAAGCTGGCACAGCCCGGCGGCACCTTCTATGGCGTGGATAAGATGGATGGCGGAAAGATCGTCATCTTTGGCGGCGGTGTTCCCATTAAAGTCGGTGATACGATCATCGGCGGATTGGGTGTCAGCGGCGGCACAGGCGAGGAGGATCACAGTCTGGCTGAGTACGGGCTTTCCGTGCTGAATGAGGTACTGTAATAGCTGCGAATTTGTAATACAGAAATGGTTTTAGGGGCTGTCGCACCGTTGATTGTTCAATCATTGGTGCGGCAGTCCCTTTCTGCATGCTTCAGGAGCATGTCTTTTATCTGTCTTTCAGACAAAAAATCTGTCTTTCATTCCAACTTTCTTGCACCTTTGGAAAACCAGCTATATACTGGGTTTATCCAAGGAGGAGCGGGGTATGTTAAAAATAGCGATTTGCGAGGATGATAAAATTATGAGGCTTCAGATGCAGTCCTATCTGAAGGACTTTGAAAAGCTTTTCCAGGTGGAGAGTTACGGAAGCGGGGAAGCATTGCTGGATTCCGGGGAAAACTATGATTTTATCTTTCTTGATATTGATATGAAGGGAATGTCTGGTATTGACACCGCAAGGTATCTGCGCCGGAAAGATAAAAAGGTGAAGATCATTTACGTCACGGCGTATGATGACTTCAAGGATTACGCATTTTCCGTTCACGCCTTTGGTTATCTGGTGAAGCCAGTCAATAAGGAGATCATCCAGAAGATCCTGAAAGAGGCGCTGGCATATACTGAGGAAAAGGATACCGGACAAAAGGTGGTGTTTGAGACAGAGAATGGCCTTTTGGAAATGGATACCCGGGATATCTATTATTTCGAATACCAGTCACGGCGCATCCGTATGGTGACAAAAGCAGGAGAGGTGTGGCAGAAGGGCACTATCGCACAGGTTGCAATGCGCATGGAGCCTTACGGGTTTCTCATGCCTCATAAAAGTTTTGTTGTGAATCTTTACCATATCCGGAACCTGAAGGGGTATGATATTTTTCTGACAGAGGGAAGCACCCTTCCGCTGTCGCAGAAAAAATCAGCGGAATTCCGCAAGAAACTGGCATCCTATCTGGCATCGCAGATTTAGCTGCACAATGTGATAGGGGAAGCAGCAGGAGGGAAAAATGATCTGGGCAATTTTAAATTTACTGATGTCTATAGCCGAAACAACTATTGTATGGGTTTTGATCTGGCATTTCATGAGTGTGAACAGCAGGACCATTTACCGAAAAAGGATCTGGTATATTCTGGGCGCGCTGTTGGCAGGAGGGACGGCATATCTTTATGCTTTGTACCACCCAAACAGTTGGGGAAGCGTGGCGGTTCAGGTAGTCATGACCCTGATCGGGGGCGTAACTTTGTTTCACAGGGAATGGCTGGCGCTGATCATGGATCTGGTATTTGAAACCATGCTCTTTCTGGGAATGGAATGCGGGATCTTTATTTCTAATGTGGTCGTGGTTCAGGTGGAAATCAACAGTTTCCCATATCCGGCATGTTTTGGTTGTATGGCGATGGCACTGAAGATCATACTGATGCTGGTTCTCGCCCTGCCTATGATAAAGTGGAGAAAAAGCCATTCGGAAGGACCGCTGACCCTGCGCCAGACCTTTACTGTGTTGGTGCTGCCCGTGTTTTCCCTGTTTTTCCTATATTCCTTTCTTGAAGTCAGCAGCCTGTATTATCAGCTCCAGGGGCTTTGGCTGATCTTGGCAAATATTGGCGCTCTGGTACTTTTAAATGTATATTTCCTTTACCTGTTCCGGTATCTGTTTAAGGCAAATAAACTGGAACAGGAGATGAGGATGGCAGAGGTAAAAAATGAGGTGCAGTACCGTTACTATGAGGTATTGGAGAGAAAATACCGGGAATCCCGAAAAATCCTGCATGACATGAAAAACCATCTGGCAGCAGTAGAGCAGCTTTACCAGGAGCAGAAGGAAGAGGCGGGAGACACGTATGTAAAGGATCTGTATCACATGATCAATGTACTTGGGGAAAAATATTACAGTTCCAATCATATGCTGAATATTATTCTAAATGAGAAGCTTTCGCTGGCTCAAAGTCTTGGAATCCAGGTAAAGGTCCAGGTGGGAGAGGTGGGATTCGATGACATGAAGGATATGGATATCACCATCATTTTTGGCAATCTTCTGGATAACGCGGTGGAGGCGTGCAGAGATTGTGGGAAAGATGCGTTTTTGGAGATTAAGATTGACAGGATCCAGGATTTCCGTGTGGTACAGCTTTGCAATTCCAGAAAGGTAAGCTCGGGGGAAGTACCTGCTCCAAAGAAAAAACGGCATATGGGCCTGGGGCTTCCAAATGTACGACAGACACTGGAAAAATATCACGGAACACTGGAAGTGTCTATGACGGAGAAGGAGTATAGAGTCAATCTGATGATTCCGGGAAAGGAGTGAGAGAGATGGCAGCGGTTGCTTTTATTGTGGAGGTTGGAATCCCGCTTGGAGCAGCAGTTTATTTTTGGAGGAGGAGGGACGGAACCTTTTGGGGCTTTCTGGTGGGCGTGCTGGGATTCTATATTTCACAGCCGGTTCTGAGGCTTCCTCTTTTGAGCCTGCTGCGGACACAGGCTGAGTGGTTCGCTGTGCTGCCTTACACAAACAGGGGATTGTATTTCCTGTTTCTGGCATTTACCGCAGGACTGTTTGAGGAGAGCGCAAGATGGTTTGGCATGAGATTTTTTAGAAAGGGCAGAATGTCATGGATGGATGGACTGGCATATGGGCTGGGGCATGGAGGCTGTGAGGCGGCGTGGCTTTTCTTTACACAAATCTTTCCGGCGGCTATGGCAGGGCAGCTTCAGACAATGGGAGCAGCGTTAGGGGCTTTTGAGCGTATTTTTACCATGCTGGTGCAGCTTGGGCTGACATTTGTGGTACTGCAGAGCTTGAGGAAAAAGAAGCGAACCTATCTGTTCCTGGCAATCGGGCTTCATACGGCAGTAGATTTTCTGATCATCATCGGAAACGTATGGATTCTGGAGGGATTGATAGCAGCGGAAGGAGTGGCGGCTTTGATCTATGTTTTGCGGCTGAAAAAGCAATGGTCAGACAAAAAAGAGAGATTGGATCTAAAGGAGGAAGGACTATGAAAAAAAGAAAATTTGCAGGTGTGATTTTTTTGCTGGTAATGGCGATGCTGACAATGGGCGGCTGCGGAAGCAAGCTTTCAGGAAGCTTTGATAAGGACACCGTAGAACAGCAGGCTATGGAGGATGTGGCGACAGGGGAGAGCGGTGACTATGAGGCGTGGAAAGAGAGATTTGACCCTTCGCTTCAGGCATCTCTCACAGAGGACACTTACAACAGCTATCTGGCACTATTGGAGGAAAAGGGCAGCTTTACGGAATTTGGAAAATGCGCTGTGGCAGGACAGTCAAAGGATGGAGCGGATTATGCGATCGTGGTCCTTGTTGCAGAGCACGAAAAAGAAAAAGTGCAGTATACTTTAGTATATAATACCTCTATGAAACTTATTAATTATACAATTTAGCGAAAAAACAGAATATAGGTGTCGAAATATGCAAGATTTATTGTTTTTGTTATTATTGTATTTTATTGATTTATTTGATAGAATATAGTAAACAAAAGAGAAGTTTTGCAGAAAATTCTTATCTGTCGGCGATTCCTGCTGACAAGAAATGTATAATTCGCTGTGGCGAATTATCGATCTATTGCGATTCTAAAATCCATATGGGAAGCCCCTGCAGGAAAATGCAGAGGCTTCTGCTCTTTAAAGCATTCATCTTTTTCATTCATGGATCAGTGCTTTTTATATTTCCCAGGTGTGATACCTTTATATTTTTTGAAGGTACGGATAAAATAGCTCAGGTCATTAAAGCCGTTCCGGTATGCGATTTCCGTGATAGAATCGTCCGTTGTGGAAAGTTGAAAGCATGCCTGTTCGATCCGCTGGCGGTTCAGGTAATCCATTGGAGTCTGGTGCGTCATTTCCGAAAAGAAACGGCAGAAATACTTAGGTGACATGGATACGGAGGAGGAAAGCTGCTGGAGAGTAAGGGGGCTGCTGTAGTTTTTCTCTATAAATTCCACCACTTGTTTGAGCTGCAAAATACGCTTATAGTCGCGGCGTGCCTTGGGTATACTGTCCAGATAGTAATGATTACCAAAAACAATACCAAAAAAGTGGTAAAATTGTCCAATCACAATCATTTCATAGCCGTCGGGATGCTTCCACATAGCATCGAAAAAAGCGGTGGCAGCCTGAATGATTTCCTGTTGTTTTTCCGTAAAGTGATGATACACCATAATTTCCTGATGAATGATCTTCTGCATGTAATCAGCACAGACAGAATTTAATTTCAAAAAAGCATTGATGTCAAAAACAATGCACTGGTACACACAATCATCAGGGATTCCGGAATGGAGGATTCCGCTATGGACAAAAATAACATCGCCGGGGTCTGCCGTAAAACTTTTTTCGTCTAAAGTGACAGTAAGGCGGCCCTTTAGGATGCGAATTATTTCATATTCTACGTGCCAGTGATAAGACATGACATATCTGGGGTGTGTGGTGTCTATGTGGTGAAATTCAAAAGGAAATTCATAGGTTCCACGGCGGCGGTCTTCGTTTCGATCTAAATCGTGCAAAAAAATCCCCTCCTTTAAAAAATTTGCATGAATTTATGAAACATGTCAGAAAAAGTGAATATTGTCCTGTTATTTGCTATTATAACACAAGTAATTTCCGGTTTTCAATCGTATAATACAAACATAGGGGTGGGAAAAAGTAACAGAAACCCCACAGCATGAAACGAAAACTTATAATTTATTAGGAGGTAATTTGTAATTATGGCAGAGAGCAGATTAATCGGAAGCTATCCAGTAATTGGTATCAGACCTACAATCGACGGACGCCGCGGAGCATTAAAGGTTCGTGAGTCTCTGGAAGACCAGACAATGAACATGGCAAGATCCGCTGCAAAATTATTTGAAGACAACATCAGATATTCCAATGGAGAGCCGGTTAAGGTAGTAATCGCAGATACAACCATCGGACGTGTTGCAGAATCCGCAGCTTGTGCAGACAAATTCAGAAGAGAAGGCGTTGACATTACTGTAACCGTAACTCCTTGCTGGTGCTATGGCTCTGAGACCATGGATATGGATCCGCAGACCATCAAAGCAGTATGGGGCTTCAACGGAACAGAAAGACCTGGCGCAGTTTACCTTGCATCCGTTCTTGCTACACACGCACAGAAGGGCCTTCCGGCATTTGGTATTTACGGACATGACGTTTGCGAAGCAGACGACACATCCATTCCGGCAGACGTTCAGGAAAAACTGTTAAGATTCGGACGTGCAGCAGTTGCAGCAGCTTCTATGAGAGGCAAATCCTATCTGCAGATCGGTTCCATCTGTATGGGTATCGGCGGATCTATCATTGATTCTGACTTTATCGAGTCCTATCTTGGAATGCGTGTAGAGTCTGTTGACGAGGTAGAGATCATCCGTCGTATGACAGAAGGCATCTATGATGAGGCAGAATATCAGAAAGCACTTGCTTGGGCAAAAGAAAAATGTGTTATGGGCTTTGACAAGAACCCGGCTGAGCTTCAGATGAGCGATGAGAAGAAAGAAGAGCAGTTTGAGTTTGTAGTTAAGATGGCAGTTATCATCAAAGACCTGATGAACGGAAATAAGAACCTTCCGGAAGGAAGAGAAGAAGAGATGGTTGGACACAATGCCATCGCTGCAGGTTTCCAGGGCCAGAGACAGTGGACAGACTTCTATCCGAACTGTGACTTCCCGGAAGCTATGCTGAATACTTCCTTTGACTGGAACGGAGCAAGAGAGCCATACATCCTGGCTACCGAGAATGACGTTCTTAACGGACTTGGCATGATGTTCATGAAGCTTCTGACCAACCGTGCACAGATGTTCGCAGACGTTCGTACATACTGGAGCCCAGAGGCTGTTAAGAAAGCTACAGGCTATGATCTGGAAGGCGTTGCAAAAGAAGCAGGCGGATTTATCCATCTGATCAACTCCGGCGCATGCTGTCTGGACGCTAACGGCGCAGCAAAGGATGCTGACGGAAATCCTGTTATGAAACCATGGTATGAAGTAACAGAAGAAGATCAGAATGCAATTATGGAAAATACAACCTGGAACTTCGCTGATATCGGATACTTCCGTGGCGGCGGATTCTCCTCCAGATTTGAGACAAAAGCAGAAATGCCTGCAACTATGATCCGTCTGAACCTTGTTAAAGGACTTGGACCGGTTCTGCAGATCGCAGAGGGCTGGACTGTACATCTTCCAGAGGAAGTTTCTGATAAACTTTGGAAACGTACTGACTATACATGGCCATGTACCTGGTTTGCACCAAGATGCAATGGCGAAGGTGCATTCAAGACTGCTTACGATGTAATGAACAACTGGGGCGCTAACCACGGCGCAATCTCCTACGGACATATCGGAGCTGACCTGATTACCATGTGCTCCATGCTTCGTATCCCGGTTTGCATGCACAACGTACCGGAAGAGAAGATCTTCCGTCCGGCAGCATGGAACGCTTTCGGAATGGACAAAGAAGGCGCAGATTTCAGAGCTTGCAAGAACTACGGACCTCTTTACAAATAAAGATTCCTATTACAGCAAGGGGCGTATCGCACGGGGGATTTTATCCCTCGTGCGACACGCCCCCTTTTTTAGTTTTTACAATGCAGGCTGCCCGGCTACAAAGCTTTTAATTTTTGCTGTAAGTCATGGATTAATTTGTCCTTATCATCAAGGGCTTTTTTTTGAGCATCAATGGTGTCTTTCTGAACGTCAATGGTGCCCTTCTGAGCATCAATGGTATCCTGCATTTCATCGATCATAAGCTGAACGGTATTTTTGTCTAATTCCTGTAATTCCTTTGAAAACATATCCATCACCCTTTCAATATTCCGGCATATATCATACAGGTGGCTGTACATGGCTTTAAAATTCGGGTGGTAATGGATCAATTCCAGAATTATTTCCGGATCGTCCATACTCAGGAATGCAAGCCATGCGTCCAAATCGTTTGTAATATGTTTATTGTGCAGATTCTTGCGGAAAATGTCAAGGGGAATAAAGACGAAGTTCTGAAGTAGTTCAAGTTTTAGACCGGTATCGGTTTTTTGACTGGAATTGTGCAGATATATATTGGGGAAAGAGTGAAATTCCTTGGGACTTTTTTCGAAAAAAAAGGTAGCCGATTTTTTGTACCTCTACATTGACGATGCTGCCGTCCTCCAGTTTCACGACGATATCCATGATGACCAGGGATGCCTCATCTCCCAGACGGGTATTGTCAACGGGTAGGACCTGTAGTATTTTTACGTCCTTTTTCAGAATTAAGGAAAGTAGCCGGTTCATCCGCTCCGGTACTGTTTCCGGGTTCATGATTTCTTTGAAAAAGGAGTCATAGAGCAACTTTACGCCCTGGCGCCTGTGACAAAATTCAGAAAATATTCCTGTTGTTGGTTCGACCATTCTTTAAATATTTTCATTAAATTTGGATCATTCCGGATTTCTTCCATCACTTCCTGACGGTTTTTAATCATTGGAAATATCTGTTGTAGTTTGTTCTGCATACGAATCCTCCTGACTGAAATGTTTTACTTGAATATCTGCTCCGACTGGGAGCGGGAAATGAGATGCTTAAAGATAAAGAGAGAAGCTAACTGTTCGCTTATAGATTTTGGTAAATCTATGGTAACACAGCATAAATAAAAGGTAAAGAAAAATCATTCGACAAATTTTTTAACATATATTACGGCGATAAACCAGTGACAAGCTATGATATCATGCCGGAGCAAAAAGGAGAAGGAAATCTATCTTATTCAAGATCCGGATGGCTATTTTTTAACAAAAAAATCAAAAAAATGATTGCAACTTTCAAAATGCGTGGTACAATAGGAAATATAGCATTAAAAATAGGTATATTGCGCGATTTGTAGCAGTAGTTGAAGGGGAAGATTATGAAAAATAAATTAGGCGTCTTGCTGGCGCTGGTTTTAAGCTTATGTATGACAATTGGTGTATGGGCGGATGCAGGTATGCCGCAAAATGTGGATTATAAGACAGATTATTATATGATCGTGGAATCCAGTGCGGGAGGAGTGGATATGTACTCTGAGCCGAGGCTGGACAGCTCCAAGCTCAATGATGAGCTGATACCGAACGGTACAGCCATTCACGTAGAGGGAGAGCGCAAAACGGATGATGGCAAGCTTTGGGCATATGGTCAGTATCAGGGAATGTACGGTTTTATCCCCATGGATGACTTAAAGCCTGCCACGCTTACAGAAGCCATTCAGTCTGAGTACAACCTTTTCAACGGAAAAGATGTGGAATATGACATTGATGTAAACGCAAAAGAAGGTTCTGTTTCTTTGTATAAAGGACCGGGCAAAAAATACGGCACCGTATCTGGCGCTACAAACATTGCCAATGGACAGAAGCTTGCAGTTACCAGCGAGGTTGATACTGGTAAAGGCGGTGTCTGGGGCGAGACGACCTATAACGGTATTTCCGGATGGGTAAATATCACGGAGGCAACTGGCAAAGACAGCAGTCCTGTTGAGATGGTGACAGATACAGAAGAACTGGTAGATACAGCGGAGGCCGGTACACAGGAAGGTACGGCAGGAAATACAGGAAAGGCTGTTGCAACCGCAACTCCGACCCCGAAACCTACGGCGACTCCGACTGCCAAACCTACTGTAACACCAACACCTGCTGCGACGGCAACGGAAACAGCGGAGCCGACAGCCACTGCGACCCCGACCGCAGAACCTACCAAGGAGCCGACAGCTACTCCGACAGAGGAGCCTACCGCGACTCCAACAGCAGAAGCAACGGCCACTCCGACAGAGGAGCCAGCAGAGGCAACAGCCACTCCAACAGAGGAGGCGGCAGCAGAAGCGACAGAGGCACCGACTGAAGAACCAACAGCTACTCCGACTGAGGAGGTGACACCTACCGAGGAGGCTACTCCTACGGCAGAGGCGACACCTACCGAGGAAGCAGAGGAGAAAGAAGCTTCCAGCACAGAAGTAGAAAGTGCATCCTGGATCCAAAATCCGGTAATCTGGGTTCTCATCGTGTTAGTTCTGATCGCACTTGGCGTTGTAATTTATCTGGTGAAAAAGAAGAATCAGGAGAATTAAAGAAACAGGGCATTGTAAAGTTAATTTTACAATGCCCTTGTATATTTTCTGGAAATTTTTTTATTGGGAAAAAGTATGGATCGCTTCAATATATTCCCGAAGTATGCGCAGCGCATGTTCACGCGCTTTGGCATCCATAGAATTCAGCATCTCCAGAATCATATCTGTCTCAAACGTATCTTTATTGCCTCGTATGATATAGTCCGCAGAAATATTAAAAACCGTGCATATTTTATATAATGTTTTAGAAGTAACAGCTTTTTTGCCATTTTCCACAGCTGCCAGAAAGCTGCTGGATATATCACATTTCTCACTGAACTCTTCACGTGTCATATTTAGGACTTCTCTTACTTCCCGTATCCGTAACCCTACTGTCAGATTGTAATCTTTGTCAAGTTCCATCAATACACCTGTTCCTTTCACTGTGATTTAAGTGTAGCAAATATAGCATTAATAAAAATATTCTATAGAGTATATAAATATATTCTATAGAATTGACTTAGGATTATTCCGGGAGTATAATCAAAAGGAACTGTGATACGATGGAGGAAGATTTTGATGAAGCTGACGGTAATTGTCCCCTGCTACAACGAGGAGGAGGCACTCCCTTTTTTCTATGAGGAAATAAAAAAGACGGAGGCAGCCATGCCATATGCAGAATTTGAACTGATATTTATCGACGACGGTTCCGGGGACCGGACACTGGAGGTCGTGAAAGATTTGGCGGTAAAAGATGAAAAGGTGAAATACATATCGTTTTCCAGAAATTTTGGAAAAGAAGCGGCCATGTATGCCGGATTAAAAAATGCTTCCGGAGACATAGCGGTCATCATGGATGCGGATCTGCAGGATCCACCCTCCCTTTTGCCGGAAATGTACCGTGCTATTACGCAGGAGGGATTCGATTCTGTAGCAACAAGGCGTGTTACAAGACAGGGAGAGCCGCCTGTACGTTCTTTTTTTGCGCGGATGTTCTATAGGATCATCAACAAAATATCAAAGACCGAGATTGTGGACGGCGCCAGGGATTACCGTATGATGAACCGGAAGTTTATAAACGCCCTTCTGGATATAAGAGAGTACAGCCGCTTTTCCAAGGGATTGTACGGCTGGGTGGGTTTCAAGACAAAATGGCTGGAATATGAAAACAAGGAGCGGGTGGCAGGAAAAACGAAATGGTCATTCTGGAAGCTGTTCCTGTATTCGATTGAGGGAATTGTGGCATTTTCTACCGGGCCGCTGGCAATCGCCTCTGTGCTGGGAGTGCTGATGCTGGGAGTAGGAGGGATTGCAATTCTGTTTATCATTGTGCGTCAGCTTCTGTTTGGCGGCTCCGCTTTTGGGTGGCCCTCTATGGTGTGCATCATACTTTTGATGGGCGGGCTTCAGCTTTTTTGCACAGGCATTTTAGGAGTCTATCTGTCAAAAGCATACCTGGAGGTAAAGGAGAGATGGAATCCTGATGGTAAATATCAGTGTATTGCTGGCAGGACAGCTGGTCATCGGAATCCTGTTGTTTGACTTTTCCTACCGCACGTTTGTGCCGTATACGGATAATTATTCAGTATTGTGGCTGATGATTCCTTTGTATGTATATTTTAACCAAAAGGAGTCAAAGCAATGGAAGGTTATCAGCGCAGCCGCTATAGCGGTGGGCTGTTTTATAAAAATCACATGTGCCATTCTTCTGATTGCAGGGATTCTCGCGGTCATTCTGTATCAGCCTTCTGAAAAAAAGAAGTTTCTGAAGGACAGCCTGCTGTCTGTACTGGTTTTTGCCTGTGTGTTCGGAGGTCTGACTGCGGGGAGAAGCGTGTGCCTGAAAAATGCGGGCTTTGTGGACGATACTGACACAAAGTGGGGAGCCTGGCACTATTTCATGATGGGGCAAAATGAAGAAACCCTCGGCGGAGGATGGGGAAAAGACAGGGACTATTCTTCAGGATTTGAAACCCTTGCGGAACGCAATGCTGCAAACCGGGCGGAAGGAATCAAAAGAATCATAAACAGAGGAATCCGGAATAACATTCTGTTTTATACATATAAAAACTTCCAAAATTATGATGACGGCTGTTTCGCCGCTATGCAGAAGACAGTCAAGGAGGAGGAGTACGGGGATTCGTTTATAGAGAAAATATTTATTATGGGAAAACCCTATTACCACCTCTATGCGCTGATGGAACAGACTATGTGGCTGCTTGTGCTTACCCTGGTATTGTACGGGGCAGTGCGGTCTCTTTGGGGAAATAAGCATCTTTTGTTTCTGAGGCTGGTTATTCTGGGAGTTTCCGTTTATACACTGCTGTTTGAAGGCAGGGCTAAGTATCTGTTTATGTTTGTGCCGATTTATCTGTTGCTGTCAGCTGAAGGTCTGGGACATATCATGCAGAGTCGCAGCAAATAAAAAAACGGGGCAGCGCACCAGATGCGCCAGCCCCATTTTTATTTCATAGGAACGTACTCCATCCTGCGTAGCAGGATTCTTTTTTATTAGTCGTTAGTCGTTGATTACAACACCCTTCTGCAGCATAACGTTTGCGTAAACGGCTTTCTCGCCGGTAGCAATGATGCAGTAAGCAGTCTTTGCTTCATCGTAGAATGAAAAGCGCTCAATGTTTCCTACAGCAGCCGCGCCGCGCTCGTCGTGCTTTGCGATGATCTCTTTGTAGGTGTCCCAGATCGGAGTTGCAACATTATCACCAGGCATAACCTCCATCAGGTTTACTGGTTTTTCCACATATGTATCCAACGGGATAACGGTAAGAATGGCATCCAGAAGCTCCGGTACGCCGTGTCCGTCGCAGCGTACAACCTTGCAGTTTTTTCCCATGGATTCAACCGGGAAATTGCCGTCTGCGATCACGATGCGGTCACTGTGTCCCATCTCGCATAAAACCTTCAGAAGCTCAGGTGATAATATTTCAGGAATTCCTTTTAACATAATTTGTCTCCCTTCTAAATAAGATGATCTTATCCTACAGAATACCTTAGTAAGCAATGATTTTCAAGGGAATTTTTTTCGATAAAAGATGAAAAATTTACGGTTGACAGATACCTGTAGAGAGGGTATGATAATCTAAAACAGAAACGTTTCGGTTTCGGAGAAAAAATACCTGAGGAGGATAAAAAGATGCCACTTGTTACATCAAAAGAAATGTTATTAAAAGCCCAGGAAGGCGGTTATGCAGTAGGCGCATTCAATGCAGAGAATATGGAGATGGTAAAGGCGATCATTCAGGCAGCAGAGGAGCTGAAGGCTCCGGTCATGATCCAGACCACACCATCCACGATCAAATACGGCACTCTGGAAACCTACAGCGCTATTGTTGCAGCAGAGGCTGAAAAAGCATCCGTTCCGGTCTGCCTGCACCTTGACCACGGCAGCAGCTTTGACCTGGCTATGAAGGCTTTAAAAGCAGGCTACACTTCTGTTATGATGGACGGCTCCAAGCTGGATTTTGAGGGCAATATAGAAGTGAGCAAAAAAGTGGCAGATGTGGCAGCGGCTATGGGAATTCCATGCGAAGCCGAATTGGGAAAAGTAGGCGGCAAAGAGGATGACCTGGAGGCAGAGGCAGACACAAACACAGATCCGCAGCAGGCAAAGGAATTTGTAGAGCGCACAGGCGTTACCTCCCTGGCAGTAGCCATCGGTACTGCGCATGGCTTTTATGTGGGAACTCCGGTCCTTGACAAGGAGCGTTTGAGCGAGATCCGTGAGGTTGTGGATATTCCGTTGGTACTTCACGGCGCATCCGGTCTGACAGACGAGGATGTTATGGACTGCGTAAAACGGGGTATCTGCAAAGTGAATTTTGCCACAGAGCTTCGCGCTGCATACTCAAAGGCAGTGAGAGAAACCCTTGCCGATGAAGCAGTATTTGATCCGAAAGCATACGGAAAAGCCGGAATCGCAGCTGTGAAGGAGCTGGTAATGGCACGTATGAAGGTGTGCGGCTGCGACGGAAAAGCTGAGTGACAATATGGCGGCGACCATGAAGGATATTGCCAGGCGCACAGGACTTGGCCTGGCAACCATTTCCTCCTACTTTAACGGAGGAAATGTTCGGGAAAAAAACAGGATAAAGATCGAGGAAGCCATTGAGGAGCTTCATTATGAGGTGAATGAGGTTGCCCGCGGTCTGAAGACCAACGCGACAAAGACTGTGGGTGTGGTGATCCCGGAGCTTAACAACATCTTCTGTACGGAAATTATCAGCGGAATGGAAGACATTCTGCGGAACCACGGCTATGCGACCATTGTATGTGACTGCCGGACAGACAAACGGCTGGAAAAGGAAGCCGTTGATTTCCTTGTAAGGAAAAGAGTGGACGGCCTGATCAATATGCCTGTGGACGGAAGCGGAAGGCATCTGGAGAGCTTTCGGAAAACGGGAAAGCCTATTGTGCTCATTGACCGTCAGATCACAGGGATTCCCTGCGACTGTGTGCTGGTGGATAACGAAAAGGCGGCGGAGGATGCCATGGAGCTGTTTTTTGCAAACGGACATAGACGCATCGGCATCATCGGAGGCCCCAGGGATATCTTTACTGCCCAGGAGAGACTTTCCGGATACTGTAAAGCCCTGGAAAAGCACGGACTTTCTGTGGAGCCGGATCTAATCTGCCACGGAGACTACACCATTCAGGGCGGTGTCCGTGCATTGGAAAAACTGGTAAAGAAAAATCCGGACATGACGGCTGTATTTGTGACCAATTACGAAATGACCATGGGAGCTGTGATCGGCATCAATGAAATGGGAATCCATCTGCCGGAAGAGCTGTCCATGATCGGTTTTGACAATCTGCAGTTTGCCCGGGCGTGCAGCCCAAAGCTCACCATCATTTCCCAGCCAACGGAAAAAATCGCAAAGGAAGTGGCGCGGATCATTCTGGAACGGCTGGAGAGCGGCAAAGATGGCCGGGAGAATGGGGAAAGAGTTGCAGAGAAGCTTCAGACGGAGATTTTTATGGGAAGATCCATAGGAAGAATCTGAGGGAGGAGAATATGAGCAAAAAGTATTTACTGGGAATCGATATTGGAACCAGTGCCTGCAAGATAGCGGTTTTCAACCGGGAGGGACAGGCTGTAGCAACTGCAAGCGGAGACTACCCGGTCTATTACCCCCAGGAAGGCTGGGCAGAGCAGAACCCGGACGAATGGTGGGAGGCTGTGTGTCTTGCCACAAAAAAATGCCTGGAAAACGGGGATATCCCGGCTGATGAGATTGCCGGAGTGGGAATTGACGGACAGAGCTGGTCAGCCATTGCCATTGACAAAACGGGAAAGGTGCTTGCCAACACCCCGATCTGGATGGATACCAGGGCACAGGATATCTGCGACAGGATCAATGAGGAAGTGGGAGCAGAGGCGATTTTCCAGGTGGCGGGAAATTCACTCCAGCCATCCTACACAACGGCAAAGATCATCTGGTATCGGGAAAATTTTCCGGAAATCTACAAAAAAATACATAAGATCCTGCAGTCAAACAGTTACATTGTATACCGACTGACAGGAGCTATAACCCAGGATGTATCTCAGGGATACGGGCTTCATTGCTTTGACATGAGAACTGGGACGTGGAATGAAGAGATGTGCACAAAGCTTGGTATTCCGCTGGAATTCTTGCCGGATATCGTATCCTGCGACAAGGTAGTGGGAGCGGTGACAAAGGAAGCTGCCTTCCAGTGTGGGCTTGCAGAGGGAACCCCGGTGGTGGCAGGAGGACTTGACGCAGCCTGCGGGACACTTGGCGCAGGGGTGATCCATCCGGGTGAAACCCAGGAGCAGGGCGGACAGGCAGGAGGCATGAGCATCTGCATGGATACCTACAAGGCGGACCCAAGACTGATCCTGGGCTACCACGTGGTGCCGGACCAGTGGCTTTTACAGGGGGGAACCACAGGCGGCGGAGGGGTTATGCGCTGGTTTGAGCAGGAATTCGCAGACTATGAGAGAACCCGGGAAGAAGAGATCGGGGAATCCTCTCTGGTTCAGTTAAACCAGATCGCAGAGGCGGTCAGTCCGGGAAGCGACGGCCTTGTTTTTCTGCCTTACATGTCAGGAGAGCGTTCACCAGTGTGGAATCCATATGCGAAAGGCGTATTCTATGGGCTGGATTTTGCAAAAACAAAGGGCCATATGGTACGTGCCTGCATGGAAGGCGTAGCATTTGCACTGCGCCATAATCTGGATGCTGCGGAGGAAGCCGGGGCGGAGGCCGAGGTTCTCCGCGCCATGGGCGGCTCTGCCAACTCACTTTTGTGGACACAGATCAAGGCGGACGTGACAGGAAAACCAATCGTAGTGCCGTCTTCTGATACGGCTACCACTCTGGGTGCAGCGATTTTGGCAGGAGTGGGCGTTGGCTTTTATGAAAGCTATGAGGAGGCAGTGGCACTTACGGTAAAGGAAACAAGACGCCATGAGCCAAATCCTGAAAACAGAGAAATTTATGAAAAAAATTACAATACATATCTTCAGTTATACAAGAGATTAAAAACTTTGATGGTGAAAAAATAGTTCAGGAGGAAAGACAAGACATGAAAGCAGCAGTTGTAGTAGCAAACGAAGATGTCAGATATCAGGAAGTAGAAGAGCCGCAGGCAAAGCCGGGCTGGGTGAAGATAAAGGTAAAAGCATCCGGTATCTGCGGTTCTGACATTCCCCGTGTTTTAAACCACGGCGTACATTTTTACCCTATCGTGCTGGGCCATGAATTTTCCGGTGATGTGGCAGAGGTTGGAGAAGGCCTTACTAAAGTGAAGGTAGGACAGAGAGTTACCGCTGCGCCACTTCTTCCCTGTATGAAATGCGATGACTGCCAGAACGGAAACTTTTCCCTGTGCAAGCATTACAGCTTCATCGGTTCCAGGCAGCAGGGCAGCAATGCAGACTATGTAGTAGTGCCGGAGCAGAATGTGATTCCCTTTGACCCATCTGTTTCCTACGAGCAGGGCGCTATGTTTGAGCCGTCTACTGTGGCTCTTCACGGACTTTTGCAGAACGATTACCAGGGCGGCAGATGTGTGGCGATCCTGGGCGGCGGAACCATCGGTATGTTTACCATGCAGTGGGCAAAAATTTTCGGCTCCAAAAAGGTAGTTGTGTTTGACATCAGCCAGGAACGTCTGGAACTGGCAAAACGTCTTGGGGCTGACGAAGTGATCGACACCACAAAAGAGAATTACATGGAAGAGGCAATGGCTCTTACAGACGGCAAGGGCTATGAATTCGTATACGAGACAGCAGGGCAGGTACCTACCATGCACATGGCATTTGAGCTTGCAGCAAACAAGGCGCATGTGTGCTTCATCGGCACGCCCCATGTTGATCTGTCCTTTACGCCGAAGCAGTGGGAAAATATGAACCGCAAGGAGTTTAAGCTTACCGGGTCCTGGATGTCCTACAGCTCTCCGTTCCCGGGAAAGGAGTGGAGTCTGACCGCGCATTATTTTGCAACAGGACAGTTAAAATTTGATCCGGGCTTTATCTACAAAAAGATTCCCATGAGCCAGGCGCAGGAGGCATTCCAGCTTTATAAGACACCTGGTCTTGTAAAAGGAAAGATTCTGCTGGTAAATGAGGATTAAGGAGCAGGAAATATGATCTTGACAGTAACAGCTAACGCGGCCATCGATAAGCGTTATGTGGTGGAGCGTTATGGCGTGGGTAATGTAAACCGTGTAAAATCCTGCGCAGCCAACGCAGGAGGCAAGGGAATCAACGTGGCGCGTGTAGCGTCCATTGCCGGGGAAAAAATGACCGCGACCGGTTTTCTGGGCGGCCATGCGGGGAAATTTATTTCCGAGCGCGTGGAGGCCAGAGGCATCAAGAGCGATTTCGTGTGGTGCGAGGGAGAAAGCAGGACCTGCATCAACATCTGGGACGAGGTAAACCAGCAGCAGACAGAATTTCTGGAACCGGGATTTTCCGTGACAAAGGAAGACTGCGACAGGCTGGTGGAAAAGTTTACATCCATTTTGCCGGAATGCAGGGTGGTGACCATTTCCGGCAGTGCTCCGAAGGGGGCGGGATCAGATCTATACAAGAGAATGATCCATGCTGCCAGGGAGGCGGGTAAGCCGGTGATTCTGGATACCAGTGGACAGCTTTTGGAGGATTGCCTGCTGGAGCGGCCTACTATGATAAAACCGAATATCGATGAGATACGGGCTTTGACAGGAAAACCCATGAACAGCCGTGAGGGGCTTATGAGGGCAGCCAGAGATCTCCATGACGACGGAATTGAAATCGTGGCAATTTCCCTTGGCGGGGAAGGCTCACTTGTATCTTGTCAGGAGGGCGTGTACGATGTGAAGGTGCCAAAAATTGAAGCTGTGAACACGGTGGGATGCGGAGACTCCATGATCGCAGGCTTTGCTGTTGGTATGTCCAGAGGACTTTCCATGGAAGACACCATCCGTTTGGCAAGCGCTGTCTCAGCGGCAAATGCCATGAGAATGGAAACAGGTTTTTTTGTGAAAGAAGATATGGAAGCACTGCTTCCTCAGATACAGATTAAAAAAATCAGATAATAAAAAACAGGAGGGTTTTGTTATGACATTTATTGAGCCCAGTTCAGTTCCACAGAGAACACTTTACACAGGGGCAAAGATGCCGGCTGTAGGAATGGGAACCTTTGGAAGCGACCATGCGGATCCGGATGCGGTCGCCGCTTCCGTGGCGGGAGCCATCCGTGTAGGCTACCGTTCTTTTGACTGTGCAGCCTGCTATGGAAACGAGGATATGATCGGAAGGGTATTCCAGGATGCTTTCCGGGAAGGAATCGTAAAAAGAGAGGAGCTGTTTATTGCTTCCAAAGTGTGGAACGACATGCACGGGGACGGGGATGTTCTCATTGCCTGTGCAAAAACGCTGAAGGATCTTCAGCTTGACTATCTGGACATGTACTATGTACACTGGCCATTCCCAAATTACCATGCACCCCATTGTGATGTGGATGCCAGAAATCCGGATTCCAAGCCATTTACAGTGGAGCGTTTTATGAAGACCTGGAGACAGATGGAACGTCTGGTGGACATGGGTCTGACAAAGCATATCGGAATGTCGAACATGACCATTCCGAAGCTGGAAGCTGTTCTGCCTCTTTGCAGGATCAAGCCGGCAGCCATTGAGATGGAGCTTCATCCCTGCTTCCAGCAGCCGGAGCTGTTTGAATACTGCAGAGAGAAAGGAATCGAAGTGGTAGGCTTCTGCCCCATCGGTTCCCCGGAAAGACCGGAGCGAGATAAGATGCCGGAGGATGTTGCGGATATAGAGCTGCCAGAGCTGAAGGAGATTGCAAAGGCTCATGGTGTACATCCGGCAGTGATCTGCATCAAGTGGGCTGTCCAGAGAGGGCAGAGCCCGATTCCCTTCTCATTGAAGGAGAAAAATTATACCATGAATCTGAAGTGCGTCACCGAGGATCCGCTGACTGCTGAAGAGATGGAAACCATCAGATCCTTAGATAAAAATAACCGTCTGATCAAAGGTCACGTGTTCCTGTGGGAAGGCGCAGGAGACTGGCACGACCTTTGGGATGAAGACGGTGTGATCGTAAAATAAAATAACAGGTTACAAACGCCCGGGGCTGAGGTCAGTTCCCGGGCGTTTGCCAGTTGTCAAGCATGGGAAAGAAAGCTCCGCGGAGATTCCTTTTCGTACGCGGTCAGGCGCACGGTCCTGCTGGTATTACAGATACTGGCTGAATTCCACTTTTTCTTTATTAGGCCCCTCAATGGTGAAAAACTTCACGCCATTTTCCCAGAACGGAAGGAAATGGATCTCGTCATTCAGGGTGTTCAGATCACGTTTGCAGATAATGTCATAAACCTTTTCAATGTCTGTCACATCAAGAGCCACATGTTCAATTGCGCCGTAGCACATAGCGGCATCATCGCTCTCATAGGCTTCGATCACCAGATTTCCAAGCTTTAAAAAGTTTACGGCTTTTCCCTCGTTTTGTGTTGCATGGGCGATCTCAAAGCCAAGCTCTGTATAGAAAAGCAGGGTTTCCGCCATATCCTTTGTAGGAATGCCGAGATGCTGTACGCCCGTTGCAAATTCGCTGATTTTCATAGGAATTCCCCTTTCCATGTTTGGTTTTTACCCATTATACCCCATGAGGGGCAGGGGGACAATATGAATTTTCATTGTAAATTAGGTCAAAGCATGATACCATAAAAACATCAAAAGAAAAGAGGATTACAGCCGATGTATCATATTTTACTGGTAGATGACGAGATTCTGGTGCGTGATGCGATCAGAGAAAATATAGACTGGAAGGGAATGGACTGCGAGCTGGTGGGAGACTGCGAGAACGGGCAGCAGGCTGCGGAATTTGTGAAAAATCATCACGTGGATATTGTTCTGACTGATATCTGTATGCCTTACATGGATGGAATGGAGCTGAGCCATTTTCTCCATGACAATTATCCGGATATTGTGATCGTGATCTTCAGCGGTTTTGGGGAATTTGAATATGCCAAAAAGGCGATCCAGTACAATGTTAGCGAATACATGCTGAAGCCGATTACAGCCATGGAGCTTCGTGGTGTGATCGAAAAAATGAAGGAAAAGGTTGACCAGCGGCGGAAGGAAAAGAAAAAGCTGGAAACCCTTACCAGAACCTCACAGGATTACCGGAAAAATGCGCACATTATCCGTTCCAAGGCCATTGAAGCCCTGGTAAGCTGTACACGGGATATACAGGAGAGTCTGGACCAGCTTGGGGAAATGGGGATCGTTCTGGATGCTCCCTCCTACCGCGTGGCAGTTTTTGATATGGACCTTTACTCAGACATTTACCAGGTGGATGTGGAGAAACGTCAGGAGAGCGCACTTATGGCGTTTGTACTTTTTAATGTGACAAATGAGATCGTTACCCGGGAAAATGCAGGAATCGCCTATCAGGAAGGGAATAACAGGGTATGTATCCTTTTTATGGGAAACCATTCCAGGGATTTTTCGGACAAGATCATGAATATTTGCCGGGAAATCCAGCAGAAAGTCCGGGAGGTGATTGGCATAGAGGTATCTGCCGGCATCGGAGGCTGGGTAAAAAGCCCCACAGAGCTTTTGCATTCCCACAATCTTGCGGAAAAAGCCATCCGGTATCGTTATCTTCTGGGAGGCAACCTGCTGATCGACATGGAAGAAAAGCGCACGGATCGCAGAATATCCCTGGAAGATTCCCTGAACAGCCTGACAACAGCTTTGAAAACAGGAAACCGTGAGGGCATGAATTTAGCCCTTGCCCGAATGGAGAAGGATATCAAGGATGCCATGGTGGAAAAGACGCAGGCGTGTGTCTGCCTTCAGCAGATCGTCCGTGCTGCGGAAAGCTGCCGGGAGAGCATTTCTTCTGAAAATGAGGAAAGAGCAGACAAAAGAGACGATCTGATCCGGCAGATCACGGAGCAGAAGGTGTTCCAGCGGGCAATCGCTCTTGTGAAGGAGTATGTCGGAGAGGTTTTTGATGAGCTGTCCCAGATGAACAGCTCCAGCGGACAGCGGCAGGCAGCGCTGGCAATCGATTATATTCAGAACAATTATATGGATCCGGATCTGAGCCTGAATGGAATCTGTTCGTACCTGAATATCAGTACCAGCTATTTCAGTACCATTTTTAAAGAGATGACGGGAGAAACCTTTATTGAAGCGCTGAGCCGGACCAGGATGGAAAAGGCAAAGGAGCTTCTGGAAAACACAACTTTGAAAAACTATGAGATTGCAGAAAAGGTAGGCTTTTCCGATCCTCACTACTTCGGGATATCTTTTAAAAAGATGACCGGAAAAACACCCACGGAATATGCCAGGGAGAAACGTAAATGAATCAAACAAAAAAAAGAACCGGAGTCCTGGGGCGCTTTAAAAGTATACAAAGCTCCATCTTTGCAGCAATTTCCCTGCTGGTACTATGCGCTGTGATAATTGTGACCATGGTATCGATCCGGTATACACAGTCCTCCATCTACGATAATGCAGTGGTGTACACACGGACCATCATCCATCAGATGAATCAGAATATTGATTCCTATATTACATATATGGATAACATTGCCACCATGATTTCCGCAGGGGAGGATGCCATGTCCTATCTTTTTCAGGATGACAGCGTGGAAAAAGAGGCGGGGCACAGTAAGCGTCTGGTTGAGCAGTTTTTTACAATCTTAAAGAGCCGGGCTGATATTAAAAACATCGGAATCATCAGAAAGGATGGGAAAGCTCTTTTCAATTACGGGCTTCAGGTGATAAATCCGTATTTGGATATCAATACCCAGTCCTGGTTTGCGGATGCCGTTGGGAGCGGTAATTCGGTGCTTACCTCCTCACATGTACAGCATGTCATTAAGGGAGAGCGTCCCTGGGTGATCACTCTGAGCAGGTTCATTCCGGATTATACTGACGGGGGCGGCGAAGGCGTGGTATTTATTGACCTGAATTACAGTGCCATCAGTGAGCTTTGCGATCAGAACAGTATCGGGGATAAGGGTTATGTCTTTATCCTGGATCAGGATGGAAATATTGTTTATCATCCTCAGCAGCAACAGCTCTACAACGAGCTGCAGACGGAAAACATAGATCTTGTGATGAATGCGGATTCGGAAACCGTGACCTGGGGAAGCGGAGACAATGCCAAAATGTATACCTTGTCCCGTTCGGAAAAAACAGGCTGGACTGTAGTGGGATGTATGAACATGGCAGAGCTTACAAGAGACAGCCGAAAGGCACAGAGCATCTATGTGGTCATGGCTGTAGCACTTGTGATCGTGGCATTGTTTCTTTCCAGCGTCATTGCCAGAAATATCACCATGCCGATCCAGAGCCTGCGTGATTCCATGGCAAAGGTGCAGGAGGGAGATTTTTCCAAGGCAGACGTGGAGGTATCCACGCAGAACGAGATAGGAAGCCTGACAAAAAGCTTTAATGTGATGACCTACCGGATCCAGGAGCTGATGGAGCAGAATGTCCACGAACAGGAGGAAAAGAGAAAAAGCGAGATGAAGGCGCTGCAGGCTCAGATCAATCCTCATTTCCTGTACAATACCCTGGATTCTATCATCTGGATGGCAGAGGGCAAAAAGAATGAGGAGGTGGTCCTCATGACTGCTTCCCTGGCAAGGCTTCTGCGGCAGAGCATCAGCAATGAGGATGAGGTGGTATCAGTCAGTCAGGAGATCGAGTACGCCAGAAGCTATCTGACGATCCAGAAAATGAGGTATAAGGACAAGCTGGAGTTTCAGATCGATGTGGAGCCGTCTATCGGAGGAGCACAGATCGTAAAGCTGGTGCTTCAGCCAATTATTGAAAATGCCATTTATCATGGGCTGAAATATAAAGAAAGCAAAGGGCTTCTTCTGGTGCACGGGTACCAGGACGGGGAAAATGTGGTGATTAAAATTCAGGACAACGGAGTGGGAATGGATGCGGAAACCCTTGCCCATATTTTTGACAGGCATAAGGTAAATTACCGTTCCAACGGAGTGGGCGTTTATAATGTGCAGCAGCGTCTGCAGCTTTACTATGGAAGCGATTACGGAATCACGTATCAAAGCGAAAAGGGAAAAGGAACAACTGCTACCATCACTTTTCCAAAGAAACTGGAGGTGCGCCATGAATAAGTATAAAAAATGGATTCCTTTTGCCGTGTTTCTGTTTTTGATCGCAGGCGCACTCCTGATTGGTTACCAGCAGAGGGAGAATCAGAAGAGCCGGCCATGGTCCCTTATTTATATTCCTAAGACAGAGGACGGAACAAATGATTTCTGGACATCTCTGATTTCCGGCGCCAGAATGGCAGCCCAGGAATATGGCGCTGAGCTGGAGGTGGAAGGCCCTAAAACAGAACAGGATGTGGAGCAGCAGAACAGGCTGCTGAAAAGAGCGATTGAAAAGCAGCCGGATGGAATTCTGATCTCTCCCTCCAGTTTTACTGCGTCCGATGAGCTTTTAAAGGAGGCAAGAGAAAAGGGGATTCGTATTACCTTTATCGATTCCTATACGCAGGAGGAGCTTCAGGATCTGACTGTGGCTACAGATAACCTGGAGGTAGGCAGACGGCTGGGAAATTTTGCCAGGGGACTGCTGAATGAGGATTCCCGCATTGCTATTGTCAGTCATGTGAAGGGCGTTTCCACTGCTGTAGAGCGCGAGGCGGGTCTGCGGGAAGGACTGGGGGATCTGGCGGATAATATTGTGGAGGTTGTATACTGTGATTCTCTGTTTGACAAAGCTTACGAGCTGACAAATGAGCTGATGGAAAAGTATCCGGATCTGGAGATGATAGCGGGAATGAACGAATATTCCTCAGTGGGAGCGGCTCGTGCAGTACGGGATGCCGGTGCTCAGGGCAGGATCCGGGTAGTGGGAGTGGACAGCTCCCAGGAGGCTGTAGAGCTGATGGAACAGGGCGTTTTTCAGGGAATCGTGGTTCAGAAGGCTTTCCGTATGGGCTACATGGGAATCAAGGAAACCGTCCGTATGCTGGAAGGCGAGAAGGTAGAAAGCAACCAGGATTCAGGTTGCGAGCTTGTAACACAGGAGAATATGTATGACAGAGAGATTGAGAAGCTTCTGTTTCCTTTTGCCAATTTAAAAGAGGAGTAGTAGTTGGTCTTTCGCAATAAAAAAGGTCGAAAATTTACGATACAGTAAATTTTTAACCTTTTTTTAGAAAATATTCCATTAAAATTCTCGGGATTTGGACATATAATATCCATAGTTAGGACAGGGTATCCCTTTGCGGGTGCCACTATGGTCGTCTGACCATAATTTTAGGAAAGGAATGGAGGGAAAAAAGTGGGAGAGGTTATCTTAACCATGAAAGGCATTGACAAATCCTTTCCGGGTGTACATGCGTTAGATCATGTGGATTTGGAAATCCGTAAGGGCGAGGTCCATGCACTGATGGGCGAGAACGGAGCCGGGAAATCCACACTGATGAAGGTGCTCACAGGTATTTATTCCAAAGATTCCGGAAGTATTACCTATGAGGGCAAGGAAGTGGAATTTTCCAATCCCCGTGAGGCCCAGGCAGCAGGTATCGTGATCGTGCACCAGGAACTGAATATGATGAACCACCTGACAGTGGCTCAGAATATTTTCATCGGTCGTGAAATGATGAACGGCAAGCTGATCAATGATGCGAAGATGAATGAAGAAGCCAGGAAACTGTTTAAGCAGCTCAACATTGAAATCGACCCGACGGAGAAGATGGGAAACCTGACAGTCGGTAAGCAGCAGATGTGTGAAATCGCTAAGGCGATCTCACATGAAGCCAAGGTCATCATCTTTGACGAGCCGTCAGCAGCGCTGACAGAGGCGGAGATCGAGGAGCTTTTCAAGATTATCCGTGATCTGAGGGAAAAGCAGCTTGGTATTGTGTACATATCACACCGTATGGATGAGATCAAGGTGATCACAGACCGCGTGACCGTCATGCGAGACGGAGGCTATGTGGGAACGCTGATCACGAAGGACTCTACGAAGGACGATATCATCAGCATGATGGTAGGCCGTGTTATTTATGAGGACCCGAAGACGGAGAGCACAGTAGCGCCCGGAGCGCCGGTAGTGCTGAAGGTAGAACACCTGAACGCAGGAAAGATGGTGCAGGACGTAAGCTTTGAGCTTCATAAGGGAGAAATCTTAGGCTTCTCCGGACTGATGGGAGCAGGAAGAACAGAGACCGCAAGGGCGTTGTTCGGAGCAGACCCGAAGGAGAGCGGAGATATCTATGTAAACGGCAAGAAAGTGGATATCAAGAACCCGATGGACGCAGTAAAGTGCGGAATCGGTTATCTGTCTGAGGACCGTAAGAGATATGGAATCGTTGTAGGAAAGAGTGTGGCAGAGAATTCCACAATGGCAAATCTGGATGAGTTCATGAGCGGAATCTTCATCAATAAGAAAAAAGAAGCCGAGACAGCCCAGAAGTATGTGGAATCCCTGAAAACAAAGACGCCGAGCGTGGACCAGTTAGTGGTGAACCTGTCAGGCGGAAACCAGCAGAAGGTAGTAATCGCAAAATGGCTGGTAAGAAACTGCGACATCCTGATCTTTGATGAGCCTACGCGAGGTATCGACGTAGGAGCGAAGAGTGAGATATATCATCTGATGAATGAACTGGTAGCAGAAGGAAAGTCAATCATCATGATTTCCTCTGAGATGACAGAAATTTTAAGAATGAGTGACCGTATTGTAGTAATGTGTGAGGGTAAGAAAACAGGGGAGATCGATATCTCCGAAGCGACCCAGGAAAACATCATGCATGCGGCAACCCTTAGAAATTAGGAGGAACAGAAATGGAAAATTTTAAAAACAATCCATTGGTGAAAAAAATCGGATTCAACCGACTTGTGTTAATTGGCGTTATGATCTTAATGTATATCGTCTTTTCCATCGGAAGCGGAAGAATCCTTGGCTATGCAAATATCATGAGTGCAATGAACTACATGTATTTCCTTGGATTCCTGACGTTGGGCGTTACCTTTGTTATTGCAACAGGCGGAATTGACTTCTCAATCGGACCGGTTATGTTCTGTGCAGCATTGATCGGCGGACGCCTTCTTGTAAAGGACGGTGTTCCCGTAGTTGTAGCTCTGCTGGTATGTATTTTAGTCGGAGCAATTTTTGGTGTAGCAAACGGATTCCTGGTAGCATATATGGAACTGCCGTCATTTATCTCTTCCATGGCCCTGATGATGCTGGCAAAAGGTGTTGGTTCTGTTTTCACATCCACACAGTCCATAAGCTGGCCGCAGGCTGCTGATGAGAGCGGCAACGGATGGTTCCGTAACCTGATCAGACTGAAAGTCGGCGGTACGAACATCCCGACAGGTCTTATATGGCTTCTGATCGTGGCAGTTATTTGTGCGATTATTCTGAATAATACAAAGGTTGGACGTTATATCCTCTGCCTTGGAAGCAACAAAGAGGCTGTCCGCTTATCTGGTGTAAATGTTAAGAAGTGGGAAATGATCGCTTATATTATTTGCGGAACTCTGGCAGGTATGGCAGCCATCGCTTATGTAGGCGCATATACCACAGTCAGCCCTGGTCTTGGAGATAACTTTAACAATGAGGCGATTGCAAGCTGTGTAATGGGCGGAACATCCATGTCCGGCGGTATTGCTTCTATCGGCGGAAGTATTATTGGTGTTATGATTATCTCCCTTCTGCAGGAGGGTATTCTGGCAATGGGCTTCCAGAAGGATTACCAGTATGTTATTACCGGTATCATCGTTCTTCTGGCAGTTTACGCTGACGTACGAAGCAGGAGAAGAAAGAACTGATTCCTATTTGTTTAGAAAGGATATATAGGTGAAGACATGGGTGAAGTCATTTTAACAATGAAAGGAATAGACAAGTCTTTTCCGGGTGTACACGCTCTTGACCATGTAGACTTAGAGATAAGAAAAGGCGAGGTCCATGCACTGATGGGCGAGAACGGAGCCGGGAAATCCACACTGATGAAGGTGCTCACAGGTATTTATTCCAAAGATTCCGGAAGTATTACCTATGAGGGCAAGGAAGTGGAGTTTTCCAATCCCCGTGAGGCCCAGGCAGCAGGTATCGTGATCGTGCACCAGGAACTGAATATGATGAACCACCTGACAGTGGCTCAGAATATTTTCATCGGTCGTGAAATGATGAACGGAAAGCTGATCAATGATGCGAAGATGAATGAAGAAGCCAGGAAACTGTTTAAGCAGCTCAACATTGAAATCGACCCGACGGAGAAGATGGGAAACCTGACAGTCGGCAAGCAGCAGATGTGTGAAATCGCTAAGGCGATCTCACATGAAGCCAAGGTCATCATCTTTGACGAGCCGTCAGCAGCGCTGACAGAGGCGGAGATCGAGGAGCTTTTCAAGATCATCCGTGATCTGAGGGAAAAGCAGCTTGGTATTGTGTACATATCACACCGTATGGATGAGATCAAGGTGATCACAGACCGTGTGACCGTCATGCGAGACGGAGGCTATGTGGGAACGCTGATCACGAAGGACTCTACGAAGGACGATATCATCAACATGATGGTAGGCCGTGTTATCTATGAGGACCCGAAGACGGAGAGCACAGTAGCGCCCGGAGCGCCGGTAGTGCTGAAGGTAGAACACCTGAACGCAGGAAAGATGGTGCAGGACGTAAGCTTTGAGCTTCATAAGGGAGAAATCTTAGGCTTTTCCGGACTGATGGGAGCAGGAAGAACAGAGACCGCAAGGGCGTTGTTCGGAGCAGACCCGAAGGAGAGCGGAGATATCTATGTAAACGGCAAGAAAGTGGATATCAAGAACCCGATGGACGCAGTAAAGTGCGGAATCGGTTATCTGTCTGAGGACCGTAAGAGATATGGAATCGTTGTAGGAAAGAGTGTGGCAGAGAATTCCACAATGGCAAATCTGGACGAATTCATGAGCGGAATCTTCATCAATAAGAAAAAAGAAGCCGAGACAGCCCAGAAGTATGTGGAATCCCTGAAAACAAAGACGCCGAGCGTGGACCAGTTAGTAGTGAACCTGTCAGGCGGAAACCAGCAGAAGGTAGTAATCGCAAAATGGCTGGTAAGAAACTGCGACATCCTGATCTTTGATGAGCCTACGCGAGGTATCGACGTAGGAGCGAAGAGTGAGATATATCATCTGATGAATGAACTGGTAGCAGAAGGAAAGTCAATCATCATGATTTCCTCTGAGATGACAGAAATTTTAAGAATGAGTGACCGTATTGTAGTAATGTGTGAGGGCAAGAAAACAGGGGAGATCGATATCTCTGAAGCAACCCAGGAAAACATCATGCATGCGGCAACCCTTAGAAATTAGGAGGAGGAGAGAAAGATGGCAGGTAAAGAGAAAAAGGGCAATGCTTTTACAAATAATCCCATTGTAAGAGCGATTGGTGTCCAGAAGGTAGTAGTAGTATTGGTAATTGTTTTGCTGGCAGCATTCTTCTGCATTAAGAGTCCGGCATTCAGACAGTATGCAACTTTGGTCAGCATCTTTGACTATTCATATTATATCAGTTTCATGGCAATCGGCGTTACTTTCTGTCTGATCACCGGCGGTAATGACCTTTCCGTAGGCTGTGGTATGATCTGTTACGGTCTGTTCGGCGGACATCTGATCACCAAAGTGGGCATGCCGGTAGGTGTAGGAATTCTTGCAACTATTTTGCTTGGTGTTCTGATCGGTGTGTTAAACGCAGTGCTTGTTGCAGTGATGGATCTTCCTCCATTTATCGCTACCCTTGGTACGATGATGATCACACGAGGACTTGGTTCCATTCTTACAGGCGGTATGAGTGTTACCTGGCCGGCAGCGGCTGTTGAACAGGGCTGGTTCCGAAGCATCTTTAAGTTAAGAACAGCAACAAGGATCATTCCGATAGGTTTCCTTCTTGTTCTGGTGTGCATATTTGTAATGTCTATCTTCCTGAATAAGACAAGACCGGGACGTTACATCATCGCAATCGGAAGTAATAAAGAAGCAACCCGTCTGTCTGGTGTAAATGTAGTGAAATATCAGTCGATCGCGTACATTATTTCCGGTTTCTTTGCAGGTCTTGCAGGTGTTGCATATGCAGCTACCTTCCAGGCAATTGCGCCTGGTACCGGTGCAGGTCTTGAGCTGGATGCGATTGCAGGTGCGATCATCGGCGGTACTTCCATGAATGGTGGTGTTGGTACCATCACAGGAACACTGCTTGGTGTATTCGTAATGTCTCTGCTGAAAACCGGTCTTCCATATATCGGATTACAGGCAAACTGGCAGCAGATCATTACAGGTCTGGTTTTGATCCTTGCAATCTTCATCGACGTACTGAAGAACAAGAAAACAGCATAAGCGAAGTTATTTGCCGCGCTGTGATTTGCAAAGAAAATTGCAGCGATGGCTGTATATGGTGGCCCGGCACCGGAATTCCGGGAGTCAAGATTAATATATGATATGTACTGCCCGAATCAGAACAGGCGGTTTACATATACAAAAACTATATAATATCATTAAGGAGGACTCCAAACATGACGAGAAAGAAAATGATGAGCGTTGCATTATGTGCAGCAATGGTAGGTACTATGGTAGGTGCTACCAACGTATCCGCAGCAGACTACTCCGGATTACAGATTGAAATCGTATCTAAAGGCTTCCAGCATCAGTACTGGCAGGCAGTTTTAAAAGGTGCTGAGCAGAAAGCTGAAGAATTAGGCTGCACCATCAACTTCGTAGGACCGAACTCCGAGTCCGATTACGCTGACCAGGTTCAGATGCTTACTTCCGCTATTAACGCAGGTCCTGGAGCAATCGCTCTGGCAGCTCTTGATACAGAATCCTGCCTTGACGCTATCACTCAGGCTCAGGATGCTGGTATTCCGATCATCGGATTTGACTCTGGTGTTCCAGGGGCTCCGGATGGTGCTATCTATGCAAACGCTTCTACTGACAACTATGCAGCAGGCGAGCTTGCAGCAGAGAAGACCTACGAAGTATTAAAAGACAGAATCGCTAACGCAGAAGGTGCTGTAAGAATCGGTGTTATGGGCCAGGATGCTGTATCTGAGTCCGTTGTAAACCGCGGTCTTGGATTTATCGACAAAATCGGTGAGTTAGCAATCGCTGATGGAAATACTGTTAAACTGGAAGGTAACGACAGATATGTAAACGATGCAAAGGTTGAGTCTACAGACGACGGTAACGTTATCATCGAGACACTTGTTCCTTCACAGGTAACATCTGAGCTGTCCGCTATCGACTGCCAGACTCTGTTAAACAAAGAAGACATCATCTGTGTATATGGTTCCAACCAGCACTCCGGTGAAGCTATGGTAACTGGTAATGAAAACCTTATGAAATTCGGCCAGGGCGAAGATCAGGTTATCGGTGTTGCATTTGACTCCGGTGCTGTTATCAAAGCTGCTGTAGCTGACGGAACATTCTTAGGCGCTATCACCCAGGCTCCTGTAGCTATGGGCGAAACCGTTGTTGAGCTGGCTTGCAAAGCTGCTTCCGGCGAAGAAGTATCCGACGTTGACACCGGCTGCCAGTGGTACACCGCTGAAAACATGGAAGACGAAGAGATCGCACAGAACCTGTACGACTAAAGCGAATGCGGATTCGAAGCTTCCGAAGTGGCATTCGCGCCAGTAGTGTGCGCGATGCTCACGCCGCCACTCTGTCTCACCCAGAGACGAGAAACAACCTAACATAATCAAGGCAAAAAAACGGGAGTCCACCACTCCCGTTTTTTTTGTTAAAGCAAAGTACCTCTCCTCACAAAAACAAATTGACAGACCTCCCCAATTATGAAACAATAAAGACATCCCAAACCACTCAAAGGAGAACACCATTGACCCCAAAACTCAAACAACGCTACAAGGACATGTCCATACGAAAAAAGATCATCATCCTGTTTATGGCAGTCTTCCTATTTTTTATAATACTGGTTCTGGCCAGCTCCAACGTAATTCTATACCACTCCAACATAACAAAAATAGAACGGACCATCCAGGATGAATGCGACATGATAAACCTGCAGATCAGCAACCTTTACGACAGCCTGAAAATCTGCCAGAGCAGCACCATACAGGGAATCAACCAGGTCTACCAGGAAAGAGAAATAGACGAGACCGACCAGGTATCCATTATTTCCATAAAAAACAGCCTGCGCACAGTGCTAAGTTATTACAAAAGCTGCATCTCAGTTGTAAATTCCCTGGTCTTTGTAGACAACAACAATAACGTTGTCAGTGTAGGACTGAAAAATGAACCAAACAAAAAAGACCTGGAAGAATTACTGGTCCAGATTCCGCCTGTTGGTCCCATATCCAGCATCACCTTTCCCATTGAAAACAGAGAATTTCTGGGAGGAAGCGAAAGAGAGGGAATCCTGACCCAGGGCGTACGCGTTATCAGCATAGAAACAGGTGAAACCCTGGGATACCTTTTCATAAATATAAAAAGCAGCGCCATAGCCGAGCTTTTTCCGGACAATAAAGACATAGCCTATCGAAAAAACTATTACATAGTGGATGACCGAAATAAAGTCGTAGTCACCAGAAATACTGAGGGCATTCTGAAAGAAGAAGATCCCTCCTTTATAAAAAAGATAAACCAGTTTGGAGAAGAAAGCTTTCAGTCCGTTGTGAATGAAGAAAAATGCCTGATCACCACCAGAGAAAACTCAAAATTCGGATGGACCATAATAAACGAGATTCCCATTCACGATATTATGAAAGACATTTACCTGATGACGATCATGATCGTTCTCATCGGAATAGCCTGCATCGTACTGTCCGTAATCTTTATCCTGATTTTGTCGAGAGTCATCACAAACCCTATCAAAGCCTTGACAGACACAGCCTCCATCATATCAGCTGGAGATCTCTCATGCAGATGTGTGGTAGACTGTCGGGACGAGGTAGGCGTTCTTTCCAAAACCTTTAACAAAATGCTGGAGCGTATCCAGAACCTGCTGCAGCAGGTCAAAGAGGAGCAGAAGAGAAAGCGGGAGACAGAACTGGCACTGTTCCAGATACAGATTAAGCCCCATTTCCTTTACAACACACTGGATTTAATTTATGTATGCTGCGAGATGGATGATGGAAAAACCGGGGGAAGAATAGCCAAGGCATTGGCGGACTATTACCGCACCTGTTTGAGCGGAGGTTCGGAGGTGATCTCCATTGGGGAAGAACTGCGAAATACAGAAAACTATCTTTACATCCAGAAAGAACGGTACAGCGACATTATAACTTATCATATGAGTGCGGCAGAGAATTGTCTGAAATACAAGATTCCCAAAATGACCCTGCAGCCCCTTGTGGAAAATGCGATTTACCACGGCTTGAAAGAGAAAGAGGAGGGAGGCTGTATTTCCATTGAGGTGATGGAATCAGAAGAATTCGTGATCGTGGAAGTAATAGATGATGGAATTGGAATGGAGCCGGAGATCTTTGACAGTATCCTGGAGAAAAAGGATGAACGGGGGAAGAAGCACTTTGGCCTGAAAAATGTCCATGAGCGGCTTCAGTTATATTTCGGTGAAGAATATGGACTATCCATAGATAAAGAGAAAAAAACGGGAACCTGCATTCGCATCCGTATTCCAAAGATAGAGGCGTATTATGATTAAAGTAGTAATTGCAGACGATGAAAAAAGATTTCGTGAATATATGGAAAGAGTTCTGGACTGGGAGGCGCTGGATTTCAAAATCTGCGGAATTGCGTCCAACGGTGAGCAGGTGCTGGAGCTTCTGGAAAATGTGCGGCCGGATATTGCCCTTCTGGACATCAATATGCCGAAAATGGACGGGCTTGTGCTGACGGAGAAGCTGAAAGATATATCTCCTGATACCTATGTGGTCTTTATTACAGGATATTCGGAATTTGAGTATGCCAGAAAAGCTGTGAAGCTGGGAGTGAGTGAATATCTTCTGAAGCCCTTTTCAAAGGAAGAATTGAGCAAGGTAATGCTGAAGCTGAAGGAAAACATCCTGAAAAAGAAAGAGGACGAGAAACAGAATGTGAGCAGCCGCAGAATTATCCGTGAGGAGATGTTGAACCGGCTGGTGCGCCTGGAAAGTGAGGACATGGAAGAGTTCCAGGAATACCGGGCAAAACTGGAGCAGCTCGGCTGTAATTTGGATGCGCCATTTTATACGGTGTCTATGATCGAGATGGACAAGGCGGAAGGAAGAGAAATATTAAAAGAGGACAGGCAGCTCTGGCTTTTCGGAATCCGGAATATTCTGGAAGAACTGGGGGACAATGCAGGAAAATCCCAGATCGTTTTTCAGAATTATGAGAACCGGCTGATATCCATATGGCAATGCGAAAGCAGGGAGCAGATCGAGAAGATCCCGGAGCTTATGGAGCAGCTCTGCGATCTTGTATACCGTCTCCTTGGAATTTCCGTCACCATAGGCGTGGGAGTGGAATGCAGTGAATTTGCAGGAATACCGGAATCCTGCAGAAAGGCTTTTGTTTCCCTACAGAATAAATTTATCTTAGGAAACAGGAGAGTGATCCTTTACAATAAGCTGGCTGAGGAGAACCAAAAGGCTGATTTTTACAGGCTGGATCTGAATGAAGAGTTACTGATCAATCTGCGGAGGAACGACAGGCAAAAGGTGGAAGAGAACCTTGCGCTTGTGGAGGCGGAAATGATAGAAAACCATTATTCAATGGACTATGCAAACGCTGCGATCATGGGGATCTTATCGATCTGCCTTTCCTATATTGTAGAGATGAAGGGGAACATCCAGGAGATTCTGGGCAAACAGTTTTCACCTTATCAGGAGCTGAAGCAGAAGGAATCTATGTCGGAATGCTTTGAGTGGCTGGCAGAGGTTTTTGGGGCAACAGTGGATTATTTCAAACGGCCTCGTTCCAAACGTGCGGACCAGATCATTGGAGACGTAGAAAAGTATATCCAGGAGCACTATTCTGATTTTGAATTAACCGTGGAGGATATTTCGGAGGCAGTGTTTCTTGATATCAGTTACATCCGAAAGATATTTTCCAAATACAAAGGCTATACCATACAGGAATACATTACGGCAGTGCGGATGAGGGCGGCAAAGGAAAAGCTGGAGCAGCAGAATTGTTCTATTTCAGAGACAGCAGAGCAGTGCGGATACCTGGATGCAGGTTATTTCAGCAAATGCTTTAAAAAGTATTATCATGTCTCTCCGCGGCAGTATTTGAACCAGCTTCAGGATCATTAGGAAAAAGCAGGCAGGAAATGCCTGTTTTTTTCCATTTCAAGCCGGGTTAATTCTAACGGAAGGAAAAGTCAGGATGGTATACTTAGTCCATCAAATAGAGGAAAGCGAGGAAGCAACATGAAAATGAAAAGAGCACTGGGATTAGGTTTATCACTGGCAATGGCGGCAACAAGCTTTGTTATGCCGGTAGCAGTTCACGCAGAGGGAACTGACGAAGAGATTACCTTAAATGTCTGCATCCATTACTATGATGACAACAAGGATCTGGCAGAATATGCTGCAGAAAAAGTAAAAGAAAAATATCCTAACGTGACACTGGTATTTGAGGATTACCAACAGGATGGCGGACAGACATTAAAGACCAGGGCTGCAACAGGAGATCTTCCGGACATCTTTAAAGTGGATGGCGGTCTTTGCGAAACACTGATCAAGAGCGGAAGCATCCTTCAGTTGGATGATTACATTGAGGAGAGCAATTATACGGAAAATCTCCCGCAGAATGTAATTGATAGCTGCCTGTATTCTTCTGACGGACACATTTACCAGTTCCCGGTTGACGGTATCGCACCGGTACTGTGGTACTACAACAAACAGATCTTTGAGGAGAACAACATCAAGGTTCCTACAAACTATGATGAACTGATGACAGCAATTGAGGAACTGAGAGCAATTGATATTATCCCGATTGCATTTTTCGGCAAAGAGCCATGGCCTGTTGGAGCATTCTTTGATTCCTTTGCAGTAAAGGAAAATGAGGGCGGTGTAAAAGCACTCTCCGAAGGAACCGCAATGGCATCTGATGAAGGATACACCAAAGCAATCAACAAGATTGCAGACGCTGTAGAGGCAGGAATCTTCCAGGATGGCGTAACAAATACTGACTACGAAACTGCAAACGCACTTTTCATGGAAGGCAAGGCCGCAATGTTCTTAAACGGAAGCTGGTATGTTGCTGACGTGATCAAGGGCCTTGGTGAGAATGGCGCCATCATGGATACTTATCCTACTGCTGATGCAGGAGAGAGCGAAGAAAGCATGAGCCGTATGGCAGGCGGACCGGATACAAACGGTATGGCAGTATCTGCAAGCACCAAATATCCGGAGATCGCCATGGACGTAGCTGGTATCTTTACCGCTGCTAGAGAAGAGCGAGAGTTTACCTACTACAAACAGCTTACCGTTCCGGTTAAAACAGATGAGCTGCAGATTGAAGGCGAGCTTGAGCCGCTGCGCCAGACTCTTCTGGAAAAGGTTCCGACCTATACATATGGTTCTAAATTCATTCACACTCTTATCAATACAGAATTCTCAGCAGATATGATTGAAGAATTACAGAAATTGTTGGTAGGAGAATCTGCAGAAGATTTTATCAAAAATGTTGATAAGAGCATTGAGAAGACAACCAAGTAATTTATAAAATCTCTGGCAGAAAAGGCGTATTCCGATTCATACCGGGATGCGCCTTTACTTTTTAAAAAGGTTCATATGAGAGGAGAGAGAAGCTATGCAGAAAATGCTGGGCGACAAGAAAATGATCGCGCTCTTTACAGTACCGGCGCTTTTAGTGTTTACCGTAATTGTATTTTATCCCATCCTTCAGACTCTGCAAAAGAGTTTTTATGACTGGGATGGCCTGTCACAGGCTGTTTTTTCAGGAATTGAAAATTACAAAGACTTATTTACCGACGATCTGTTTTACGAATCATTGAAAAACGGAATTATCTTTGCAGCTATCCTGGTGGTATTCCAGATGGGGCTTGCTACACTTTTAATGTTTGCCCTGATGAATAACCATATTCCTTTTAAGAGATTCTTCCGTTCCTCATTCTTCATTCCTGTTGTATTGTCCGTAACAGTTGCCTGCCAGCTCTGGTCTTCCATTTATGATCCGGAATTTGGTCTGCTCAACAACCTGTTTCAGGCGATCGGTTTAAATTACCAGCAGAACTGGCTGTCTGACCTGAATGTGGCTATTATAGCAGTGGCGTTTGTAAATGTGTGGCAGTTTACCGGATATCAGTTTACCATCATGTACTCCGGCGCAAAATCCATACCGGAGGATTATCTGGAAGCGGCAAAAATCGATGGCGCTACCAACATGCAGATCAATCTGAAGATCCTTCTTCCCATGTTAAAGGATACATACCGTATGTGTTTCGTGTTTGCCATCACAGGCGGTTTCAATGCCTTCGCTCACATGAACCTGCTGACAAAGGGCGGTCCCGGAACTGCAACCTATACCCTGACGTATATGACCTTCCGCTCCGCATTCCAGGTCGGCAAATACGGATACGGCTGTGCTTCCGCAGTAATCCTTGTGGTTCAGTGTTTGCTTGCAACATTTATCATCAACAAGCTTTTCAGCGTAAAAGAAGATTAAAGGAGGAGTAGAAAATGAAAAAGAAGCCGATTGAATATGTGATCATTGCGCTGCTGTTTCTGTTCAGCCTCGTTTGTATTTATCCATTGATTTACCTGCTGTTTTATTCTTTAAAGACGAACAATGAAATCTTTTTCACAAATCCCTTCGGACCGACCCTGCATCCTCAGTGGGATAATTATGTGCGCGCATTTAATGCCTTTGACCTTGTGGGATATTTTAAAAACAGCATCGTGGTAACGTTTTTTTCAGTAGCCGGAATCCTGGTACTGGCGCTGCCATTTTCCTATGCAACCACAAGAATGATGTGGAAGGGAAAAAATGCGGCAGTGAATTATATTACCATGGGACTTTTCATTCCTATCCAGGTTATCATCATTCCTCTGGCGATCCTGGTAAAGCAGATGCACATTGCTAATACCTATTTGGCATTGATCATTCCGTACATTGCTTTTAACCTGGCTTTTACTGCAATGGTTATTTCTACCTCCTTCCGCGGATTGCCAAAGGAGATGGAGGAATCTGCATTTCTGGATGGGGCAAGCGTGTGGAAAACATTTATACATATTATGGTGCCGCTGGTAAAACCGGCGATTGCCACCTCCCTGATATTTGCATTTTTAAATATCTGGAATGAGTACACACTGGCATCCATCCTGATTTCCAAACCGGAAGTAAAGACTCTTCCCATTGGTCTGTCCTCCTTCGTGGGACAGCACTCCACGGATTGGGGCGCTATGGGAGCCTGCTTTGTGATTTCCAGTATTCCTACAATTGTAATGTATCTGATCTTCAGTGAGCAGGTAGAAAAAGCACTTACCATCGGCGGAGCCGTTAAGGGCTAAACAAAGAAGAAAATATGAGGCAAAAAGCGGAGAATAAGTATGGGACAGAAAAACAGATTATGGTATAAAAATCCGGCACAGCAGTGGATCGAGGCGCTGCCCATAGGAAACGGCAGGATGGGAGCCATGGTGTACGGCGGTACTCTTAAGGAAAAGGTACAGATTGACGAGAGCAGCTTCTGGTCAGGCGCTCCTTCTGAGAATAACAGCCGTCCCGGGACGAAACAGCTTATGGAAAAAATCCGGGCAGAGCTTTTGAAAGAAGATTATGAGAAGGCGGACGAGCTGGGTCATGATTTCGTAGGGAATAAAAACCAGTATGGAACCAACATGCCGGTTGGAGAACTGAAGCTGGAAATCTGCGGCTGTCAGGGCGGGGACGGAGACATACAGGACTATGTGAGATATCTGGATCTGGAAAGCGGGCTCGCGGGAACGGAATTTACATACAAGGGCAGCCGTTTTTTCAGAGAATGCTTTGTATCTGACCCTGCACAGGTCTTTTGCATGAAAGTAGAGACCGAGGAACCGTTTGAAATGGAGATTCGGTATGAGGGCATTGGGAACAATACACTCCTTGGCAGATGGGACGGAAGCTGTGCGGAAATTTCGGGAGATGCGCTGGAAACCCTTCACAGTGACGGAAAGCACGGGGTTCATCTGGAGGGATGCGTGAAGGTCCTTACAGACGGACGGGTATCCGGTGACGCCCATTGCCTTAAGCTTTCCGGTGCAAAAAAAGCAGAATTTTTTATAGATCTGGAAACGACTATGTTCCTTGAAAATCCGGGCATGACTGCAAAGGAACGGGCGCAGCGTGCCTGTGAAAAGGGATATGATTCCTGTAGAGAGGAACATGTCCGTGACGTGAGAGGGCTTTTTGCAAGAATGGATATTTCTCTTGGACAGGAAGAAAAAAATGAGCTTCCAACAGATGTGCGCCTTGCAAATATGGCAAAGGGAGAGGAAGACCTGGCATTGTACGCACTGATGTATCAGTACGGGCGTTACCTTCTTATCGCTTCCTCCAGGGAGGACTCTCCCCTTCCCACCCATATGGGCGGAATCTGGAATGACAATATTTATAACAATATTGATTGTACCCAGGACATGCACATTGATATGAACCTGCAGATGCAGTATTGGGCATCAGCAGTGTGCAGCCTGCCGGAGTGCTATCAGCCATTTTTCCGTTATATGGAAAACGTACTGGTTCCATCCGGCAGGAAAACGGCAAAGGTAACGTATGAAGCGGATGGCTGGACAGCGCATGTGGTTTCCAATCCATGGGGATTTACGTCTCTTGGATGGGCTTATAACTGGGGCGTATGGTCCCTGGGCGGAGCGTGGTGCGCTGTGATGATCTGGGATTATTATGAATATGCCCGTGACAGGGAATTCCTGGAAAAACGGGGCTTCCCAATGCTGGAGGATGCAGTCCGTTTTGTATTGGATTATGTATTTTTCGATGAAAAGAGCGGTTACTATATGACAGGACCCTCCTATTCACCGGAAAACCAGTTTGGTGTGAATGGAAAAAATTACTTCCTGGCATTGTCCAACACCTGTGACGTCATTTTGGTCAGAGAGCTGCTTCAGGTTTATGAAAAGGCTGTGCAGGAGCTTGACGGAAAGGTGTCCGGCGTACTGCTGGAAAAAGCACGGAAGGTATTGAAGAATCTGCCGCCCTATCAGATTGGAAAAAAAGGACAGGTGCAGGAATGGTTCTATGATTTTGAGGAGCCGATTCCGAACCACAGACATACCTCCCATCTTCTTGGTCTTTATCCCTTCTGTCAGATCCTTCCGGAGAGAGATACCGATCTGGCGGAGGCGGCAAGGGTGAGTATTCGTAACAGATGTGAGGATTTTGAGATTACATCCTGGGGCATGAACATGCTTCTTGGATATTATGCCAGACTTAGAGATGGAGAAAAATCCCGGGAAATTCTCCGGGAAACGTTTAAAAGGATTGTGCGCTGCAACCTGGCATCCGTCATGGATGATGAGAAAAGTATGTGGCGCGGCACCTGGGAGCTGGACGGCAATACTGGTCTGACAGCCGCAATGTCTGAGATGTTTGTGCAGAGCAGCGAGAATACGGTTACACTGCTTCCCGCTTTGCCAGGTGAGTGGAAGGACGGGTATCTGCTTGGAATTTCCCTGAAAAACGGAGGAAAGGCGGACATTTGGTGGGAAAATGGAAAGCTGAAAAAAGCAGTGATATATCCGGGAAAAAGCGGTTCCTGCAAGGTTTGCTGCGGCAATAAAACTGTGACCAAACAATTGAATCCGGATGAGACTTGGGAGATAGGAGAGACAGAATGGTAAAATTATCTTTAGATGGAATCTGGGAGATGCGAAGCGAAAAGGAGCAGCAGTGGATGCAGGCAAAGGTTCCGGGCAGCGTATATCAAAATCTGCTGGAGGCAGGAAGGATTGAGGACCCTTTTTACAGAGAGAACGAGATTGGAGCGAAAGAGGTTTCGGAAAAGGATTATTTTTACAGGAGAACGTTTCTGGCGGAAAAGGAGCTTTTGTCCATGGACCGGGTGGTGCTTTGCTGTGAGGGCATTGATACCATTGCGGAGATTTTTATAAACGGGGAATCAGTTCTGAAATGTGACAATATGCACAGAACCTGGGAGGCAGAGATTTCTCCGGCGCTCCATGAGGGAGAAAATGAGATCCTTGTGCATTTCACTTCCCCTTATACATATCAGGAGGTGGTCAAAGCAAAGCATCCGGATATGGATTTGGAAGGCCACCTTTTCCAGGCACATTTGCAGATGCGCAAGGCAGCATATATGTTTGGATGGGACTGGGGTCCTGCACTGGCGGACATGGGAATCTGGAAATCCATAGGGATCTGTGGATATGAGAAGGGAAGGATCCTGCAGCTTAAGGCGGATCAGGTACATGGATTTGAAAAGGTAACTTTAAAGTGCAGCATGGAGACAGAGCGCTTTGGGGCAGCGTCTCAGGAACTGACAGGAAAGATATCTGTTTTTGATCCGGAAGGAGAGCTTTTGTGCGTACAGGAAGCTGTGGATGGAAAGGCAGAATTTGAGATCAGAAACCCAAGGCTTTGGTGGTGTGCCGGATACGGGGAACAGCCACTTTACAGGATCAAGGCGGAGCTGGTTTCCTGTGATGGAACAGTTCTTTGTGAGTCGGAGAAGAAAATCGGGCTTCGCACTCTGAAGCTCTGCCAGGAAAAGGATACCTGGGGATCCACCTTCTGTTTTGAGATAAACGGTGTGGAGGTTTTTGTCAGAGGTGCAGATTATATCCCGGAGGACAGCCTTCTGGGAAGATGCACACCAAAACGGTCCAGAAAGCTGATCGACAGCTGCGTGAAGGCAAACTTTAACATGATCCGCGTGTGGGGCGGAGGCGTGTACCCTTCTGATGAATTCCTGGACTATTGTGATGAGAAGGGGATCATGATCTGGCAGGACTTTATGTTTGCCAATATTGTCTCGATCTGGAGCGGGGAGGAGAAGGAGAACATGACCCGGGAGATCATCCAGCAGACGAGACGTTTCCGGGATCATGCCTGCATTGCGCTTTTGTGCGGAAACAATGAAACGGAAATGATGATCTGGGAGGACATGAATCCGAAATATAAGGAGATGTACATCCGCCAATATGAAGTGGATATGCCTGCAATTGTAGAAAGAGAGGCGCCGGGTATCTGCTATTGGCCCAGTTCCCCTTCAGCGACAGGAAGCATGAAGGATACAGAAAATGAGAATTACGGAGATTCCCATGACTGGAGAGTGTGGCACGGAGAGCTGCCCTTTACCCATTACCGCAGTACCTTTCCCAGATTTAATTCTGAGTTCGGTCTGCAGTCTTTCCCCTGCATGAAGACTATTGAAAGCTTTACCCTGCTGGAGGACAGAAATATTTTTTCCTATGTAATGGAAAATCATCAAAAAAGCAAGAACGGCAATCGTGTGATCAATTCCTATGTGAGCCAGTATTTTAAATTCCCAAAGGATTTCCGTGCATTGATCTATCTATCCCAGATGATCCAGATGGAGGGAATCCGGTACGGTGTGGAGCATTGGCGCAGAAACCGGAATGACAGACGGTGTATGGGAACCCTGTTCTGGCAGATCAACGACTGCTGGCCTGTGGCTTCCTGGTCAAGCATCGACAGCTTTGGAAGATGGAAAGGGCTTCAGTATGGTGCAAAGCGTTTCTATGAGCCAGTGCTTGTCTCGGCCTGTGAGGAGGGGACAACCGTAGATTTGTATGTGAGCAATGAAACCCTGATTAGTACCAGGGGAACAGTGAAGTGGAAGCTTTTCCATGTAAAGAACGGTCTGGTAAAGGAAGCTGCGGTTCCCTGCCAGGTGAGACGGCTGCATACGGAGCGCATCGCACATTTGGAGCTTGACGGGATCATTAAGACAAGGCAGGATGCCCGGGAATATTATCTTGCCTATTCTTACGAAAGTGAGGGCAGGACGGTTGGCGAAGGCACTGTGCTTTTTGTTCAGGCAAAGCACTTTGAATTTCCTGAACCGGAAATCGTCTGTGAAAAAACAGGCACCTGTACATGGAAAATATCCTCAAAACAGTTCGCGAAATTTGTGGAGGTCGACTTCGGAGAGGACATACTTCTGTCCGATAATTATTTCGATCTGGTTCCCGGGCAGGAGAAGTATATTACGCTGGAGCGGGAAGCTGAAAACCAGCCGGAAATATACAGTCTCTATGACAGCTTTGAAAAATAAAATCCTGGGATTTGTCAAGATCCGGCAGCATAGGTTACCAAACGATGCTGCCGGATCGATACTTTTTCGGACATTGCAGACTTGTATTTTTTTCAAATATATGCTATTCTGATTCCACCTGATCGGGACAGTTTTTCGACCTGTCCTAACAGAAAATTCTGAATTCATTTCAAGGCCATCTCGGTCAGAGAATTCACTGGTAACTTTACAACTTTATATTGCGATGCCCTGTTTCTATGTACTATAATGAAAGGAGAGACAGATGAAGGATGGAAAGATACAGTGGCATCCTGCGTTTGCAGCAGCTCTGCGGATCGAATTGGCCGATGAGCTTGAAAAAGTGCAGATTGAAGAAGAACATTTACTTGGTCGCAAGCCAATGCAGGTGGATTGTCTTGTGGTAAAGCGTAACAAGAACCAGCAGATTCACAAAAACATAGGTCAGCTTTTCCGGGAGCATAATATTATCGAATATAAATCTCCTGAGGACAGCTTAAGCATCAATGATTTCTATAAGGTATACGCATATGCCTGTTTCTATCAGTCTGACACAGAAAAAGTAATGGAAATCCCGCCAGAGGACATAGGGATTACCTTTGTCTGCAACCATTATCCCAGAAAAATGCTCAAACACCTCCGGGATGCAAGAGGGATCACTGTAAAAAAGCGTGAGGATGGAATCTACGAACTGTCCGGAGATCCAATCCCCATGCAGTTGATCATTACCCATGAACTTACAAAAGAGAAAAATTACTGGATGCAAAACCTGAGAAACGACCTGCGCTCAGGCGGAGAAATACAGGATCTAATAGAAACATATGATGAAAAGAAAACACACCCATTCTATCAGGATGTGATGGAAGTAATTATGCAGGCGAACTGGAAAGAAGCAGAGGAGGAACGAAAAATGTGCGAAGCATTAAGAAGACTATTTGCCGAGGATATTGAGGAAGCGAAAAAACAGGGAAGAATGGAAGGAAAAAGAGAGGGGAAAATAGAAGGTAAGATAGAAGGGAAAATAGAAGGGAAAATAGAAGGGAAAATAGAAGGGAAAAAGCTGGGAGAAAAATTAGGCATTACGGCCCTTGTAAAAGCCGCATATGACTGGAAAATGCCAAAGCAGGAGGTAATAAAAAAGATAGTAGAAGAATTCCAATTGACCGGAAGCGAGGCTGAAAATTTTGTCAAGGCTTACTATAAATAAGATTCGTGTATCCCGATGAAAAGGATCGATCGGATGCACTTAAGCGAAGAGTGTAAAATGGCGGTCATGAGTACCTTTCAGGTAAAAGATACTCCATGATCGCTTTTTCGCGGAAAAACGCACAAAAATCCCCTTGCCGTTTTGTGCAAGAATGCACCGCAGAAACGGTTGACAATACCATAAGCAATATCGTATTATCATATTAATAAAACAGCAGAAGCGATTTATTTTTTTAGACAAATTGGTATTATAATATGATACCAATTTGCAGGAGGAAGCGATGAAAATTAAAGTATTTCAAAAAGGCTTCAATTACTCCCAGGACGGCAGGGGAAATCGCCTGATTCTGCATTTACAGGGCTGTAATATGCACTGTCCGTGGTGCTCCAACCCGGAGGGAATGTCGCCCGAAGGGGCTCTGTTTGTGGAAAAGGAGTGGCTGAAGGAAAGCTGCTGTCCCAAAGGGGCAGTGAAGGAGGAGAGCCTTGACCGCAGTGTCTGTAAGGATTGCCGGGAGAGGTCCTGCATTCAGGGCAGACAAAAAGGAATACGGCTTTCCTATCAGGAATTTGAGGTAAGGGATTTGATCCGGGAATGTGAGGGATGCAGACCCATGTTTTTTGACGGCGGTGGAGTAACTCTGACCGGAGGAGAGATCACCATGCAGTTTGCGGCTGTAAAGGAGCTTTTGGCAGGTCTGAAGGAAGCCGGGATCCACACCGCCATCGAGAGCAACGGCACCCATCCCCATATGGAAGAGTATCTGCCTCTGGTGGATGAATGGATCATGGACATCAAACATATGGATGCAAAAAAACATAAAGAGTGGCTTGGAGTATCCAATGTACATACCATCGAAAACATCCGCATGGCAGCAGAGAAACACCCGGATGTGCTTCTTCGGATCCCTTTGATCCCGGGATTTAACGACAGTAAGGAGGACGCGGAAGCCTTTACAGAGTTTTTCAAAGGCTGCGCTGCGGGGCGCTCCAATGTCAGAGTGGAAATCCTTATTTATCATGAATTTGGAAAAGGCAAATGGGAGCAGTGCGGTTATACCTACACCATGAAGCTGGGCAGGATTTCACCGGAAACACAGCAGTATTTTGAAAAACGATTCCGAGAGGAAGGAATACAGGTAGTAAGAACCTGATAACGGTAAGTAAAAATAGTTGAGCTAAAAACAGAAAGGAGAATCACAAGTATTATGAGAATCCAGGAAATTTACACAGCAGAAGAAATCACAAATCTGGCGAAAGAGCGCTTTCAGGAGGAAAGAGCCTTAAACCATCTGGAGGGCTGGTTCCTTGCCAGAGAGATCGCCATGGAATGCGATGAAACCTTTAAAGACGAACCGGACTGCCTGCGCATTGCAAAAACGCTGGTGGAGGTAATGAAACGCATCCCTCTTACACTGGGGGATTACCATGTATTTGCGGGAACCCAGGACGATGCCTTTGCCCGCTCTTATGCGCTGATCAATCCAGCGTTCCAGGTAAGCTCTTTTTGCGGCTACTGCGACCCAACTGCTGTTTTCGGGGACATTGACCCAATCGGGGATATCACAGAAGAACGCATCGCAAAGGTAAAAGCATACTACGCAAAGAACGACTTTGCAGAGGCTCTTACAGCAGCCTACGCTCCGGCAGAAAAATACACCGCAGAGGCTGCCTTTTTCATCGAGCAGGTAACCGGCCATGTGATTCCCGATGTGCGCCACCTTCTGGAAAAGGGCGCGCTCTATGTCCAGAATGAAATCACAGAAAAACAGGCGCAGACCGAAGACGAGGGCAAAAAGCAGTATTATGAGGCAATGAAAAACTCCATCCAGGCAATGCTGATCCTTGCTGAGCGCTATGCGGCCATGGCGGAGGAAAAAGCCGCTGCTGCTGCCGGAAAAGCAAAGGAGCGCTACACCCTGATGGCAGAAACCTTAAAAACAGTTCCTGCGAAGGGCGCGGAAAATTTGTATCAGGCAATCCAGTCCTTTGTCCTGATCTGGCAGACCATGACAGTGGAGCAGACGCCTAATCCTTTCGCATTTTCCGTTGGAAATGCGGACCGTATCTTTGAGCCGTACCGCGCAAAGGAGGACCTTGACCGTGATCTGACCGCTTCCCTGTTAAAACACATGCTGGTATTCTTTAATGTGGCGGACAGAAGCTGGGCAATCTCCCAGAACCTTATTATCGGCGGCAGGGATACTGCAGGCAATGACCTGACCAATCCAACCTCCTATGCGCTGTTTGACGCATATTTTGACATGAACCTTCCGCAACCAATCCTTTCCGTGAAGCTTCACAAGAACACCCCGGATAAGCTGTACGAGGAAATGGGACGATTCTTCTTTACCCCGGGCGTGCTAACACCGTCCCTGTTTAACGATGATGCCCTTTTCGAAGTGCTGAAAAACAACGGCGTAGCGGAGGAAGATCTGGCAGACTATTCCGTAGCAGGCTGTCAGGAGCCGCTTATCATGGGAAAAGACAACGGCAACACCACTAATAGCTGGCTGAATCTGCCCAAGGTACTGGAGTTGGTACTCCAGGGTGGAAAATCCGAGATCACAGGAACGCAGATCGGAAAAACAAGGGAAGAGCTGGGCTATGACAACAATCTGGACCTTCTGAAAAATATCCGCGAGGTATTCTACAAAGAGCTTGATTTTTATATAGATGAAATGGTAAAAGCCGCAAACGGCGCATCCCGTGCCATCAGCCTTTATCAGGTTCCATTCCTTTCCGCTATGATGGGAGGAATCGAGAGCGGCGTTGATATGCGCGACACAAAAGAACAGGGAACAAAGTATAACGGCAGCGGCTGCCTGATCCACGGCCTGAGCGTGATGGCAGATTCCTTTATCGCCATTGATACCATCCTGGAAGAACGTCCCCAGGATGCGGACAGATTCCTGGAAGCTCTGCGCACCAATTTTGAGCAGGATGAGGAAATGCACCAGTATCTGCTGCAGTGCGACAAGTTCGGCAATAATATTGAACGCGTTGACAGGGAAGCAAAGCTGATCGCAGACAGGGTTTCCGAAATGGTGGCATCCAAGAAGAATTACCTGGGCAATCCGTTCCGACCGGACTATTCCACTCCGTCCACCCATCTGATGTACGGCTACTGGGTAGGCGCGACCCCGGACGGCAGAAAATCAAGAGAAATGCTGAACTACGGCGTAGACCCGCTGTACGGCGAGGCATCCGGCGGTCTTGGCATGAGAATGCTTTCCAACCGCTATCTGCCCTTTGAAACCATGAACGGCGGCTATGCATCCCATTTCGGCATCAACCCGGGTTATTTCAGGGGTGTGACCATGGAAGAGAAAGGGCTGGAATTTAAGAATAAAATCTTCACTCCGTTATTCTTTAATACTTACGATGAAAAAACGGTTTCCCCGTTCTACCTGTATGTAAATGTGACAACACCGGAGATGCTGCGCAAGGTGCTGGCAGACCCGAAGAAATATGCACCAAGCGGCGTGTATATTGTGCGTATTCACGGAACCTTTGTAAACTTCCTCGATCTCTCACCGGAGATTCAGGAGGATATCATCAAACGTCTTGACCCGGGTTCTACTTCCTTAAGCGCATAAGGTGAACCAGCCGCCGGGAAGAGGGAGGTTGGATTTGGAAGAAAAAAACCTATATCAGAATGTAAAAAAGAAAATCTGCCGCATGATCTACGAGGATGTGTATCAGGACGGAGAATTGATCCCGCCGGAACGCAGGCTCAGCGAGGAGCTGGGCGTAAGCCGGGTTACTGTGCGCCGCGCCCTAAAGCTTCTGGAGGAGGAGCACATTATTGAGCGGATACAGGGAAGCGGTACCCGGGTAGCGCTGGAGTATGGCGCGCGGGAGGGAAGTATGGACATCATCACCTTGGTAGCGCCAGCTCAGAATGCCTTTTTTTCCAGATTTATCGATGCCTTTCAGACAACTGCGGAGGAACTGGATTCCCTTGTGCTTTTTAAGCAAAAGCCCGCCAACAGCTCTCTGGAAAAATGCCTTTTTCAGATTTACGAAAAAGATCTGAGAAATGTGGTGCTCTGGTTGGAGGATATGGAGCTGAGCCAGGAGGCGCTTCGGAAGCTGCGGGGGCTGGGTATGAATATCGTGTTGTTTGACACTACCTTTAAAAGCGCTTATGCAGACGCCGTCTGCCTGAACAACTGTGATGCGGTGAAGCGTCTCTACAGTCTGCTTCGTGAAAAGGGCTGTACAAGGATCGGCTATGTCGGATGGGATGAGATGCTGGTGCGCAGTGTCCGGGCAAGAGAAAGAGAACTTGTCAGGCTGGATCCGGAAGCGACAGTCTGCCGGATGTCCTGGAAATACAGAAACCGTCCGGAGGAAATGCCCATGAAGGATGTGGAGGAACGTCTGGAACGTCTTTCCGGGTGTGACGGAGTCATTTACAGCGTGGCGGAGCTGGGAATCCCCTTTGAGCGCCGGGCAAGGGAAAAGAAAATGTTCCACAGGGCGGCGATGATCGACATGCTGCCCGGTGCGGAGGAATTGGGAATTCCGGTTATGGAGCAGGATTTCCAGAAAATGTCGGAGAAAATTTTTGACTGCCTGAAGCGGCAGAACCAGGAGGGAAGCGCCTGGAAAGCAGGCGTTTACCAGGTAAAGGGCAGGATGGCACCGGGAACGGAAAAGGCAGCCGGGGAACAGGAGCCGCAATAATTCAGGAAAAAATTACAAGGAGGCAGACCTATGCGTGCAATGGGAATTGATATTGGAACAACGACCATCAGCATCATTATGATTGACGGGGACAGCGGAGCGCTTCTGGGAAGCAGCACCATTGCCCACAAAGCCTTTCTGAAAGGAAGCGCCGCCAGCCGGATCCAGGACGCGGAGCGGATCTGGAAGCTGACACGGCAGACAGTGGCGGAAATGACAGAAAAATACGGAAGACCGGACAGCATAGGAATGACCGGGCAGATGCACGGTGTTCTCTATGTAAACGGCAAGGGGGACGCAGTGAGCCCTCTGTATACATGGCAGGACGGCAGCGGCAATGAGCTTTTAGAGGATGGGAGGACATATGCGGACATTCTCCGGGAAGCTACGGGGTCCGCGGCTTCCGGATACGGACTGACCACTCATTTTTACCTGCAGAAAAAGGGGCTGATCCCGGCTGAAGCAGAGAAGATGACCACCATCAGCGATTATATCGCAATGAAGCTGTGCGGAAACAGGATTCCGGTCATCGCCAGGGATATGGCGGCGAGCTGGGGCTGTTTTGATCTGGAGATCGGGGATTTCTGCAGGGATGAGCTTGAAAACCTTGGGGTAAGGCTTGACCTGCTCCCGGAAATCGTAAGCGGGCATCCTGTGGTGGGAAGAACAGAGGGCGAGGTACCCGAGGGCATTCCGGTATCTGCGTCTTTGGGAGACAACCAGGCAAGTGTGCTTGGCTCGGTCAGGGATCTGTCCAATACGGTGCTGGTCAACATCGGAACCGGAAGCCAGGTATCCTTTGGAACAGGAAGGTATCTGGAAGCCCAGGGAAGCATTGAGCTAAGGCCATGCACGGAAAAGCTGTATCTGATGGCAGGCTCCGGACTTTGCGGAGGAAGGGCGTATGCCATGCTGGAGCAGTTTTACCGGGAGGCCTGCGGCAGGGAAAACGAGGAAGCGCTGTACTCGGTCATGGAAAGGCAGGCAAGGGATTTTATTGATACCTATGGAAAAGAGGCAGCCTGGAAGATCAGGACCACCTTTTCCGGCACAAGAAGCAATCCAAGGGAGCGTGGAAGTATTTCGGGAATCGGTGTGGAAAATTTCCATCCCGGCGCCATGACCGTGGGGATGCTTCAGGGGATTCTGGAGGAGCTTCATGAGATGTACCGGCAAATGTGCAGCATGACAGGGACAAAGGCAGCACATCTGGTGGGTTCCGGAAACGGGATCCGGAGAAATAAGCTGATGAGAGAGCTGGCAGAGGATTTATTCCGTATGCCCATGGCGATTCCGGCATGTGAGGAGGAGGCTGCCTATGGTGCTGCCTTGCAGTCCCTTGCATCAGCAGGCTTTGCAGCTTCTATGACGGAGATGCAGCAGAAGATACACTATCTGAATTCTTGATAAAATAACGAATTGATATGGAGGAGAAAAAATGGAACTTTTATTAGACACAGCCAATCTGGAGCAGATCAAAAAATATGTAGCGCTTTATGAGATTACCGGGGTTACTTCCAATCCTACCATCATCTCAAAGGAACACGCAGAATTCTGGCCTTTGCTGCTGGAAATCCGGAAAATCATCGGTGACAAACAGCTTCATGTACAGGTAACTGCGGATACATGGGAGGAAATGCTGAAGGAGGCTGACTGCATCCGGGAAAAGCTTGGAAAGGACACTTACATTAAAATCCCCACCACAGAGCAGGGAATCTGCGCCATGAAGCATCTGAAGGCAGAAGGAGCCCGCGTAACAGGAACAGCCGTATATACCACACAGCAGGCTATGATGGCAGCCAGCGCAGGTGCGGATTATGTTGCACCCTATTTTAACAGAATGAACAACCTGAATGTGGACAGCAAAAAGGTGATCGGGGATATGGTCAGCTTATTTCGCATACACAATAAGCCCACAAAAATCCTGGCTGCAAGCTTTAAAAACACGGAACAGGTGATGGATGCCCTGACAGTAGGTGCTCAGGCTGTCACCGTTTCCGCAGATCTTCTGACCACAATGGTGGAAAACGCTATCATCGATTTTGCTGTGGAGGGATTCAAAAAAGACTGGATCAAAACATACGGAGACAAGAAAATATACGAGCTGTAAAGAATGGGGGCTGTATACAGAACCAGAATTTTTCGGAGGAAATACATATGGCGAAATATTTACTTGCGCATGATATCGGAACATCCGGAAATAAAGCCTCTCTTTTTTCCGTGGAAGGGGAGCTGATCAGAAGCACTACGGTTTCCTATCCGGTAAACTACGGAGCCGGAGGGCGTGCGGAGCAGGATCCTCAGGATTGGTGGGACGCTGTCTGCCGTTCCACAAAAGAGATCACGGCAGACATTCCCGCTGATAGTGTGGAGGCAATCTCCTTTTCCGGTCAGATGCAGTGCTGCCTTGTAGTGGACAGAGAGGGACAGGTGCTAAGGCCCGCTATCATTTGGGCCGACCAGAGGGCAGAGGCACAGGCACAGCAGCTTAGAGAGCGGCTTGATGAAGCTTATGCGTACCAGCTTCTGGGGCATCGTATCAGCCCGTCCTACAGCATTGAAAAGCTGATGTGGATCCGGGACAATGAGCCGGATATTTATGAAAAGACATATAAGATGCTTCAGGTCAAGGATTATATTATCTATCGCATGACTGGCGCATTTGTCACAGATTATTCCGATGCCTCGGGCACAAATGCCCTGGATCTGGAAAAGCTTTGCTGGTCACAGGAAATTTTGGATGCTGCCGGAATTCCCATGGAAAAGCTGCCCAAGCTTCACAATTCCATTGATGTTATTGGAACTCTTACAGAGGAAGCGGCAAAAGAGCTTGGTCTGACCACTTCGGTAAAGGTGGTCTGCGGAGGCGGGGACGGTCCCTGTTCCGCTCTGGGGGCAGGCTGCATTGAAAAGGACCAGATGTTTCTCACCTTTGGCACCTCAGCGTGGATCGGAGGAACTACAGAAAAGAAATTTCTGGATGAGGATCAGATATTCTTCTGCTTTGCCCATGTGATCCCGGGACAGTATATGCCCTGCGGCACAATGCAGTCTGCGGGAAGCGCCTACTCCTATATCCGGAATACCTTTCTGGGCGAGGAGATACGGGAGGCAAAAGAAAAAAAGATCAGCTCCTGGGATCTGGTGAATGCCCTGGTGGAAAGTTCGCCTGCCGGGGCGAAGGGGCTTGTTTTTCTGCCTTATCTCACAGGAGAACGGGCACCGCGGTGGAACCCGGATGCCTCTGCTGCATTTTTGGGAATCCGCATGTATCATACAAGAGAGGATTATGTCCGGGCGGTCCTGGAGGGCGTGGGCATGAATCTGGAGCTGATTCTGCGGGCGTACCGGAAATATCTGGACATTCCCAGGATGATCCTTACCGGAGGCGGGGCAAAAGGGGATGTACTGGCGCAGGTATTGGCGGATGTGCTGGATGCAGAGCTTGTGCGTCCGGACCATGTGGAGGAAGCCACCTCCATTGCGGCTGCGGTGATCGCAGGGGTGGGCTGCGGCATATACAGGGATTTTGGCGCCATTCACAGCTTTCTGGAATTCCGGGCTCCCGTTGTGCCGGATGAGCAGAACAAGGGAGTATATGAAAAACCCAAAAAGGTCTTTGAGGATGCCTATCAGGCATTAAAACCATTATATCCGGAAATGTAAAAAAAGCTGCAAATAAAGACACTTTTTTTGACAAACAAGGTTCTTCTCTCTTGATGGAATGTGTAGTAATATGGTATCATCAATAATGAAGGAAATGAACGGACAAAAGCAGATAACTGGCGAGTTGCCAGGGCTTTTGCGGCAAAACTTACATATTGAGGAGGTTTTAAAAATGGCAACATATTATGCAGCAGTAGACATGGGAGCATCCAGCGGAAGACTGATCCTGGGACATCTGGAAAACGGAAAGATGGTACTGGAGGAGATTCATCGTTTTGAGAACGGCATGGTAAAAAAAGACGGTGAGCTTTGCTGGGAGTTTGACAGAATTTTCAATGAGATCAAGATCGGTTTGAAAAAATGTAAAGAGATCGGCAAGATTCCTGTAAGCATGGGTGTTGACACATGGGGTGTTGACTTCGTACTTCTTGACAAGGATGACAAGGTCCTTGGAAACACCGTAGGATATCGTGACCACAGAACAGAGGGCATGGACGAAGAGGTTTACAAGATCATTTCACTGGAAGATCTGTATGCGCGTACCGGTATCCAGAAGGCAATCTTCAATACCATTTACCAGTTGATGGCAGTAAAGAAGCAGCATCCGGAATATCTGGAGCAGGCAGAAACTCTGCTTCATGTGCCGGATTATTTCCATTATCTGCTTACCGGACAGAAGACCTGTGAGTATACAGAGGCAACCACAGGTCAGCTTGTAAATCCGGTTACTAAGGATTGGGATTACGAACTGATCGACATGCTTGGATATCCGAGAAAGATGTTCCAGAAGCTGATCATGCCAGGCACCAGCATCGGTCACTTCTCCGACGCAGTAAAAGAAGAGGTTGGATTTGATCTGGAAGTTGTAGCTCCGGCTACTCATGACACTGGTTCCGCAGTTCTTGCTGTTCCGGCAAATGACGACGACTTTATCTACATCAGCTCCGGTACATGGTCTCTGATGGGTCTTGAGAGAACGGAAGCGGACTGTTCCAGGAAGAGTTGTGAGATGAACCTGACAAATGAAGGCGGTTATGGAGGACGTTTCCGTTATCTGAAAAATATCATGGGTCTTTGGATGATTCAGTCTGTGCGTCATGAATTTGATGATAAATACGGATTTGGTGAAATTTGTGCAATGGCTGAGGAGGCAAAGGATTTCCCGTCCAGAGTGGATGCAAACGATGAGTGCTTCCTTGCACCGGAGAGCATGGTAGAAGAGGTTAAGGACTACTGCCGCAGAACAGGGCAGCAGGTTCCCGAGACACTTGGAGAAATTGCAACCGTTATCTACACCAGCCTTGCAGAGTGCTATGCAAAGACTGCAAAAGAGTTGGAAGAGATGACTGGAAGAACCTACAGCCGTATCCACATTGTAGGAGGCGGTTCCAATGCAGGCTACTTAAATGAGCTGACTGCAAAGGCAACAAAGAAAGAGATCCATGCAGGCCCGGGCGAGGCTACTGCAATCGGAAATATCACTGCCCAGATGATCAAGGCAGGAGACTTTGATTCTGTTGAAGCTGCACGTACGGCTATCCATGAATCATTTGATATTAAAATCTATAATTAGAAAATATAATTCATTTAGGAGGACGTATTATGTTAGTTAACACAAAGGCAAAGGTAGGCGTTTTTTCTATCGCATTAGGAGCGTATCTGCCGCAGTTCCCGCAGCTTGTACCGGAATTTGAAAGCCAGTATGAGGCGTTTAAAAAGACGCTTCCGGATACGGTTGAGATCATTGACGGCGGCATGGTGACAACGAAAGAGCAGTCACAGGCAGCAGGTGATTTATTCCGTGCAGCAGATGTTGACCTGGTATTTCTGCAGTTACTTACCTATGCCACATCCTACAATATGCTTCCGGCAGTGAAAGATCTGGATGTTCCGGTTGTTCTTGTCAATGTTCAGAAGCTGAAAGCACTGGATTATGACCATACTGATATCGCTTCCTGGCTTGGCGAAGGCTATGCCTGCGGCGCTGTAGGCGAGATGGTAGCTGACCTTGAGCGTTACGGTAAGAGACATGCTGTGATCACCGGTGTTGTAGAAGGCGGAGATCCGGGAGTTCAGGCAGAGATCGAAGACTGGTGCCGTGCTGCTCAGACAAGAAGAAGATTCCGTGATACAAACATTGCACAGATCGGAAGACCTTATCCTGGCATGATGGACCTGTACATCGACGAGTCCAACTTATACAGAAGAATGCATCTGTATACCAAACAGTTTGACTGGGAAAAAATGTGGGTGATCGCAGACAATATTACAGATGAAGAAGCAATCCGTGCAAAAGCACAGGATATTCTTGATACCTTTGATATCGAGGGCGGCGGAACCATCGAAAAAGTATGGGATATGGCAAAATATGTGGTTGCTTTCGAGCAGTGGTGTAAGGACGAGCAGCTCGGTCTGATCGCTTCCCACTATGACGGATTTGCACAGGGACAGGCTGGTGTCCTTGACAGTATGCTGATCCCGGCATTCTCTATGCTGATCAAACAGGGTGTTGCCTGCGCAGTTGAGGGTGACATGAAGGTTGCCATGGCAATGAGCATTCTGAAGACAATCTCCGGAACCGGACAGCTTGCTGAGATGTATTCCATTGATTTCAATGATGACATTGCCATCATTGGACACAGCGGATCCGGTGATGCAGATATTTCCGATAAGAAACCTACTATGAAGATCGTAGAAGTATTCCACGGAAAGACCGGCGGCGGATATCTGACACAGTTCTATCCATACACAGGCCCGGTTACCTACCTGGCAATCACTCAGGACGGCGACGGACACTTCAAGTTTATCGTTGCAGAGGGTGTAAATGAGGAAGGTAAGATCCTTTCCTTCGGTGATACCAACATGAGAACCCGTTTCACCTGCGGAGCAAGAGAATTTGTAAACCGCTGGAGCGAATGCGGCCCGACCCATCATTTTGCAGCCGCTACAGGCAGACATATCGATACCATTCTGAAGGTAGCTAAGATTTTCAATGTAAAGGTTGAGATCGTTACCAGATAAGGATGAAATAAAGCCATCAATCTATCATAATACATATATTCAAAAAGAAAGACGCCGGGGAACCGGCGTTTTTCTATTGACAAAATGCTTACAGTATAATACTATATTATATATACTATGTATTACATAATATCATGCTTTGCATAGGAAGGGGAAGTGGAAATGGATACTCAGAGAAAAAAAGGTATTCTTGATATCTGCGTTCTGTCAGTTTTGCAGAAGGGGCCTTCTTATGGATATATGATCGTGAAGGAGGTCTCTCAATGCATTGAGATTTCCGAATCAACGTTATATCCCATTTTGAAAAGGCTGGAGAGTACGGGCTGTCTGACTACCTATAAGCAGGAACATAACGGGCGTATGCGGAAGTATTACGAAGTTACAGAAGATGGGCAGAAGAAAATCCGGGCATTTCTCTGTGAATGGGAGGAAATAAAAAGGATTTACACGTTTGTGGAGGAACGAAATAAGGAGGCGCAGCAATGAGACAGGAAGAGTATTTAAGGAAATTCATGGAAGAGTTAGATGATTTTTCACAGGAGGATAAGGAGCAGATTCGTGAGTATTTTCAGGAAATGATCTGCGACAGGCTGGAAGCGGGCGAGACAGAAGAGGAGATTCTTAAAAATATCGGATCCCCGGAAGCGGCAGCGAAAAAACTCAGAAGCGAGTACACAGCAAGAATGGAGGCTGATGATCCCAGAGTAGACAGTTCACAGAATTACGGGAAGGAAAAGCAAAGCAGGGCAGAGTACGGTGTCTTTTGCAGTGGAAAAGAAGCGCAGGAGCTGCAGTTTTTGCGGGTACAGGCAGAAAATATAAAAATCCAGGTAAATACAGTAAAAGGCAACACGGTGCGGGTGCTCTTTGAGCCAAGGGAAGGCGTGGATGAGATACGGACCAGTGAGGAAAACGGAGGCTTTACTTTTCAACAAAAGATACGGAAATTGTGGCTTTTTGATCTTCTGCAGTTTGGAAGAAGCTGCTGCATCACAGTGGAGCTTCCGGAAAGCTTTTGCGGAAGTGTGGAACTGATCACCAAAAATGCAAAGATCGAGTTGGAAAACACGGGAATGTTGGAAAGCCTGAAAGCAAAAACCAGTAATGCCCATATCAACATGAGCCGTGTGCAGGCTGGCAGAATCTGGCTGGAAACCTCCAATGGAAAGATTTCTGTGTCCGGCGCAGTGGGCGGAGATTTTCATGCAAAGTCCTCCAACGGACATATTGTGCTGGAGGAAGGGGATTTTACAGAAAATATTGAGATAAGAACCTCTAATGCAGCCATTGAGGTTCCGGGAATAAGCGGCAGAAATATTACACTGCAGACCTCCAACGGAGCAGTGCGGGGCAAAGTGCAGGGAAATATCAGTGATTATGATATTGAGAGCAGAACATCAAACGCAAGCAGCACTCTGCCCACTGATATGCGTTCCGGAAAGGGCAGAAGGCTGAAGGTATTTACCAGCAATGGAAAAATCAGCATTGATTTTGCAAGGAATGCCTGATTCTGTAAAGTTTAGAACTTTTTCAGAGAAGCATGCTCCTTCGAAAGTTCCTCGAAAAGCTGCAGGGAAGTCCAATGCATGGTGATAGGAGTGAGAACAGCCTTCAAGCTAACAGGCGGGAGGCTGTTTTTTTTGAAAAATGCAAAAAAGGCATTCATCTGTTCATCGGAAAAATCCTTCATAACCATCATTTCTTCATGAAAATTGCCGCCAAGATTAAATGCAGAAGTCTTGGAAAAGCCGGGTATCTCAAAAAGATATCCAAGGTTTTCCAGAAACTCCGGAGCCTGCACAATGCGGGCAGAAATTTTCTCTTTATTCAAATAGCGCCGTATTCGGCGCAGCCGTTCCTGATCTGTAAAATTGTATAATAAAACCTGAGTCTGAGACATAGACGGTCACCTCCAAAAATAATCCTCATATTTATCTTCTCAACAAAGTATACCTAATTTATATAAAAAAGTAAATCTAAACTAATTGCAGTAATCCCAATTGATCGTAATGAGTAAAGTATGAAGGAAGTCTATTTTTGTAAGAAATATTCCGTATGCGGGAACCTTTTCATGCCTTATAATGTCTAATAGGCAGATACACAAAAGGAAGGGAAAAATTATGGACAAGAACGCATTTGGAAATCTGGTTTTAGAAAACGAAGCACAGCTATACCGAATTGCAAAAGCCATCCTGAGGCGGGATGAGGACTGTGCGGATGCGGCGCAGGAAGCTATCACCAAAGCCTTTGAGAATCTGCACACACTGAGGAAAGATAAATATGCAAAAACATGGCTGATCCGGATCCTGATCAACGAATGCTGCAGGCTGGCCCAGCGCAGGCAACAGGAACAGCCAATGCCAGAGGAATGGAACGTTCCGGCACCTGAAAAAGAAAACTACAGCCGCCTTTACCAGGCACTTCAGAAGCTGGATGCAGAATTCAGGGTGGCGCTGGTCCTTCATTACCTGGAAGGTTTTCAGATACAGGAAATCTCAGAAATGCTGAAAATCCCTCCGGGAACTGTAAAGAGCCGTCTCCACCGAGGCAGGGAAAAATTAAAAGGATTATTGGCAGAGGAGGAAGCGTAATGGATAAAAAAATGTGGGAACAGGGATATCCGCAGATGCCGGAAGCCTTTCGGCTGGCAGTGAGGAGTGCGGTAGAAGAAAATCTGAAAACAGAATCCGGGAAACCGGAAAAAATTGTAAGAACAGGAAGACGCAAAAAGAGAAGATACCTGCTGCTCCTGGCAGCGGCGCTGATGGCTGGAATTGTAGCCGCTATGGGCGTAACAGCAGCCAAAAAGGAGCAAAAGCAAAGTCCTCAGACAATATTTATGAAAACTCTGGGTCTGGAAGAAAGAAACAACCTTGATTCGGTACTGCAAAAAGACGTTACGGTAAAGGCAGAGGAAACTCCAACCTACAAGGAGGATATGGATCCGGATCTGATCAAAAGCTTTGAAAAACGGGAAAGCAACGACCCCATCCTGGCGATTCCCATGGTACTCTACGATGGGCAGCGCCTTGCCATCTACGCGGAACCGACAGAGCAAGGAGAAAAGTATGACTGTGAGGCGTGGGAGCTTCGGATAAACGACCAGCTTATCGGGCCCATCGAAATGGAGGATAATCTGGGAAAACAGGATTATTATATCTTCCAAACAAAAACAGACGATTTGAAACTGACATCCCCCTTCGAAGTAACAATTCCGCTGCGGGTATACCACGGGGGAAAACGGTACGAGAATCAGGATCTGACCTTTACTGTAGATATCGAAGCACAGCTAAAAGAACTGCCGGACCAGAGTTTTGTCTGCAAAGAATACAGCGTAAAAGTAACAGACCTAAAACAGTCCCTCACATCTCTTCAGGGAAAAGTAACAGTGGAAATGACAAGAGAACAGAGAGCAGCTTATGTGGAGGGAAATACAGAGATTTCCGAGCTGCTTTTCCGAAGCCGGGAAGGAACATTTTGGAAAAGACTGGGAGGTTCGTTCGGAATATTTAATGACGGTGAGGAGTCACAGCTTCGCGATGAAAGCAATTATGTGATATCGTATCCCGCAGACACGGAAACGGACATCTCAGAGGACAGCGAAAAAGCCGCACCCTGTATAGAATACGGCTTTTATTACCAAATACCGGAGGACGACCCTCAGTCCGTTCTCCTGTCCTTCATGGGACTGAAAAAAGACCTGCCGAATGTGGGCGATATCCCTGCCGGGCAGCCTGTGCCGGAGGAGATTATTAACAGCCAGGATACCACTAATCCGGAAAATTATTATGGAGAAGATATGACAATTACTCTGTCAGGCATGACCGGATGAATGCTACCTGAATTTTACGAAAGCTGTTTCCTGTACTCTGTAGAGGAAAGATGGGACTCTCTTTTGGCAGGAATACGGATCTGCACCTCTGTTCCCTCGCCGGGAACACTGGAATAAGAAAGACCGTAATTTTCTCCGTAAAGAATCTGAAGCCGTCTGTGCGTATTGTAAATGGCAATATTTGTACCGCCGGAGGCGCTTTGACCTGTGCCGGAAAGGATGGTGGGCATTTTTTCGGGAGCAATTCCCACCCCGTCATCGGAAATCAGAAGAATAATATCTTCTCCCTCCATCCAGCCGGTGAGAACAATAGTCCCGGATTTGGAGGGCTTTTCCAAAATTCCGTGTAGTATTGCATTCTCCACAACAGGCTGCAGGGTCAGCTTTGGGATTTGATATTCCATCAGTTCATCAGGAACATCCGAGATAAATTCAATATTGTCGTGATATCTCATGTTTTGCAGATGAACATAAATGGAAACATGTTCATCCTCCTGGGCAATGGTGCTGATGCTTTGCTTTCTGCTTAAGGTCAGCTTGTAAAATCTGGAAAGGCTCTGCACAGCATTGCTGATTTCGGAGGTCCGTCCCTGTAGCGCCATCCAGTTGATCATATCCATGGTGTTGTATAGAAAATGCGGATTGATCTGTGCCTGCAGAGAGTTAAATTCTGCAATGCGCAGATCCTCAGCCGCCTTCGCCTGGTTTTCCAGAAGCTGGTTCAACTGTCTGGTCATGTAGTTGTAGGTGTCGATCAGATCACCTACCTCATCATGAAAGGCAGGACTTTCCATTGGAACAGGTGGTCCCTGGCGAACCGTTTTCATCTGATTGCTGACAGAGGAAATACGCCCGGTGATGGATCTGGCAGAAAGGGTTGACAGAAACAATGCAAGAGCAAGGAACACCAGATAAAGTATCACATACTGAACCATGATCTGATTGCTCTGGTCAATAAGCGGACCGGAGGGGAGTACAGTCACCATAAACCAGCCGGGCTTATTGATGCGGTAGAAGCCTGCATAAATCTTACTGTCCAAAATGGTCCGTTCAATAAAATTGTTGGAGGACGTAAAGGAGTCTTCAATGGTACCGTAGCTCAGCCAGTAAATGCCCGACAGAGAGCTATCCGAGGAAGCTACCAGATTGTCCCTTTCGTTGATGATATAGGAAACGCTGCCTTCCAAAGCCAGATTTTCACTGAGAACCGAGGTAAGGGTAGCACTGGAGTAATAAACTGCAACATAAGTTTTATAAGAAACTCCATGATAATACAGAGAGCCGGAGCGGATGTATGCCATGTCCCCGTATTCCGTCTGCTCCTGGGCGCCAAGGTAAAAGGAGGGGCAATACAGCTCAGAAGCCCCTGTACCCTGAAAGATACCGTACCAATAAGTTCCTTTTATCTGGGAAAAGGGCGCAAAAACCTCACCTGTGGACGGTGAAGCAAAAAGAGGAGATTTTTCATTAGGCCAATCAATATATACCCGGATACGGGTTATGGGCTCCTGGTCTGTGATCTTTTGTACCTGCCGGACAAATTCCTGCGCCTGAGCGGACTCTGCCAGAGTGGACATGGGAGAGTTTACGGGCTGGTGAAAAAGCTTTTTATAAAACGGCAGTGTAGAAAAAGCAGAAGAGGTATCAACCACCTTCTGCACAGTTTCTTCTATTAAAGGGGAAGTCTTAGCGGAAGCATCCTGCTCCTGCCGGATGGTATAGGACACTACCATGTCATAAAGCTTTCCGTAAAAGAAAGCTCCTAACATTAATACCGGTATAGTTACAGCAAGAAGCAATGAAATGGTAAGCTTTGTCTGGAGCTTCATATCCCCGTATGTCTGTCTGATCCTGCGAAATACATTTCCCATAGGTTCAAATCCTTTCGCTATGACAATTTTTCCCTGTATTCTGAGGGAGAAAGCCCTGTATATTTCTTAAAGCTTTTCCCGAAATAATTTCCATCGCTGTAGCCCACCTTTGAGGAGATATCCGCGATTTTATAGAGCGGGTTTGCCAGAAGCTGTTTTGCCTTCTCCATGCGGTACTCCGTGAGATACTGATTTAGGGTCTGTCCAGTCTCGTTTTTAAAGAAGGTGCAGACATAGGAGGTAGACAGAAAAACCTGTTTGCTGATATCCTTTACGGAGAGTGTTTCATTCATATAATTCTTACTGATATAGTCTTTGATGAGAAAGATGGTGGCATTTTCCTGTATATTGCTGCTGGCATCCTTGAAAAACTGTTCTGTCTTGCTGCAGAGCTTTTCATGAAGCTCCTGGAAAGAAAAAATATTTTCAAGGGTATCAATAACGTTTTCCGGCTCTGAACCGGAAGTGATCTGGAGCTGCATGGAAACATCCTCCACACAGCGGAAAAGCCTGTAATACAAATCCTTTGCCTGATTGGGCAGTACACTTTTATTCCTGTCGTAAAAAAGCTGCAAGGTCTGAAGAAAATCCTGGCTTCCCTTCTCATCCCGTGTATCCAAAAGGCCCTGAAAAACCTCCATAGGGTTTGAAGGAAGCGTAGGGCGGCTGCCGGAGGGCTCCTGAGTAACAGCAGCCCGGGAACTTAAGAAAATACCTATTGGGAAAAAGAAGCTGCTCTGAAGAAGGATCACTCCGGAGGTGTAGGACTGGTAAGCTCTGGAAATCCCCTGGACAGTTTCTCCGGCGGCAAGATAAAACTTGCGGTAGCTGGAATACTGGCGGCAGAATACGTCGCGGATGCTTTCCAATATTGTCTCTGAAGTCAGTGCCGGCCCAAATACAAAATATACCAGATACTGCATGCGTTTCTCCACATAAATGCAGTCCAGGCGGTACAGGCCCAGAAAATCCCGTATTTCCTGGTAAACTTTATCTTCAGAGGAGGCGGAATAATCCATGCTCGTGTCGATTTTGATAATGATAGCTGTAAAACATGTGGTTGAGGTAATGGGAAGATTCAACTCCTCTGTAAGCTGGGTAATAGCTTCCCGGTTGGAATCATAAGGGGCAGTTAAAAGGAGAGCCAGACGGGAGGCTGTCTCCATTGAATGAAAGGTTTCGCCCCTGTGGGTACGGACTTTCTGGTTGTACAGCTCTCTGGCCTCAGAAACTGCATCCCGGATTTCCTTAGGGTCGATCGGTTTTTCGATATAATTGACAGCCTTTAATTTGATGGCTGCTTTTAAATACTCTTTATCTGAGTAGCCGCTCATAAAAATGGGGACAACATCAGGAAGGATGTTGTCCAACCGTTCCAGCATGGTGATTCCGTCCATGCGCGGCATACGAACATCGCACAGGATAATCTCAGGTTTATGTTTTTTGGCCATTTCCAGGCCGTTTATGCCGTCATCAGCCTGAATGACCTCATCTATGCCAAGAGCTTTCCAGTCAAGGGAAGAAATGACACCAGTGCGGGTCAGCTCCTCATCATCTACAATCAGTAATTTCATCTTTTTCTCCTTAAGGTCTCCATTCTATTGCACATTATATCATAAAAAAACCGCAATTACGAGAAAAAGGCTTATAAAAGTACTCGAAAATCAGATGAAATGCAGGGGCTTTGGATAGCCGTAGGACTTAAACAGAAGCTCCATTTCTTTTTGACCTGCAAGCAGAGCTTCCGATACGGTCATGCCTTTCTGTAAAATGTTTTTCAGTATTTCACATAGGATTCTCTCAAGCTTGTTCTGCGGAATAATAAGTGATTTCTGCCGGTAAGGTCCGGTTCGTTTTCTGCAGTATTCAAAGCTTTTTTCCGTCAGCTCCATCCATGGATAGAGCTTCAGCAGTTCATGGCTGTTATAGGGGGCCATAACTGGTGACTGTCCGTCCACGATGGTCATGTAAAAGCTGATATCACTTCTGCAAAGCCACTTAAAGTATTCATAGGCAGCCTCTGACTGGTTGGTATATGGATTCAGTCCAAGATTCCAGCCTACACTGATAGGAGTGCGGCCGGGAAGCGCTTCATATCCCACCCGTCCAATGATGTTGCTGGATATGGAGGAGCTGATTTCCGATGCGTATTCGGAGTAGGTTACCAGCATAGCCGTTTTCCCGGAGGAAAAATCCGCAACCGTCTGACTGATAGAGGTTTCAAACGGATCCCGTCCTGTATATTCCAGAGTTTGTAAGATACTGTTAAAAGCTTTGGCGATTTCCGGCGTATTTAACGAGACACGGTTATATTTGTCCCATATGGAGCCTCCGCTGGACCAAAGGCGGATCAGGATTTCCGGAGCCAGCTCCTCATCGGTGATCCCCGCCAGGGAGGTGCCATACTGCGTTGGGGAATAGAGATTATATTTTCTGGTAAAAAAGCGGGCAATCCCGTTAAACTCCGTCCAGGTACGGGGCGGACGCAGGGAAATCTGGTATTGCTTCTGGAAATTCCGGAGGATAGTGGAATCCTCAAATAAATCCTTTCTGTAAAAAAGAATCTGGGAGCCGCCTACAATGGGGATCCCGTAATAATGTCCTTCATATTGGCAATTATCGCGGTTCTCCGGAAAAACGGAATTGATCAGCTCCGGATTTTGGCTGATGAATTCGGAAATATCACTGACAAGCCCGTTTTGTACCATGTATTGGAGCCAGGGAACATCATACATATAGATATCATAATCATGGTACGCCTTTGCCATATCCTTCATGATCAGTTCCAGCAAAGCCGTCTGCGGAGCAAAATCGATATGTACAGGGATTCCGGTCTGATGGGTAAAGGCTCTGGACAAAAGCTTAACAGAATGAGAGGTTGCCAGATCTGCCATCAGAATGCGCAGAGGGGGAGCTTCCATGTCGCCTGCAAGGTGAAAGGGAGCCTTGGAGGGAGGAGGAAGAAGCTTCAGGTCACTGTATACGATCTTGTCTGCAAAAGAGAGGGTCTTCTCCTCAAATAAAGCAGGTGACTGGATATTCTGGACAAGGAGCCTGGCGGCTTCGGTGCCAAGCGTAAAAGCATTGCGGCTGGTATGGATCACACCGGTTTTACGGGCAGACTGGTTCCAGCATTCTTCGCCAAGGGTGAGAAGCTGGATATCTCTTGGAACCTGCATGCCCAGAATGGAAATCGCCTCCAGGATGCCGTCCGCAATATTTTCCGAGGTAGTGATGATCGCTTCGATAGTATCCAGATCCAGATTATTGAGAACCATCTTAAAGGCATCCTCCTTGGACATGTTGGTTCGCTGGATCAATGAATTATCCAGCGGGATTCCATAGGTCTGGAAAGCAGCTTCGTATCCGCGGATGCAGTCACTCTCAGAAGAATAATAGTCCGGTCCGGTGATCAGTGCAACCCGGCGGTAATGCTTCAGAAGAAGCTGCTCTGTGAGAAAATACACGGTCCTGTAGTTATCAAAGCAGGCAAAGCTGGTATCGATATTTTCCGGGCGGCGCTCCATGAAAACAGTGGGGATGGAGTAGCTTTTGATCCGGCTGTTAAAAAAATCTGTGTTCTGGGGCTGTGAAGTAATGATCAGCAGACCACTTACATTCTGGCTGATAAACTCATTGATCTTCTTTTGCTCCGTGATAGGAGAGCGATTGGAAAAGGCCACGTTTATGGTATAGTCGTGACGCTGCAGGTAATCGGAGGCTCCTTTAAAGATCTCGGAGTGATACTGGTTATCAATGTCTGTCAAAACGATACCAATACTGTTGGAATCGGATATTTTCAGATTTCGGGCAGAAGCATTGGGAATATATTTCAGTTTTTCGATGGATTCCATGATACGCATGCGGGTTTCGGGTTTTACCTGGCGGCTTCCGCTGAGACAGCAGGAAACAGTAGCGATGGAAACACCGGCGTCCTTTGCAACATCCTTTAATGTGGCCATAGGGTTCTCCTTTTATAAGAAAGTTAAAGTCATCATATTTTATGTTTAATTTAACACAATAAATAGGATACGTCAATAATCTAAACGTTTAGATTATAATTTTGAAAAACGGGTTGTTTTTTATTTTTTTGCAGGTATAATGTGTACTATAAACAACGGAAGGAGCAGAGAAAATGAAGCGCTATGGTCAGGTTATAAAAGTAAAACCGGAATTTCTGGATAAGTACAAAAAGCTTCATGCCAATCCTTGGCCGGAAGTCAATGAGATGATCCGCAAGTGCAATATCAGAAATTACTCCATATATTACAGAGATGGATATCTGTTCAGCTATTTTGAGTATGTTGGAGAGGATTTTGACGGGGATATGGCAAAGATGGCTGCGGATCCTAAAACACAGGAATGGTGGAAAGAAACAGACCCCTGCCAGGAACCTGTTCCCTCAGCAAAATCAGGTGAATGGTGGAGCTTAATGGAAGAAGTTTATCATCTGGATTAATTTTTAAACTAAAATCTAAACGTTTAGAAAAAACGGTAAAAGGAGGAGCGATTATGACATCGAGAGAGCGAGTGATGGCATCTGTCAATCACAAACAGCCGGACAGAGTTCCGCTTGACCTGGGAGCTACACCCAGTTCCGGTATTTCTGCAATTGCCTACAATGGTCTGAAAAAACATTTGGGAATGGAAGGCGGACACACCAGGATTTTTGACGTAGTACAGCAGGTGGTTTATCCGGAAATCGAAATTATGGATCATTTTGGAGTGGACACCATTGATATCGGAAGAGTATTTAATACTGAGGATTCCGACTGGTACGACACCACGGTTGCAGATGGAACCACAGCACAGTACCCGGTATGGTTCAAACCACAGAAGCAGCCAAACGGCGACTACCTGGTTTTCGACAAGGAAGGCACACAGATCGCAAGGATGCCTGTAGGAGCAACATTCTTTGATCAGACCTGCTTCCCATACCTGGACGAGTATCCGGACGATTACTCAGATCTGGACCATGCAATGGGCAAAGTATTATGGAGCGCTCTGGTACACAGTCCATGGGATCATTCCGGAGATAAGGATTTCTGGAAAGAGCTTCGTACAAGAACCTTAAAGCTGCGTGAATCCACAGATCGGGCACTGGTCATCACCTGCGGATGCAACCTGTTTGAGTGGGGGACCTTCCTCAGAAGAATTGACAACTTCCTGATGGATATTTACTCTGAGCCGGAGGAAGTGGACGCACTGGTCGAACAGTTGATGGAGAGACATCTGGAAACCTTAAAGAATGTGTGCGAATCCGTTGGAGATATTGTCGATATCCTTCGTTTCGGCGATGACCTTGGTATGGATACGGGAATGTTCATGTCCAGAGAAAAATACCAGGAGCATTTCAAAAAGCATCACACAAAACTGAATGAATATGTACATACCCACAGCAAGATGAAGACCTTCCTTCATTCCTGCGGTTCCATTTATCCGATCATCCCGGATCTGATCGATGCAGGATATGATATCTTAAACCCGATCCAGACCACTGCAAGACAGATGGATCCGGAAGTTCTGAAACGGGAATTTGGAAAAGACATCACTTTCTGGGGAGGCGGATGCAATACCAGAACCGTTTTGAACCGTTCCACACCTCAGGAGGTTTATGATTACACACGCAGAATGATCGACATATTCATGAAGGACGGCGGCTTCGTATTTAATCAGGAGCACAACATTATGCCCGATGTTCCTGCGGAAAATATCGTGGCAATGTATAAGGCCGTTGCGGACGCAAAATTATAATGCGCCGTGTTAAATAGTGTAGGAGGACATTATGAAAGAAACAAAATCACAAGGCAGGATCAAACAGATTCTTTCAAGAAGCGAAACGACCGTAATACTGGCGGTGCTGGTTCTTGGAATCATTTTTACGGCTTTCTCTGACAGCTTTCTGACAGCTTACAATGTGTTCAATATGAGCAGGACAGCAGCTATTTACATTTTCATCGCCATTGGTCAGGCGCTGGTAGTGATCGTAGGGGGCATGAACCTGGCACTGGGATACCAGGGCGGACTGACGGTAGTCATCACCGGATACTGCATGGAAATCCTTGGCCTTCCGGCAATCGTAGCTGTACTGGCAGGTCTTCTGACCGGTATCCTGACCGGCGTTATAAACGGATTGATCATCACGAGACTGAAGCTGAACTCTTTCGTTGTAACACTGGCAACATCCTTTATTTATACTGGCCTTATCAACGGTATTTCACAGGGACATCCCTACAATGATATTTCAGAAGGATTTACCTATATCGGACGTGAAGGACTCCTTAATGTACCATACCTTTTATGGCTTGCAGTGATCGCGCTTGTCATCCTGGCTTATGTGTTCCGTTTTACCGTAACAGGCAGACGTTATCTGGCTTCCGGCGGCAACCTGGAGGCAGCAAGACTGTCCGGTGTGAATACAGACAAAATGATCATTCTGGCAAATGTGGGCTCCGGCTTATTTGCAGCCATAGCAGGTATCCTCTGGATCTCCAGGACAGGCTCTGCACAGCCTACAACCGGTTCTGACTGGATGGTTATTTCTTTCGCTGTTGCGGTTATCGGAGGTACCCTGTTAAAGGGCGGTGTATTTAACTCCATCGGCGTATTCTTTGCAGGCTTCCTGATCGTTATGGTGAAAAACGGACTGGTTATGCTGAATGCAAACGTATATTACGAGCAGACATATCTGGGATTGATCCTGCTGGTAGCTGTATCTCTTGACAGTATCAAACAGATTATCGCAAACAGAAAACTGAAACAAGAACTGAAAAAACAATATGAAAGCAAATAAAATAAAATATAAATACCAAAAGGAGGAAAAAGGTATGAAGTTCAAAAAATTTGCAGCAATGGCAGTCTGTGGAACAATGGTTATGGGTATGGTGGCTCCATCCGTAGTAATGGCGGACGAAACAAAGATCGCATGGTATGCTCCTGCACCGCATCCGTATTTTGATGAGGTAAAAAAAGGTGTTGAGCAGTTTGTTGAGGACACCGGAGTAGAGGTAGACATCCAGATCGGACCGGACTGGACACAGGCAAGTGAAAATGAGAAGGTTGAGGCGCTGGTAGCGCAGGGTGTAAACGCTATCTCCATCTATCCAAGCGATGCTTCCGGAGCAAACGGACTTTATGAAGAAATCCATGACAAGATGGGTGTAAACATTATCAACTTTGGTACTGATACAGAGAAGCCGACCACCGCATCCTTTGCAGTAGCAACAGATGTTAAACAGGCAGCTATGGACGCAACAGAAGCCCTGATCCAGATGATGGGTGAAAAAGGAAACATTCTGAACGTCCTGGAGGTACTGGAGGACCCGAACACCACACTTCGTAAAGAGGGTGTAGAGGAAGTTGTTGCAAAATATCCGGATGTAGAGATCATCCAGGAGATCGCAGGGATCAAGACCCAGGAAGAGGCTGTAAGCAAGATCGAGAGCGCTCTGACTGCAAATCTTGGAAACATCAATGGTATCATCTGTACAGGTATGATCTCCAGCGTTGGTATGACCCAGACCTTAGACGATTTCTATGCAAAACAGAGCGATGCTGAGCACATTTACGCAATCGGTATTGATACAGATGACGGTGTTATGAAGGGAATTGAAAACGGAACTGTTGATGCAACCATCGCACAGAACTCCATCGGTCATGGCTATATTTCCTGTATGGCACTGAAATACCTGGGAGAGGGCTATACGGTAAAGGATGACCAGTACTTTATCGATTCCAAAACAGTACTTGTGACCAAGGACAACATGGACACATACCAGGATGATCTGGATCAGGTAACCCAGGGTATTCTGGATGAACTTACAACTACATATTTAACAAAATAAAGTCACCAGGGACAGGAAGATTGTGAGGTAAAAGCTATGCTGGAATTGAAAAACATAAGTAAGATATTTCCGGGTGTCAAAGCACTGGATAACGTTTCCCTGTCTTTCAAAAAGGGAGAAATTCATGCACTGATGGGTGAAAACGGTGCAGGAAAATCGACATTGATGAAGATTATCACAGGAATTTACCAGCCGGATATGGGTGGGGTTTACCTGGATGGAACAAAGGTTGAAATGAAATCCTACAGAGACGCGGTAGACCATGAGATCAGTATGGTAAGCCAGGAAATCCAGATCATACCGGAAGCTACGGTTGCGGAAAATATTGTGCTTGACAGAATTGACAAGTTTCAGAAGGGGCGCAGAATTGACTGGAACCAGATTAATGAGACAGCCAAAAAGTATCTGGATATGGTAGGGCTGGACGTCAGTCCTGTTGAAAAGATCCAGCATTTGACAGCAGCCCAGAAGCAGTTGATCCAGATTGCAAAAGCTCTGTCGGCGCAGGCTCAGTATATCCTTTTGGATGAGCCGACCTCATCCCTGACTACCTATGAAAGCAATAACCTGATCAAGCTGGTAAAGGTTTTGAAGGAAAACGGCGTGGGAGTCATCTTTGTCTCCCACAAGATCGAGGAAGTCATGGAGCTGTGTGACGTGATTTCTGTCCTGCGGGATGGCAAATACGTAGGCACAAAGAGCTGTAAGGAAATTACACGCCAGGACATTGTAAAGATGATGATCGGTCGTGAAGAATCCACAGAACATATGGGCTTCCTGGATGTTCAGGATGAAGTGGTCCTTGAGGTAAAGGATGCAGTTGCCTATGGAAGGGCAAAGGGCGAAAGCTTTAAACTGAAAAAAGGCGAGATCTTAGGCTTTTATGGACTGGTTGGTTCCGGAAGAACGGAGCTGGCAAGGCTGATCGCAGGCATTGACAAGATGGATTCCGGAGAAATCCTTGTCCATGGACAGAAAGCGCATATTACATCGGTCCAGGACAGCATAGAAAAATATAAGATTGGCTATGTTTCCGAAAACCGTAAAGAAGAAGGCCTGATTCTTGATTTCTCTGTGGGAGAAAATCTTTCCATTGCTATACTGCCCCAGATCATCAACAAATTCCGGAAGATCGATATTAAGGAAGAAAATAAGATCATCGACTTCATGGTAAATAAAATGAAGGTAAAGACTCCCAGTGTAAAGACAAGCGTAGGAAGTCTTTCCGGTGGTAACCAGCAGAAGGTCAGCATCGGAAAATGGCTGGCAGCAAACTGCGATATCCTGATCATTGATGAGCCGACCGTGGGTGTAGACGTAGGTGCGAAAAAGTATATCCACGACCTGATCTGGTCACTGGCAAAGGAGGAAGGAAAGTCCATTATCCTGATTTCCTCCGATATGCCGGAGATGATTACTCTTGCCAGAAGAATCCTGGTATTTAAGGACCAGGAGATCGTGGGAGAGATCAACGATCTCAATGAAACAGAGAGAAAATACGAGGATGTCAGTCTGGAAATCGGAAGACTGATGGCCTAAGTAAAGAGAAAACGGAGCGGCTGCCTGGGCTGTTCCGTTTTTAATATGAAAAAATTATAGATTAATGCAGGCATTCCATCAGGAAAAACGGAGGATTTTGAAAGAAAAGCAAGCAATTCTGCGGAAAATTACAATATGTTCCAAAAAAATTACCAAAATGCTTCGGGAAAGAGAAAAATAGATATTAGACATGGTCTAAAGAATTGCGTTTTTGCGAGTTTTTATTGAATTTTGAGACGTAATTTGTCACTTCGACCGGAGCTATTGAAAAATAAATTTTAGAACTTATAATGAAATTAAGAGTTAACCGTACTAAAAAAATAAAGAAAGGCGGACATGAAAATGACACCAAAAGAGCTGATTTTAGCAACCTTAAGACATGAGGAGACCCCGCAGGTAGCCTGGGTTCCCTTCGCAGGAGTACATGCCGGACAGTTGATAGGCTGCAACGCAAGAGAGGTGCTTTCCAACGGAGACAACCTGTACAACGCACTGATGGAGGTACATAAGCTTTACAAACCATCCGGACTTCCCATTATCTTTGACCTCCAGGTAGAGGCTGAGTGCCTTGGCTGTGAACTGACATGGGCAGATGACGCACCGCCGTCTGTTTCCGCTCATCCTATGGAAGACGATGAGGACCTGGTAACGCCATGTGACTGTACCATCCCGACAAAGGAAGACGGACGTATCCCCATGATCCTGGATGTTATGAAGCGTGTAAAGGAGACACTGGGAGAGGAGACTGCGCTGTACGGACTGATCTGCGGACCGTTCACACTGGCTGCACATCTTCGCGGAAATGATATTTTTATGGATATGTTTGATGATCCGGAGGCTGTTGAGGACTTCCTGGATTACTGCTGCAAGGTGGCAAAAGCAATGGCTGGCTACTACATCGAGGCAGGAATGGACGTGATCGCGGTAGTAGACCCGCTGATCTCCCAGATTTCCTCCAACCATTTCGAGGAATTTATGACAAAGCCGTTTACAGAGCTGTTTGCACATATCAGAGAGCTGGGAGCATGCTCCTCCTTCTTTGTTTGCGGCGATGCTACGAGAAATATCGAGGTTATGTGCCATACAAAACCGGATGCCATCTCTGTGGATGAAAATGTAAACCTTCTGGCTGCAAAAGAGATCACAGACAAATACAATGTCTGCATCGGAGGAAATATTCCGCTGACAACCATTATGCTTCACGGAACACAGCAGGACAACATGAAATATGTGATCGACCTTCTGGACAGCATGCCGGATAAGAGAAACTTCATCCTTTCCCCTGGATGCGATATGCCATATGCAGTACCGGTAGAAAATACCATCGGCGCTGTACAGGCAGTGACCCAGCCGGATGAGGTTCGTGAGATGGTGAAAAACTATGTGGCAGTGGATGATGACATCGAGATCGAGCTGCCGGATTATGACAATCTTACAAAACCGTTCATGGAAGTATTTACCCTGGATTCCGCTACCTGCGCAGCCTGCACCTATATGATGGGAGCTGCTACAGAAGCAAAGGCAACCTTCGGCGACCAGATTGACATGATCGAGTATAAATTTACAGAGAAAGAAAACATTGCCAGATGCAAGAAAATGGGCGTAAAGAACCTGCCGTCCATCTACATCAACGGTCAGCTTAAATTCAGCTCCATCGTTCCGTCCAAGGAAGAGCTGGAGGCAGCGATCAAGGAAGTTCTGTAATCCCTGCAGTTCACAAAAATAATACAAATAATAAATAAAAAGTCATAGTAATAAAAGGAAAAGTCTCCTATAATGAATATAGTTATCAGACATGGTCTGATAAAAGGTTCGTTATAGGAGACATTTTTTGGAGGTGAAAAAGTGTCCGGATTATATTTAGTGACAGGCTTCCTTGGAGCCGGAAAGACAACATTTTTGAAAAATTTTATCCGGCTTTTTCAGGATCAGAGACTTCATATTATTGTAAATGAATATGGAAAAGAGGGAATCGACGGCCAGCTTCTGAAAGAGGTGGGAACCGTTCTGGATGAGATCAACAACGGCTCTATCTTCTGCTCCTGCAGACTGGACAAGTTCGAGGAGGTCCTGCAAAAAGCATTAAGCCAGGAGCCGGATGTGATCATTATTGAGGCATCCGGGTTATCCAACCCTACTAACGTGAGAAAGATCATGGCGCAGAAGGATAAATTCCAAAATCTTGAGTATATGGGAAGCATCTGCCTTCTGGACGCTAAAAGATTCCATAAAGTATACCGTACCGCTACTGTGGTGAAAAAACAGATCAGCATCAGCGACATTATCCTGATCAACAAAACCGATCTGGCAAGCGAGGAGGAGTTGGAAAATGTCCGGCAGATCATCCGGGATCACCGTCCTGATATCCCGGTGTTTGAGACAAGCTTTGGAAAGATCGAGGATCAATGGCTGGAGGAAATGGAAAAGCCGCCGCTGACGACAGAAAAACCGGAGATCCAGACAAAGGATATCACCCTTCGCAGCTACATATTAAGAATAAATGATTCTTTTACTCCCTATGAATTGGAGAAATTTGTAGAAATGTTTCTGGAGGATACCTATCGGGTAAAAGGCTTTGTAAGCCTTCAGGGAAAACATTATTTTCTGGACTGTGTGGGAAATCTGTTCCGGATGGAGGAATATGACAGAGAAGTAAGTGGGATCAATGAGATCGTGGTCCTGGCAGGAAACGGACTTCCTGCGGCAAAGAGCATTAAAGAAGCTATGAAATGGTATCCCGGCAAAGTTGACAGTTTTGGACCTGCCAAAAAATAAGGGAAACCGCGGCGCCGGATCCAGGGGAAAGGCAAAGGAGGAACGAAATGGATTATTACGTGGCAATAAAAGAAAAATGTATGGGATTTCTGGAGGAAAAGGAGACACGCACCATCTGGGAATGGGCCATGGAATGTATGGATTTGGAGGGCCTGCCTATGCACTGTCCCCAGCATCACTTTCTTTTTCCAGCCGTACTGCTTACCGCCTGTGCCCGTGAGGACGGTCAAAGTGAAGAAAAGCTTTCAAAAATGCTGAACGAGGCGGAAAAGAGGGCAAAGAAAGTCCTTGGCGGCTTCTGCGGCTATTATGGAAACTGCGGAGCCGGTGTAGGGGTGGGGATCTTTCTCAGCGTTTATACGGAAACCTCACCGCTATCAGACAAGAGCTGGCAGTGGGTGAATGAGGCTACGGGAAGAAGCCTGATCCACATTGCTTCTGTGGAAGGTCCGAGATGCTGTAAAAGAAACGGATTCCTTGCTTTTGAGGAAGCTGTGGAGATCATTCAGGAGCGACTTGGGATCGAATTAAAAAAACCGGAAAAAATCACCTGCCATTACTTTTCGGATAATAAGGAATGTAAAAAGGAAAAATGCCCTTATTATCCGGGAAAATGAAATGGCTTGATGAGTATATTGGAGGATTGTTTTGAAACAGGAAGAAAAAAAGTGTGCCTGTAAGGGAGGAAATCTGGAACGGTTTATTCAGCCGATCATTCTGCAGATCCTTATGGATGGACCGGAGACGGGCTATGGGATCTTCAAGAAAATGGGTGATTTTTCCATGTTCCGGCAGGACAAACCTGATGTGACAGGAGTATACAGATATCTCCGGGTCATGGAGTCAAGAGGACTTCTTTTGAAGTTCGAAAGCCGGGAAGGGGAAAATAAGTATAAGATGAAGTTCCGTATTACCGAAGACGGAAGAGAATGCCTCTCAAACTGGCGAAAAACATTGGCTGAATACGCGGACTCGATCATGGATCTGGTCAGCAGAATAGACCAGTGCGTGTAGCAGAATTACAATAAATAAGCGGCAGCTGCTGTACGGCGGAAGGCTGCCAGAATAAAAAGAAGGATTTAGACAATGATTGGAATCGGCATTGATACCGGAGGCACCTATACGGATGCTGTGGTATATGAGATGGAGAAACAGCAGGTCCTGGCAAGCGGTAAGTCTCTGACTACAAAAGAAGATCTGAAAATTGGGATCGGAAATGTGCTGAAGAAGCTGCCGGAGGAATACCTGCGTAAATGTGGGATGCTGGCTCTTTCCACCACACTGGCTACAAACGCCTGCGTGGAGGGAAAGGGCGGACGGGGAAAACTGATCCTCATCGGAATTCCTAAAAAGAATTTTCAGGAAACATATGCTTCCTACGGAATTGATGATCCGCAGGATGTTTACCTTCTGGAATGTGATCTGTATCATTCCGTGGAGAAAAGTCAGCAGCCTGACTGGGAGCGCTTTGAGAAGGAATTGCCGGAATTTCTGGAAAACTGTGACGGTCTGAGTATCGTGCAGGTTTTTGCCAGGGAACATCACGGCGCGTATGAGAAAAAAGCTGAGGAGATCGTGAAAAGGTACAGGAACCTTCCGGTCATACTGGGGCATGATCTGTTCCAGGACTTGAATGCTGTGAAAAGAGGGGCAGGAGCGCTTTTAAACGCCCGCCTTGTGCCGGTAATATGCGAGTTTCTGGCAGCAGTAAAGCAGGTGTTCCGGGACTTTCATCTGGAGTTGCCCACGATTATTGTGCGAAGCGATGGTTCTCTGATGAACGAGGAATTTGCAGGAAGGCGTCCGGTTGAGACGCTTCTTTGCGGTCCTGCAGCCAGTGTGGTGGGTGCTGTCCACCTTACGGAAGAGCCGGATGCAGTGATCGTGGATATTGGAGGAACCACCACAGATGTGGCAATCGTAAAAGACGGAGTACCCAAAAAAGCAGAGGACGGAATTCAGATCGGAAGCTGGAAAACCTTTGTAAAGGGGCTGTATGTGGACACCTTTGCCCTGGGCGGCGATACAGCAGTCCACTACGACGATGAGGGGAATCTTTATCTGGAGGATTACAGGATCATCCCTCTTTGCTGCCTTGCCAAGGATCATCCGGAAGTGCTGGAAAAGCTGAGAAAGCTTCAGGAGGAGAAGCGGATATCCGAGTTTTACCTCCACGAATTTTTATGTCTGCAGAAAGAGCTTCCCGAAAGCACCGTCTATACAAAGGTGGAGCGGGGGCTTTGCCGGGCGTTAAAAACAGGCCCGCTCAGTCTGGAAGAGGCTGCAGATGCTGTGGACAGGGAGATCTACGAAATAAATACAGCCAGGCTGGAAAAGGAAGGCTTTATTCTCCGGGCCGGGCTGACGCCTACTGATATTATGCACCTCCGCGGAGAGTTTGAGGCGTTTGATCGGGAAGCCGCTCTTTATGGGGCAGAATTCGTGGCGCGTTCTTGCGGAATTGACAAGGATGAGCTTGGAAGAGTGGTCTATGATCTGATCACAGAAAAGCTTTTCTGCAATCTGGCAAGGATCCTGCTGGAATTTGAATATGAGGGGCTTGCCCTGACGCAGAAAAGCAAGGATCTGGACGACTTTTTGAAGGTACTGTACAGAAAAGCACGTCAGGAAAAAAATGCGTTTTTTGGCACGATTTTCCGCACAAAGGCAGTATTTGTAGGGATTGGTGCGCCGACCCATATTTTTCTGGATGAGGTTGCCGGACTTTTCGGAACCCATGCGGTGATTCCTCCTCACGCCGCGGTAGCAAATGCCGTAGGGGCTATTGTGGGGAATGTAACAGTGGATGCCCAGGTGATCGTTAAACCGGTAAACTTTCAGAATGCGTCGCCGGACTATATGGTTTTGGGAGAGGAATCCGTGGTCTTTGAAGAGCACGAGGAAGCTCTTGCATTTGCAAAAGAAGAAGCCCTCCGCAAGGCTGTCCGGCAGGCGCGGAGCAGAGGGGCAACGGGAGAGCTGATGGAGAAAATTGAAATCTCCAAAAAGGAGAGCATATTGAAGTTGGGCAGTCTTCTTCTGGAGGAGACCGTCCATGCGATCGTGCAGGGAAAGATCGGACCAGGCTGAAAATCAGCGGTACTGCTTAGGGGTCAGGCCAGTGTACTTTTTGAATACCTTTGAAAAGTAGCTCTGATCCTCAAAGCCTGTTGCCAGTGCGATATCAATGATGGAATAGTCTGTGTTGGCAAGCAGACGTTTGCTCTCCTCGATCCGAACCATGTTCAGGTATTCCTTGAAGGAGGAGCCTGTGGACTGTTTGAACAGGGTTGAAAAATACGCCGGATTCAGGTGTACGTGACCTGCCACATCGTCCAGTGTAAGGTTCCGTGTGAAGTTTTTGGAAATATAGCGGATCGCCTTTTTGGTAATCTCATTGCTCTTGCTGGGAATGTAGTTAAACATGCAGTCTGTAAAGACGTCAATGGTTTCCTGGAGCTTGTAACAGAGATTGTCAAGAGTATCAATATCCTGGAGATCCTTGAGAAATTGATTGTTTATTTTTAAGATGCTATCGCTGGTGGCACCGCCTTCGATGGCAGCACGGGATAAGAGGGAGGAAAGCTCCATGGCGCGGGACTTTACCACCTCCAGATTATTGCCCTCAGCAAAAAATACATAACCCAGGAGATCGTTGAGAAGGGCCTTGGACTTTTCGGTATCTCCTGTTTTAAGCTTCGTGATCAAAGCCTTTTCCTTTTCATAGGGATAGGCTTTTTGATTAATATGGGTGGTTGCCTTATACATCTGGATGGATTCGTTGATCTTGGACTGCTGGGAAAGCTTATTGTGATTCAGGACAAAATTGCTCTTGCTGTCCGTGACCAGACCGGAACACATATAGTAAAGCAAACGGCTGATATATGTAACTCTGGCAGGCTCAATGATCGGAAGCTTGTTGGCCTCATCGTACATTTCCAGAATGTTGACCGTGGGAATATCGTATTTTTTGGAAATGTCAAAAAGCAGGAGGGAATCCGGATTGTCCATCAGGAAGGGACCTGCCAGAATGGAGCCGAGCAAAACCCCGTTATTGGACAGGGGGAATACAATATGATTCAGGTTGGAATGGCAGGAGAAGATATAGGTTTCACCAAGGCTCATGGCAAGCTTTCCGGCGTTGGAATGGAGTTTGGCGCAGGATTCCGTTGAGGGCAGAAACTGCTTAAAAATGCTGCAGTATTCATGGATCTTTCCAAAGCTGTCCAGAACCTCACCATGTTCATCGAGAACCTGGATCGGAAGGTCAATACACTGGTAAAAGGTTTCCAGCAGTTCGTGAAGTGATTGCTTCTTAATGATGGTATATAGTACAGGCTGCATAAAATTCTCTCCTTAATTCCAAAAAAAATACAAAAATTGCGTTTGCAAATATTATATTACAACAAAAAACCAAAAAAATATATAGATTTTCTAAAAAATAATCAAAAAAAATTTGGGATTGACGGTATAATAGGATTCATAAAAACAAGCGGAGATTTGGAGGCTTGCGGAACCTCCAAAGAAAGCGACCATAGGAGGTAGAGTAATGGCAACAGCAATTGTAGAAGAGATTTCTGAATTTTTACAGAAAGGCCGTGCAAAAAACGTTAAGAAACTGGTTGAGGAAGCTTTAAACCAGGGTGTTGATGCAAAGGAGATCCTGAATGATGGACTTCTCGCAGGTATGATGATCGTAGGTGGAAAATTCAAGAGAAACGAAGTTTTCGTACCTGAGGTTCTGGTAGCAGCCAGAGCAATGACAGCAGGAATCACCATTCTGGAGCCGAAGCTGGTAGAGGTAGGAAACGAGCCTATCGGAAAAGCAGTGATCGGTACTGTAAAGGGTGACCTTCATGATATCGGAAAGAATCTTGTTGTTATGATGATGAAGGGCGCTGGTTTTGAAATCTATGATCTGGGAACAGATGTTGATGCAGATACTTTCATTGCAAAAGCAGAAGAGGTTGGAGCAGATGTAATCTGTATGTCCGCACTTCTTACGACAACCATGCCGAACATGCAGGGCGTAGTCGATGCACTGAATGAAAAAGGACTTCGTGACAAGTATATCGTAATGGTAGGCGGAGCACCGGTTAACCAGAGTTTTGCTGATCAGATCGGAGCAGACTATTATACAGAGGATGCTACTTCCGCTGCAGAGGCAGCAAAAGCTGCTGTAGAAGCAAGAAAAGCTTCTTAATATAAACTGAAGAGTCAAACAGAATCGAGTACCAAAGGGGCTGTTAGGAAAGGCGATTGCCTTTTTGTAACAGCTCTTTTTTTGTAAAATGGGGGTAATTCAATGGAGAAATTTTATGAAATTGACGGCCTTGCGGCAAAATTGAATAAACAATCAGTCCTGAAAGCAATGGAATGCTATGAGGACAGTCCGGTGTACGAGGAAGTGATGCAGGAGTATGACGAAATCCATGAGGAGATGCTGGCGCTTGCAGAACCGGTGGGAATCCTGGGAGTGGGAACCATGCCGAAAGAAATTGCGACAAAGGCATACAAGGAGGGAACACCTATCATCTATGCGGTCATCAGCATAGGCGATGGAATCAAACAGTGCAGTACAAGAGGCTTCCAGGAAGGAGATTATGTAAAAGGCATGTTATGCGATGCCATTGCCGATGAAGCATTGTTTTCCCTGGAGGGCCGGATGATGGAAAAGCTTCAGGAGGTATGCAGCGAGCATCACGTTGGAATCCTGAAACGGCTTGAGGCGCCTCATGACATTTCCATGGAATCCCAGAGAAAAGCATGGGAGTACCTGGAATTACAGAAACGATTTGGCATTGATATCAGCAGCGGCTATATGTTTGATCCGGTAAAGACATCCTGCCAGGTATTTATTCTGACAGAAGATGAAACGGTTTTCAAGGCACAGCATGACTGCAGGAAATGCCCCAATGTAAATTGTAAGATGCGGAATATCCCGGATACTGAGGTAACGGTGAAAAAAGGGGAAGAATCCAGAAAAATCGTGGTAAAGGGGACGGAATCCCTTATGTCAGCCCTGATCCGGGAGGGATACTATATCAGTGCGCCCTGCGGCGGAAAAGGACGATGCGGCAAGTGCGGGATCCGGGTTCTGGATGGGGAAGTCCTGATCACGCCCGAGGATGAAAAAGCCTTTTCCAAAGAAGAGCTGGAACAGGGATGGCGTTTGTCCTGCGAGGTTTATCCCATGGAGGAGCTTACCGTTTCCTTTGAGCTGGGAGACGAATCACAGTTTGAGATCCTCAGTGAGCACCAGAATGAAAACAACGGGGAAATCTCCGAGGAAAGCGGCTATGACATTGCTGTGGATATCGGTACTACCACCATTGCCATGGAGCTGATAGGCCGCGACAGTAAAAGGAGCCTGCATACAGTGACTGCTATAAACGGACAGAGAGCTTACGGCGCAGACGTGATCTCCAGGATCCAGGCATCCATAGACGGCAAAAAAGAAGAGCTGCAGGCCAGCATCCGTAAGGATTTACAGAATGGAATCCAAAGACTGGTCAAAGAAGCGGGAATCCCTGCCCAAAAGGTGGGAAGAGTTTCTATCGGCGGCAACACCACAATGGGTCATCTGCTGATGGGCTACGATTGTGATACACTTGGCGTATTTCCATTCACACCTGTAAATATTGACTTTATTAAAGGAAGCTATGAAGAAATAATCGGAAGCAGTGAGCTGTCCGCGGAGGTGATCCTCTTGCCAGGCATTTCCACTTATGTAGGCGGGGATATTGTGTCAGGACTTTACGCCTGCGGATTTGACAAGACAGATGAGATCTGCCTTCTTGTAGACCTGGGAACAAACGGGGAAATGGCTCTTGGAAATAAGGATAAGATTCTGGTAACCTCCACTGCCGCAGGTCCGGCTTTTGAGGGAGGAAACATTACCTGGGGAATGGGAAGCGTGCCAGGTGCCATCTGCTCTGTGAAAATAGAGGGAGATAAGCCTGAGATCATGACGATCCAGGATAAGGCTCCGGTGGGAATCTGCGGAACAGGCGTTGTGGAGACGGTTGCGGAGCTGGTTAAGGAAGAGCTTGTTGAGGTAACCGGTCTGATGGACGATGATTATTTCGATGACGGATACCCGCTGGCAGAGACAGAGGATGGCAGAGAGATCGTTTTCACCCAGGATGATGTAAGAGAGATCCAGCTTGCAAAAGCAGCTGTGCGGGCTGGTATGGAAACGCTGGTGGTATGCTACGGAATTGACAAGAGCCAGGTGAAGAAGGTTTATCTGGCAGGAGGATTCGGCTATAAGCTGGACAAAAACAAGGCTGTGGAGATCGGTATGTTTCCGGAGGAATTCAGAGACAGGATCGAAACTGTGGGAAACAGCTCTCTGGCAGGGGCAATGGAATATCTGGGAGATGCGTGTTCGGAGGAGCGTATCGGCAGGCTGACAGCAGTATCTGAGGAGATCAATCTGTCTTCTGACAAGTTTTTTAATGAGTGTTATATGAATTCCATGCTTTTCGGAGACGAGTAAAATTGAAAAAAATTTTACCCCGATTCCAAATATTTTCCCGTTTCGAAAAAAGGTACCGGATGTTAAAATAGTACCAGATTAGAAAAGGGAGGAGAAAGAGCTGTGTCTGAATATGTTCTTGAATTAAAAGGCATTACCAAGATTTTCCCGGGCGTAAAGGCATTAAATAACGTACAGTTTCAGTTGAAACCCGGTGAAGTCCATGCACTGATGGGCGAGAATGGTGCTGGTAAATCTACCTTTATCAAAGTAATTACCGGTGTACATAAAGCCGAAGAAGGCGAAATGTTCCTGAATGGCCAGAAGGTAGACTTCAAGGGACCGAGGGATGCGCAGGCAGCAGGTATTGCAGCCGTTTATCAGCATGCCACGTCCTATCCGGATTTAACTGTAGCAGAAAATATTTTCATGGGCCACGAGATCATTAAAAATCATATGATCCAGTGGAAAGCCATGAACGATGAGGCAAACAAGCTTTTGCAGCAGTTGAATGCAGACTTTAAGGCAACTGCTGAGATGGGAACCTTAAGTGTTGCCCAGCAGCAGATGGTTGAGATCGCAAAAGCATTGTCTACCAATGCAAGGATCATCATCCTGGATGAGCCTACTGCATGTCTGACAAAGAGAGAGTCCGAAGAGCTTTACAGAATTGTTGATAAACTGAAAGAAGAGGGCGTTTCCATTATCTTCATTTCCCATCGTTTTGAGGATATGTACCGTCTGGCAAGCAGAGTTACCGTATTCCGTGATTCCCAGTACATCGGAACCTATGATGTAGATGGAATTACAAATGCAGATCTGATCAAAGCCATGGTTGGTCGTGAGATCAATGATCTGTTCCCGAAACCAAAGGTAAAACTGGGCGAAGAGATGCTGCGTATCGAGAATCTCTCCCGTGTTGGTTTCTTTAAAAATGTTTCCTTTAACGTTCATGCCGGAGAGATCGTGGGTCTTACCGGTCTGGTAGGCGCAGGACGTACAGAGGTTATGGAGAGCGTATGTGGAATTACCAATCCTGATGAAGGTAAGGTTTACCTGGAGGGACAGGAGATTCATATAAAGAAACCGTCCGAGGCTATGGATAAGGGTATCATCCTTCTTCCGGAGGACCGTCAGAAGCAGGGCCTTATCATGAGCTGGGGACTGGGCCGGAACGTAACACTCCCGACCATCAGCAAATATGCAAAGCGCGGCCTGAATGACGAGAAGAAGGAACGTGAACTTTCCAGAGACCTTCTTGAGGAAGTTGATACAAAAGCCGTTGATATTTTCCAGCCGGCAAGCTCTTTGTCCGGTGGTAACCAGCAGAAGGTTGTTGTTGCCAAGGCTTTAAGCCAGGAAATGAAGGTTGTTATCATGGACGAGCCGACCAAGGGTGTTGACGTTGGTGCGAAAGCCGAGATCTATGCTATCATGGGCGAGCTTGCAAAGAAAGGCTATGCCATTGTCCTGATTTCTTCTGAAATGCCTGAGATCCTGGGTATGGCGGATCGTATTATCGTTATGTGCAACGGCCGTAAGACCGGAGAACTCAGCAGAGAAGAGGCAACTCAGGAGAGAATCCTTGAACTTGCTATGGAAAAAGGCACAACAGTAAAGGGGGCGGCTAAATAATGGAAAAGAAATCTTTCATCAAAAAGATAACAGGTTCCCGTGAGGCCCTGCTTGCGATTATTTTGATCCTGCTTTTCGTAGCGATCACGATAAAAAGTCCATCCTTCCTGACTCCAAAGTCTCTGATGGATTTGGTAAAAAACAATGCAGTTACCATGGTTATGGCACTTGGTATGCTGTGCGTTATGCTGATCGGCGGTATTGATATTTCAATCATGTCAACATTGGCGCTGTCCGGTATGGCTATTGGTATGCTTCTGAAATATGAGCATATTTCCAATACCTTCCTGGCATTTGTCATTGCCATCCTGATCGGTATTGGATGCGGACTTCTGGTTGGGCTTGTTATTTCCAGGGCAGACGTTCCTCCGATCATTGCGACCATGGGCTTTATGTATGTGTTCCGTGCTATGGGCTACCTGATTTCAAACGGTGGTGAGTGGGCAGGAGCAGCAGCTCTTGGAAGCTTCAAGAATTTTGCAACAACAAGTATTCTGGGAATTAACGCTGTTATCTGGGTTATCATTGTTTGCTATGTGATCTTCTTCATCTTTATGAAGTGGACAAGAACAGGACGTAAGATCTACGCTGTAGGAAGTAACCCTAGCGCAGCAGAGGTTTCCGGTATCAATGTAAAAAATATTAAACTGATGGTTTACATGATCATGGGCTTCCTTGCCGGTTTAGGCGGTGCTCTTCAGGTTTCTATCTACGCATCCGCAATGCCTGATATGCAGCAGGGCGGTGAGATGGATGTCATTGCAGCATGTGTAATCGGCGGTGTAAGCATGAGCGGTGGACGCGGTACTGTAATCGGCGCGCTCCTTGGTTCTCTGATCCTGGCGACTATCGCCAAAGCCCTTCCGTTGGTAGGATTCGATGCTTTGTGGCAGAACACCATCAAGGGTATCATGATCCTGGTAGTTGTTGTAGTCAATGTTGTTCTGCAGCGTATTACCGACAGAAATGCATTAAAAGGAAGGGAGATGTAATCATGGCCGGAAAATCTGGAAGAAGTATTAACAACGTGCCGGAAAGTCCGGTGAAACGGATGATATTTAGCTGGGAAGGCGTTCTGGTCATCCTGTTTGTCTTAATTAATGTTTTCTGTGCATTTTATTCAGAGTTTTATAACGTAAAGAACCTGCTCCGTCAGATGCCGGTTTACCTGGCTGAGGTATTCCTTATGCTTCCGATGGCATACATTCTGGTTCTGGGCGAGATTGATATTTCCGTTGGTTCTATCGTTTGCCTTTCCGCAACCATGAGTTGTATCGTATGCAACACAGGTGCTCCGTTTATCGTAGTAGTTCTGGCTTCACTGGTTGTAGGTACCATCTGCGGTGCTGTAAACGGCCTGATCCTGACAAAGTTTCAGGAGCTGCCGCCAATGATCGTGACACTGGCTACACAGATCATCTTCCGTGGTATCGCTGAGATCGTACTGGGAAGCGGCGGAAGTATTTCCGCTACGAACACAGACGGCTTCCGCGCTATCGGCGGAAAAGTCGGAAGTGTACCGTACATTCTGTTCCTGGTACTGATCCTGGGCGTGATCGCAGCAATTATTTTAGGAAAGAGCACATTTGGACGCCGTGTATATGCAATCGGTACCAACCGTACCACAGCATATTATTCCGGAATCCATGTACAGAAGATCCGTATGATCATCTACACAGTTATGGGAACTGTTTCCGGACTGTGTGCACTGTTCCTGGTATCCTCCTCTTACGGAGCAAATACCACAACCGGTAACGGTTTTGAGATGGATGCCATCGCTATGGCAGTATTCGGAGGTATCTCCTCCACAGGTGGTAAAGGTAATCTGGCAGGCGGTATCATTTCCGCATTCATCATCGTGTGTCTCCGTGTTGGTCTGGGACAGAAAAACGTACATGCACAGGTTATCCTGTTGATCCTTGGTCTCCTTCTGATCTGTGCGGTTGCACTGCCGAATATCATCGGAGAGATCAAAAAGGCAGCAAAGAAAAAATAAGCCACATCTTATCACGTTGCTAACTGCTCTGCGATGAGACAGAGCAGTTACAAATAAAAAACTATATTATTCCAAGGGAGGAATCATCACATGAACAAAAAATTAGTAAGCGCGCTTCTTTGTGGAGCAATGGTTCTGGCAACAGCTACTCCGGCATTCGCTGGTGCTGCAGACGGACAGAAAATCGCACTGGTTGGAAAATCCGCTGGTAACGCATTCTTCGAAATCGCTGCATCTTCTTTCGTAGAGACAGTTGAAGCAGAAGGCGGCACAGTAGAGGTTGTTTATCCTGAAACTGCTACAGCAGACGCTCAGATCAAGGTTCTTGACAACCTGATTTCTCAGGATTTCGATGCAATCTGTATCTCCGCAAACGACGTAAACGCTCTTCAGGCAAAACTGGAAGAAGCTATGGACGCTGGAATCAAAGTATCTTCCTTCGACTCTGCTCCGAACGCTGACAGCCGTCAGGTATTCGTAAACCAGGCTGGTACTGTTGCTGTAGGACAGGCTCTTATGGATGCAGTTCTTGATATCACAGGCGGCGAAGGCCAGTGGGCAGTTCTTTCCGCTACATCTCAGGCAGCTAACCAGAATGCATGGATCGATGCTATGAAGATCATCATGGAAGGCGATGAGAAATACAGCAAACTTGAGCTTGTAGAAGTTGCATACGGCGATGACGAGCCTCAGAAATCTACAGACCAGACAGCAGCTCTTCTTGAGAAATATCCGGATCTGAAAGTTATCTGCGCTCCTACAACCGTTGGTATCGCAGCAGCAGCTAAATATCTTCAGGACAATGGTTCCGCTTGCAAACTGACAGGTCTTGGACTTCCGTCTGAGATGATCGAGTACACAGGTGCTGATGATGAGCATTCCTGCCCATACTTCTATCTGTGGGATATGCAGGGCCTTGGTAAACTGAGCGCATATGCAACAAGCGCACTGATCAGCGAAGACATCACAGGTGCTCTGGATGAGACCTTCACCGCTGGTGACCTTGGCGACTACACCATTACTGAAGCTGATGACGGCGGCACAGAAATCGTTCTTGGCGAGCCTCTGCAGTTCAACAGCGACAACATCGAAGAGATGGCTAAACTGTACTAAGAAGTGCACAGAAAAGGCGCTGAGCTTTTTCAAATATGATAAAATCCTTTTAAAAATGGGACGGGGCTTTGATAAGTCCCGTCCTGTTACAATTCAGCCCATTTAGAGTATTTCAGGCAAAACAAGGAGGAAGCTTGTAATGATCAAAGGTTTTAAAATGAAATTATTCCCGGGACAGGAAGCAGAGTACGAGAGAAGACATAATCTTCTCTGGCCGGAAATGAAAGACATGATTCACGAGCACGGCGGAAAGAATTATACTATTTTCCTGGACAAGGAAACCCTGACTCTGTTCGGATATATTGAGATTGAGGATGAAGAACTGTGGGCAAAGGGTGCCGATACGGCGATCAACCGCAAATGGTGGGACTTCATGGCTGATATTATGGAAACAAATCCGGATAACAGCCCGGTAAGCATTGACCTGCAGAATGTATTCCACCTTGACTAAAAACAGGGAGAGAGTGTTACGGAAAGAGTAACACTCTTTTTTCAGTAGATAAGTAGTGTTGGATTTGATTTGAAGTTACGGAGTCAGAGGCGTATGCAGAGAGAGTTATTGGAAAAGCTGAGGGAGATCACAGAGGAGGAGCAGAGAATTCTGGACGGGGAGGGGCAGGTGGATCAGGATCTGTACACTTCAGGAAAGGAATTCACTGTAGACAGTGGAAAGATGCTGGAGGAGGGTAAGCTGATCGCGGTGCGCACCCACACCCGGTTCGTGTATTTTCCCTCTCACCGCCACAATTATGTAGAAGTGCTTTATGCGTGCGAAGGTGAGCTCATCAATGTGATAGACGGCAAACAGGTCACGATCCGCAAGGGAGAGCTTCTGTTTCTGAATCAGTTTACCCGCCACGAGATCCTGCCGGCAGGAGAGAATGATATTGCCATTAATTTCATGATCCTTCCGGAATTTTTCGATGTAGCATACTCCATGGCTGGCAGCAACAATGTTCTGGCTGATTTTGTGGTAAATGTCCTGAGAAGAGACGAGGAGAGGGGAGAATATCTGCATTTTAAGGTGTCTGAGGTTTTGCAGATCCAAAATCTTCTGGAAAATATGATCTATTCTCTTGTGACAGGAAAGGGCGAAGACAACAGGATCAATCAGACTACTATGGGACTTATTTTTCTATATCTGTTAAATTCTGTCCAGTATGTGGAAATGAGAGTACCGAACCAGTACGAAAATATGATCTCCATGTCAACATTAAAGTATATTGAAGAAAAGTACCGCACCGCTACACTCACGGAGCTCTGCAGCCAGCTCCACCTGCCCATGCACATCTTAAGCAAAATGATCAAGAAAACCACAGGATTCAATTTCAAGGAGCTTCTTCAGCGGAAGCGCTTAAGCAAAGCTATGGAACTTATGTGCGATACGGATCTGCCCATCAGCGATATCATAGCAGCAGTCGGCTATGAAAACAACAGCTATTTCCACCGGGTGTTCAAGGAACGCTACCACATGACACCCAGAAGCTTCCGCATAGAGAATCGGAAAAATAACAATATCCGAATTTAATATTTTTCTCCGTTTTTTAGAAAAACAGTTGACATTTATTTTGAAAGAAAATACAATGAATTCGATAGCAATGTTAAAAATTGCAATAAAAAAGGAGGAAGTTTTATGAAAAAAAGCATGAAAAAAGTTGTCAGCCTTCTTCTTGCAGCAGTGATGGTCATTTCCATGATCGCATTCACTTCTGTTGTTTATGCCGCTGATGACAGCGTAGAGGTTGACCCGGATTTCAAAATGGGCGTTATTCTCGTAGGCGATGAGACAGAAGGATACTCTATGGCTCATATCCAGGGAATCAAAGAGGCAGCCGCAGAAATCGGCCTTGATGACAGCCAGATCATCTGGAAGTACAAAGTTCCTGAGGATTCTACCTGCTATGATTCCGCAGTAGACCTTGTGGGACAGGGATGCTCACTGGTTATCTCCAACAGCTATGGACATCAGACATACATGGTACAGGCTGCAATGGAATATCCGGACACAACATTTGTTGCTATGACAGGTGACTTTGCCGCAATCAGCGGATTAGATAATTTCAAAAACGCATTCACAAATGTTTATGAAGCACGTTACGTATCCGGTGTTGTAGCCGGACTTAAGCTGAAAGAGCTGATGGAAGACGGAACTCTTACCGCAGAGACCCAGCCGGACAGCTTTGATGCGGACGGCAATGTAAAAATCGGTTATGTAGGCGCATTCAGCTATGCAGAGGTTGTTTCCGGATATACAGCATTCTACCTTGGCGTTAAGAGCGTGGTTCCGGAAGTTGTTATGGAAGTAAAATATACAAACTCCTGGTTTGATATTGACAAAGAGGGCGCAGCAGCAGAGGCTCTGGTTGCAAATGGAGCCGTAATGGTTGGACAGCATGCAGACTCCACAGGAGCACCGGCTGCTACCCAGAAGCTTCTGGATTCCGGCAAAATCTGCTACTCTGTAGGATACAACATCGACATGTTGGAGACAGCTCCGACTGCAGCACTTACATCTGCCACAAATAACTGGGCTGTATATTATAAGCATGCGATCGAAACCGTTATGGGCGGCGGAGAGCTTGAGGCAGACTGGTCCAAGGGTTACAGCGATGGTGCTGTTGGTATCACCGCGCTCGGCGAATCCTGCGCAGAAGGCACTGCTGATTATGTGGCAGATGTGGAAGCTAAATTGCAGGATGGTTCCCAGCAGGTATTTGATACCTCTACCTTTACAGTTGGCGGCGAGGAAGTTACCACAGCAGAATGCGACCTTTCCTTCCTGGATTTCACTACAGATCCTGCAACTGTTGTATATGAGGGAGAAACAGTTGAGGCTATTGAGGATGGACATTTTGCAGAGTCCGTATACAGAAGCGCTCCATACTTCTCACTGCGTATCGACGGCATCACAGAGGATGCAGAGGCTGTTGAATAATAGTATTGATCGTTACTGAGAACAGTAACTATTGGTCAACGGATTTTCAAAGGGGAAGCTTAAAAAAGGCTTCCCTTTTTTTGCAAAAAAATATATAATGAAAGCGACTAATACTGGGAAGGGAGGCACAACGATTTGGAGTATGCGATTCAGTTAAAAAGCGTAACGAAAACATTCGGAAAAGTTGTTGCCAACAAAAATGTTAATTTAGATGTAAGAAAGGGAGAAATCCTAGCACTTCTGGGAGAAAACGGAAGCGGCAAGACGACTCTTATGAACATGATCTCCGGCATTTATTTTCCTGACGAGGGAGAGATCCTGATAAACGGGCGGCAGGTTGAGATCCGTTCCCCAAAGGATGCCTATGACTTGGGAATCGGTATGATCCATCAGCATTTTAAGCTGATCGATGTGTTCACCGCTGCGGAAAACATTGCGTTGGGTCTTGATAAAAAAGAAAAATTCGACTTAAAGGCAGTTAAGGAAAAAGCACGGGGAATCTGTGACAAATATCATTTTGAACTGAATCTGGATCAGAAGGTTTACGAGATGAGCGTTTCCCAAAAACAGACTCTGGAAATTGTCAAGGTGCTGTACAGAGGCGCTGACATCCTGATTCTGGATGAGCCTACGGCTGTACTGACACCGCAGGAGACAGAGCGCCTTTTCGAGGTGATCCGCAATATGAAGGCAGATAATAAATCTGTTATTATCATCACCCACAAGCTTCACGAGGTTTTGGAGATTTCTGACCGTGTAGCCATTTTGCGCAAGGGAGAGTACATAGGAACTGTGGAAACAAAAGAAGCTACAGAAGGTTCTCTGACAGAAATGATGGTGGGCAAAAAGGTAGCGCTGAATATCCAGCGTTCCCAGCCAGTAAACCCGGTAAAACGGCTTTCTGTTTCCCATCTTACGGTGTACAACCGGGAGAATGTAAAGGTGCTGGACGATGTAAGCTTTGATGCTTACGGCGGAGAAATCCTGGGCATTGCAGGTATTTCCGGAAACGGACAGAAGGAGCTTCTGGAAGCCATTGCAGGGCTTCAGATCACGGCGCAGGGCAGCAGTATTGAATTCTTTGAAAAAGGAAAGGAAAACGAACCGCTCCAGCTTGTTGGAAAAACACCGAAAAAGATCAGGGACGCAGGGGTTCATCTTGCCTTTGTTCCGGAGGACCGTCTCGGTATGGGACTGGTAGGCTCCATGGGCATGACCGGAAACATGCTTCTGAAAAGTTATGGCAGCGGACGTTCCTTCCTGACAGATATGAAGGCTCCGAAGAAAATGGCGGAGAAGGTAAAGGATGAGCTGGAGGTTGTTACCCCGAGCATCAATACGCCGGTATCCCGTCTTTCCGGCGGAAATGTGCAGAAGGTCCTGGTAGGCCGTGAGATTGCGGAGGAGCCGACTGTTCTGATGACTGCTTATGCGGTAAGAGGTCTGGATATCAATACCTCCTATACGATCTACAACCTTCTGAACGAAGAAAAAGGCAGCGGTGTTGCGGTCGTTTATGTAGGAGAGGATCTGGATGTGCTGATTGATCTGTGCGACCGGATCCTGGTACTTTGCGATGGAAAGGCAAACGGCATCGTGGATGCCCGGACGACTACCAAGGAAGAAGTGGGACTTCTTATGACAAATCTAAGGAAGGGCGGTGCCGCAGATGAGCAGTGAGAATAGAAAATTAAAGGAGCCGTTTGTGCGTATCATAAAGCGTGACGGCGCCACTATTGGAAATAAGATCGTGATCCGCGCGGTTGCCATTCTTCTGGCACTGGTGGTGGATGCGGTGTTTATCTTTTCTGTAACAGGGTTGAATCCGCTGGCCGTATATGGCGTTATGTTTAACGGAACCTTTATGACCTCGATCCGTTTTTCCTGGGCAATGCGTGACCTGGTAACGCTTCTGTGTATCGGTATCGCTCTTGCGCCTGCTTTTAAAATGCGTTTCTGGAACATAGGAGCAGAGGGACAGGTTTTGATGGGCGGCCTTGCTACGGCGCTTGTGATGGTCAAATGCGGACAGAGCCTTCCCACCCCGGTTCTTTTCCTGGTGATGTTTCTGACCAGCATCATCGCTGGAGGTGTGTGGGGCCTTATTCCAGCTGTTTTCAAGGCATACTGGAATACAAATGAGACACTGTTCACCCTAATGATGAATTATGTGGCTACCAGCATCGTGGCATGTATGACAAACATTATGCGCGGTAAGGCATCAAGCCTTGGCAAGCTGAATATGTCCACCCAGGCAGGCTGGTTTCCGCAGTTTCTGGGACAGAGATATAATATCAACATTCTGATCGTGCTGATCCTGATGTTTGTGATGTATTTTTACCTGAAATACTCCAAGCAGGGCTACGAGATTTCCGTAGTAGGTGAATCAGAGAATACTGCGCGTTACGCAGGTATCAATGTAAAACGTGTAACTATCCGTACCATGATCATTTCCGGTGCGATCTGCGGACTTGCAGGCTTTCTGATCGTTGCAGGAAAGGACCAGACTATCTCCACAGCCTCCGCAGGAGGCCAGGGCTTTACGGCAATTATTGTGGCGTGGCTGGCGAAATTTAATACCTTCTATATGGCTCTGATCTCCTTCCTTTTGATCTTCCTGTCAAGAGGTGCGGCAGAGATCGCATCTGCATACAGCCTGAATGATTTTGCGGCAAGTATTATTGAAGGCATCATCCTGTTCTTTATTCTGGGCAGCGAGTTTTTCATCAACTACAGGATGATATTCCGTGGTTCAAAGCATAAGGAGGTACGCTAAATGAGTAATTTGATTGCATGGATCATCCGGGCAATTCCTTTCGGAACGATCATTATGTTTGGTTCCATGGGTGAGATCATCACGGAGAAATCGGGAAACTTAAACCTTGGTGTTCCGGGAATTATGTATCTGGGCGGCTTTGCAGGATTCGCAAGCTCCTACTATTATGAAAAAATGTCAGAAGATCCAAAAGGATGGGTCTGTATTCTGATCGCACTGTTTGCCGCAATCGTGGCATCCATGCTGGGAGGTCTGATCTACAGCTTTTTGACTATTACCCTGCGTGCAAACCAGAACGTAACCGGTCTGGCGCTGACTACCTTTGGCATGGGTGTGGCAAACTTTTTCGGCGTATTTATCCTGAACGGGGCCAGCTACACGGCTGCGCCTCTGGCATATGCCTCCTTTTCAAAAAAAATCCCTTTCCTTTCTTCAAAGTTTGGGGTGATAAGCAAAACTGTATTCTCCTACGGTTTCCTTGCATACGGAGCGATCATCATTGCCATTGTTCTGCATTATGTGCTGAATAAGACAAAGGTGGGATTGAATCTCCGAGCTGTCGGGGAAAATCCCGGTACTGCAGATGCAGCGGGAATCAATGTTACAAAATATAAATACCTTGCAACCTGTATCGGAGCAGGTCTTTCCGGAATCGGCGGCCTGTACTATGTACTGGATTACAACCAGGGCATCTGGGCGACTACAGGGCAGATCGAGGCGCTTGGCTGGCTTGCTGTGGCACTTGTTATCTTTACCACCTGGAAGCCGTTAAATGCAATCTGGGGAGCTTATCTTTTCGGAATGCTTTACTGGCTGTACCAGTTCCTTCCAAGCATCCTGGGCATCAAGGTGGCAAGCTACGTGACCGACCTGGTACAGATGGTGCCTTATGTGGTTACCATTGTGGTACTGGTGGTGGTAAGCTTCCGAAAGAAAAAGGAGAACCAGCCTCCGGAAAGTCTGGGACTGTCTTACTTCCGCGAGGAGAGATAGTGGTTTCGGCGAATGCCGGAAATAAAATATAACGGCGATCAAAAAGGGCGGCTCTTTCAGTTGAGCCGCCCTTTTTAAGATCAGATATCATGAAATTTTCCAATCATATTTTTGATACTCTGCATTTCGTTGTCCATTTCAATGACAGCCTGGGCGGACTTTAGCAGCTCCTTGCTGATACTGTCATAGCCCTCCATCTCCTCAATACCCTGTTTGTACCGAAGCTGATGCTCTAAAGTGGCCCAGAAATCCATTCCGTTTGTGCGGATCTGGATCTCTGCCCGCACAGGAGTTTTTCCCTTGGAGAAAAACACGGGAATCTCTACGATCATGTGATAGCTCCGGTAACCATTAGGCTTGGGATTTTTAATATAATCCTTTACCTTAATGACCTTGATATCATCCTGGTTTGCCAAAAGGTCGGCAACGGTATAGATATCATCGATAAAAGCGCATACAACCCGGATCCCGGCCACATCATTCAGCTTTGTCCGGATGTTTTCAGCCGTGAATTCGCAGCCAAGCTTTTGCAGCTTCCGGTAGATACTTTCCGGTTTTTTGATTCTGGTCTTGATAAAGGAGATGGGATTTCTTTTATATTCCACGGAAAATTCATCATCCAGTACCTCAAGCTTTGTCCGAATTTCCCGTATGGCACATCGGTACATCATCATTAAGTCGCCGAATTTCGCCGCATTATTTATGAAATGTTGAGGATCTGAAGTCTCCAGCCATGAAGGCCCTTTCGTTTCACTCATATTGATACCCTTTCTGTATACAGGATTTGTGATTCTTTGCTTCATTATAATCCAAGTAATTAAAATTAGCAAATTTCTATTGTAAAAAAATTCACAAGGGTTTAAGATACAAAGAAAGGGGATCTGTGCCAGGGTACACTGGCGCTGTTGTGAAAGGGGAGAAAGCCAAATGAGGATTGTTACCTTAATGGAAAATACTGCTGTTTCACCTGAGATGAAAAGCAGTCATGGACTCAGCTTTTACATTGAGACAAAAAGTCACAGAATACTGTTCGATATGGGACCGGACGGGGCGTTTCTGGAAAATGCGGAAAAACTGGGCGTGGATATCGCCAGGGTAGACATTGCGATTCTTTCCCATGGACATTACGACCACGGCGGTGGACTGAAAGCCTTCCTGGAAGCCAATTCCACCGCACCGGTACATATACAGCGGAAGGCGTTTGGGGAATATTATGCTCATGACCCGGATGGGACGAGACGATATATTGGTTTACCGCAGGAGATGAAGGATGATCCGCGGATCGTATACCATACAGGAGATTACAGGCTGGATGCCGGACTTCAGGTTTTGGCAGGAGTGACAGGACGGGAATGCCATTCTCCGGCCAACGACCGTCTCTATATGTCCATTAACGGCAGAGATATCCAGGATCTGTTCATGCACGAGCAGAATCTTCTCATTCGTGAGGGTAACAAGATGGTTCTGATTGCCGGGTGTGCCCACAACGGAATCCTGAATATTATGAGGAAATCAAAAGAGTACGCACCAGGCGGGATCGACTTTGTGATCGGAGGGATGCACCTGAAACATGCCTACCCGGAGGAGCAGAGGCAGCGCATATTCTGTAAAGATCTGGCAGAACGCCTGAAAAAGCAGACAACCCAGTATTACACCTGCCACTGTACCAGCGTGGAAGGGTATGAAATGCTTCACCAGGAGCTTGGAAAACAGATACAGTATCTTTCAGCGGGAAGCGTGCTGGAGATATAGGAAAAATCTGTATTGCAGATTGAATTATAATCTTTCTTTTGATATAATAAGCAGAGAAAAACCGCGGAAAGAAAGTTCATATAGAAAAATAGCGGAGAAAGCCGGAAAGCAGCATTGTATTTTCCGGAAATAACGGGAGGTAAAATTATGGCAATTCAATTTGATGATTCTTTAAAAACAGGTAACGAACTGATCGACTCTCAGCACCAGGAGCTGATCGCCAGAGTGAACAAGCTGACAGAGGAATGTAAGCCTGGCACAGAGAAGACAGTTGCTGCTCATACACTGGGCTTCCTGATGGACTATACCAACGAGCATTTTGCAGACGAGGAGAAGCTTCAGGCAGAGCATGGCTATCCTCTTCTTGACGCACACAAGGAGCAGCACGCTTCCTTCGTAAAAGCAGTAGAGGAGCTTGAGGACATGCTGGTTGAGGAGGAAGGCCCAAGCGAGGCTTTCGTTGCAGCCGTTAAGAAAAACGTGGTAGAGTGGCTCTTAAACCACATTATGGTTTGGGACAAACAGGTTGCACAGTATGTAACCGGTAAATAATTTTGAATGTAAGGGCGCTGCGTCTGCGGCGCCCTGAAATAAAATATCAAGTGAATTCTATAAAGAATGAGAGGGAATCAGGTGTAAATCCTGAGCGGTCCGGCCACTGTAAGCAGGGAGTGTCATTTTGGAAAGCCATTGCATGAAGCGTGTGAGAAGGCAAAATGACTCAGCGATCTGTAAGTCAGGAAACCTGCTTGATAGTAATGTTGGAAAGCAGGCTTCCGAGTAAAGCGCGCCTCCGTGGAGATATTTGTAAAAGGATTTTCCTGTCAAACAGATATGCTTTTAAAGCCTGCGGTCAGCAGGCTTTTTTTCAAGTCTGCCCGAACAAATGGGAATGGAGACAGCATGAAGGAAATTGATCTTGATTTTAACGGCCTTGATATCAGTCTGATTGATATGAACCTGAAAACCCTTTATTATTTTATCATAGTTGCTGAGACTGAAAATATCACCAAAGCGGCGAAAAGACTCTATGTTACCCAGTCTATGCTCAGCAAGAACATCATGGCACTGGAAGAGAGGGTTGGAATACCGTTGTTTGACCGGGACAGCAGAAATCTGAAGCTGACAAGAAGCGGCAGATATCTGTATCAGAAATGGAAGGATATTATTATTTTATATCAAAGGGATATAGAGCATGCAAAGCTTATATCATCTATAAAGGTGGAGCGGCTAAGAGTCGGGTGTTTTCCTCTGAAAGATTCCGTAGGATTTATGGAGCCGTATTTAAAGCATATCTACGTAAACTACCCGGAGACTTTTGTGGAAATTTTCAGGATGAATTATAACCGTCTGCTGGAGCATTTGAATTCAGGGCAGATGGATATCGTGTTTACGCTGGAAACGGACATCCCAGACAATGCGGGGTATTATGAGTGGCAGGAAGTGGCCAGGGTGCCTTCAGTTGCGGTGGTCAACAGGATGAATCCCTTATCGGAAAAACGGATGTTGAAAATAGAGGATCTGGCAGGGCAGAGGCTTCTGATCAGCAATCCGCCCGGAAGCCTTTCCAGAATGGAAAAAATACAGAAAATCTGCAGAGAAGGTCCTTTGGACATCCGTGATATGGAGTTTATGAACAATGACCTTACCGTCTTTGTCAATGCAGAATACAACCGTGGAATCGGCCTGGGAATACGCGGCGTATTCAATGAAGAAAACGAGCGGGTAAGGCTGATTGAAATCGGGGATGCAGCAGTCGGAATCGTGGCAATGTGGAACAGGGACGCAAAAGAAGATATTAAGGATTTAATATGCAATACGCTGCTGCGGGAAATTTAGGAATTTTAGTATTCCAATTTATAATTTTACTTATTTTGGCGAATTGCATATAATAAAGGTGAATGAAGAGTAGTGATGTACAATATCTGGTTTCACCTGTTAAAAAACACCGCTATTGACGGTGTTTTTTGTATACATAGAAAAAGAGGGATTGCGGCGTGAAGAACTGTATAAGAATTGCATTTTACGGAAAAGGCGGAATCGGAAAATCAACGGTAGCGGCAAATGTTTCCGCATCCCTGGCAAATATGGGGAAAAAGGTTCTTCATATCGGCTGTGACCCAAAATCAGATTCAACCAGGACTCTGATGGGAAGGCGGATACCTACTGTGCTGGATATGCTTTGTGAAAAAGGGCAGATTTGTGCGGAAGATATCCTCTTTCAAGGCTATGCAGGCGTAACCTGCGGGGAAACAGGCGGTCCCCGGGCAGGAAAGGGCTGTGCCGGAAGAGCTATTACGGTTATGGCGGAACAACTGGAATCACTTCATGTGTTTGAAGAAAACTGGGATGTGATCGTCTATGATGTACTGGGAGATGTTGTCTGCGGCGGATTTGCCGTACCCATGCGGGAGCGTCTGGCGGATCTTGTATATATCATAACATCCGCAGAATTTATGTCCTTATATGCCGCAAATAATATTATCCGCAGTATTGCAGAAATCCAACAGGAATCAGATATCCGGTTTGGAGGAATCATTTATAATCAGAGAAATGCCGGAACAGGAAAAGAACGTGTGGAGGAGCTGGCAGCAGTGACCAATTCCATACTTACGTCCTCTGTTTCTTACAGCAAAGAGATAGAAATTGCAGAATATCAGGGAAAAACGGTTGTGGAGTATGCTCCTGACAGTCTGGCTGCAGGGCAGTTTGCCCATTTGGCAGAAAAAATATTGAGAAAAGAGACAGCCGGCATCCCCAGAGCAATGTCAGATAGCCAAATGGATCAATTCTGCAAAAGCTTCATGGGATAAAGGAGAGAAAATGGAAAAGGATTTGGCGGCTGTTTCTCAGGATGCGGTTGGAAACAGCTTTTTGGCGGCAGTTGCAGAGATTCCCGGGGCGGTCGTTCTGGCAGTGGGGCCTCCCTCCTGTATGAGGTGCCTGTATTTTTCCTTTTATCAGCAGAAGGCAGAAGAATATCTGTTTCTGCTTCCCTTAAAAACAGAGGAATTTGCAGCAGGCTTACAGGTTTCACTGGCGGAAGAAAGCATCAGGGAGATCATCCGTGAGTATTCCGTGCGGGCTGTGCTTGTTTGTACCTCCTGTGTGGATGTTTTGGCGTCCACAGGCTACAGAGCCATGGGCAGAAGGCTGGAAAAAGAGACAGGAGTTTTCATAGATATATTGGACCGCGGTCCTTTGTCCGTGGGTAAGATAACACAAAAAGAGCGATTTCTGGAAATCCGGAAGAAATGGCTGGAAAAGCTTTCGGCTGCCGGGACATCCGGTGAGGAGGATCTATGACATTGCTTCATGGAATACCGGTTCCTGCGGTGGATTATTCAGGAGCATTATCGGTTTTATACTCTCTTGGGGGAGTAAGTGTGATATGCTCCGCAGGAAGCTGCGGCAGAAGCTATGCCTGTGTGGATGAATTCCGCAGGCTGCCGGGCGATAAATTATATACCACAAAAATGAAAATGCTTCATGTGATCATGGGGGACAACGATGTTTGCGAAACTGTCATCCGTGCATCATTTCCGGAAACGCCGTCCTTTGTAGCATTGCTTGGAAGTCCGGTCCCTTCCATGATCGGGATGGACCTTGGAAGAGAGGCAAAAAGAATTGAAGAAAAATTAAAGATTCCTACTTTATGGATAAACTGTGACGGATTTCACTGCTATACGGAAGGAGTAGCTTCCGCATTGGATGCACTTGGAAGGAAATTTCTGAAAAAGCAGGAATCCGTTCAAAAATCCGTAAATCTGATCGGCTACAGTCCCTTTTGCCATGGATCTCAAAAAGAGCTGGAGCCTGTGAGAAAGCTGATCGCGGACAGCAGTGTCAGGATCATGTGTGACTGGTCAAAGGAGGAAGATGCATATAGATTGGCAGACAGCACCAGGGCAGCCCTTAATCTGGTACTGTCTGAGAGCGGGACTGCCCTTGCGGAGTATATGAAAGCAGAGTACGGAATTCCTTACGAAATGATCTGCCCTGCAGGAAATTACGGTCTGCATCAGCTTGAAAATATATTACAGAAAAGGTTCCAGGTATCTGTGCCCTGTCCTGAGACTGTCCTTACAGGGAAAAAGGATGAGCATACGGATGTGATCGTGATCGGAGAGGCATTGTTTGCACAGGCGGTGAGCAGGATGTTTCGAAATGATCTGGGCTATGAGCGCGCTGCGGCAGTGTGCTGTGAAACGTTCTTTTCAGCAGGAAAACTGCGGGAGCGATTTCCGCAAGTGCGGTTTGCGGATTTTGAGGAACTGAAAAAAATGTTATTCCATTTACCAGAGCAAAGCGTTGTTGCGGGGGATGTGTTTTTCAGACGTTTTGCCAGTGAACAGGTAAAGTTTGTGGAGATACCGAACCACGGCTTAAGCGGAAACCTGTTTGCTTCTCTTCCCTGGGTAGGGGAATTTGGTATTTTGAATATAAAAAAACAACTAAAGGAGAAGTAAACATGAGAAAGATGAATCAGTGGAAAAAATGTATGGCAATGCTTATGGCTTCTGCTATGCTGGTGACAGGCGGAAGTACCTTCGTGTGGGCCGGGGACAGCAGCGCGGAGACTGCAGGAGAGGAATCCGGCAGTGGTACACATACCATTACCGATGCCAATGGAAATCCGGTGGAGATTCCGGAAACCATTAATTCCGTAGCAGCGATCTCCTGGCCGTGGCCTGCTATGGTCTTTGCCGTATCCGGTGATGCAAGCTCTATTAAGAGTATGCCTGCCGGTGCGCTGGAATCCTACAACAACTGTATTTTTAAAACACTGGCACCTGGTCTTGAGAATGTAAATACCGATTATCTTGGCAGCGATAAGACGCTCAATTACGAAGAGTTGGCAAAAATACAGCCGGATATCATGCTGATGTATGAATCTGAGATTGAGAAGATGGGTGAGCAGCTCGAAAAGGTTGGGGTAACCCCGGTACTTGTAAATTACGGGAAATTACAGGATGTACAGGACAGTATGCGCGTGCTTGGTGAGATTTACCACACAGAGGAGCGCGCAGAATCCATGATCAAACTCCATAAGGATGCCATCGCTGCTGTAGAAAGCAAGCAGGAGGAGTTTCCGGCAAAGGAGGACCAGACAAGAGTTCTCTATCTGTATGGAGTAGAAGGCGACGGAACATACCGGATTTACGCAGGAACATCTCTGGGACAGGATTATCTGAATATGGTAGGCGGCGTGAACGTTGCGGAAGAACTGGAAATAACACAGACAACTGTCAATATGGAGCAGATACTGGAATGGAATCCGGATGTGATCCTGTTAAGCAATTTTGATGATTTTATGCCTGAGGATTTTGCGGAAGGCAATTTTGGCGGCAATGACTGGAGCAGCATTGAGGCGATCAAGAATGGCAGGGTTTATAAGGTTCCCATGGGGATTTACCGCTGGGATCCGCCGTGTGCAGAGTCCCATATCATGCTTGAGTGGATGGCACAGCTTTGCAATCCGGAGATTTTCAGTGAATTTGATATCCGTGGTGATCTGAAAGACTTCTATAAAACCTATTTTGACCACGACCTGACAGAAGAAGAGATGGATCAGATTTTGTATTCCAAGTCCAATGTGGGCCTGAACTGCTAGGAAGGAGTGCGTTATGCAAAAGCGGATCAAGGCCGGCCTGAAATGGTGGATTCTTTGTTTTCTGCTGCTTGCTGTGGTGTGGGGAGCGCTTTTCTTCGGGCGATATATGGTCAGCCCGAAGGAAGTGCTGCACATTTTATGGAATGGGCTGCGCGGTGTGGCACAGGAGGGGATCGAAGTCTCCGTGGTGTTGGAAATCCGTTTGCCCAGAGTCTTAAAGCTATGGCGCTGTCTATGGCGGGAGGCCTTTTGACTGTATTTCTCACATATATGCTGGCAAAGATCAGCGGTCAGAGCACTACCATTTCGCTGATCCTGGCAGGAATGATCATGTCATCCATGATGAATGCCCTGATCTCTCTGGCAAAATATACGGCAGATCCCTACTCAAAGCTTCCTGCCATCACGTATTGGCTGCTGGGGAGTTTTGCCAATTCCACCTACGGAACTCTGCGTCTTGTAGCGTTGCCAATGATCGTGTCGATCATCGTGATCATGCTTCTCCGGTGGAAATTGAATATCCTTTCCATGGGAGATGAGGAGGCAATGACTATGGGCGTGAATCCGGTACGGGTACGCCTGATCATTATCATGGCATGTACCGTTTTGACAGCCTGCAGTGTAATGGCTACCGGAATCATCGGCTGGGTAGGTCTGGTAATTCCTCATATCAGCAGGATTCTTATGGGTGCTGATCACAAAAACCTGATTCCTGCTTCGGCGATCATAGGCGGAGTATTCATGGTAGCAGTGGATATAATAGCCAGGTCCGTAATGGCAGCGGAAATCCCCATTGGAATTTTGACAGCATTAATCGGAGCGCCGTTCTTTGCCGTACTGTTTCGGAGAATAGGAGGAAACACCCGATGATCACAGTAGAGAAGGGATGCTTTGGATATAAGAAAAATGAGCCGATTTTACAGGATATTACTTTTTCTCTGGAATCAGGAAGGGTGATGTCCATTCTGGGGCCTAACGGAATCGGAAAAACTACGTTGTTAAAATGTCTGATGGGAATTTTTAAATGGGATTCAGGAAGGACAATTCTGGATGGAAAAGTGCTGAATTCCACGCTGGACAGCAAAAAGATCGGCTATGTTCCCCAGGCACATCCTGTCGCCTTTTCTTACTCCGTACAGGAGCTGGTGACCATGGGAAGGGCAAAGTATGTACGGATGTTTGGTGTGCCATCCAGGGAAGATAAAAATCAGGCAATGATCGCCATGAAAGAGGTGGGAATTGCGGATATTGCGCTAAAATCCTGCAACCAGTTAAGCGGTGGACAACTGCAGCTTGCTTTTATTGCCAGGGCGCTTGCGGCAGAGCCGGAGGTTCTGATCATGGATGAACCGGAGTCCCATCTTGATTTTAAGAATCAGTTTTTGATCTTAAATTTGATCGAAAAACTTGTAAAGGAGAAAGGGATTTCCTGCATCTTAAATACCCATTACCCGGAACATGCCCTGCGCATTTCAGACAAGACGCTGCTGATGGGAACGCAGAAATATCTATTTGGAAACACAGAGGAAATTATCACACAGGAACATATGCGAGAGTTTTTCGGAATTGACTCCAGGATTATTGATCTGGAGGACGGCCCTTGCCGCAGCAAGGCATTTGTGATTACAGGCTGCCCGGAAAACTGACGGTATAAAGAAGTACAGCATCGCTGCAAAACAGGGAGTTGACAGTATGTCAATGTCTGGAAGCAGCGGTGCTTTCTTTATTCCGCTTTTTGAAGTATAATAGAATGGAAAAACGGCGATATTGCATGAGGAGAAGCATATGAAGTTCCAGGGGAAAATAGCAGTTTGGTTTTGGGCGATCATCATTGTGGCGAATGGCATGCTGATATATGATATCATTTTTTCAGGTGACAATCTGGCAGCAGGGCTGGTGGGTGGCGTCATATTCAACGTTGTTTTCCTGCCTATGGTGATAAGAAACTATGTCTTTGTGAGTGAAGATGTTGTCAAAGTATATTTTGGCATTTTGAAGGATTCTGTACAGATCAGGGACATTGTGGAGGTCTATGCCACACATAACCCCATAGCCTCAAGTGCGGCTTCCCTTGACCGGATCGTGATAAAAGGCAGAAGAAATGAGCTGATGTGTTCTGTCAGGGAGAAGGAAAAATTGTTTGAGGAATTAAAAAAGAGAAATGCGGAAATTCTTTTTCGGTGACTGTGAATAAGAATGCTGAGAAGAAAAATTTCAGAAAATTAGCACTCGACTCTTGACAGTGCTAACAAAAAGTATTATCATTCAGAATGAACAAGATAACAAAGCTTTGGTATTCCCGCAGCAGTTATGTGGAATGCTTTTTATAAAGGAGGAAAGCCTATGAATATCAGCAAATTTACGCAGAAATCAATTCAGGCGGTCCAAAATCTGGAAAAGGTTGCATATGAATACGGCAACCAGGAGATCGAGCAGGAGCATCTGCTTTATTCCCTTCTGACACAGGAGGACAGCCTGATCCTCAAGCTTATTGAGAAGATGGAGATTAATAAAGAATATTTTATTGACACAGTAAAAAAGGCACTGGATGCCAAAGTAAAGGTATCCGGAGGGGAGCTGCGTTTCGGGCAGTATTTAAATAAAGCCCTGGTAAATGCAGAGGATGAGGCAAAAGCCATGGGAGACGAATACGTATCCGTGGAGCATCTGTTTCTTGCCCTGCTGAAATACGCAAGCCCCAGTATGGATAAAATCTGGAAGGAATTCGGTATTACCCGTGAACGCTTCCTGCAGGCGCTTTCTACAGTGAGAGGCAACCAGCGGGTGGTGAGCGATAATCCCGAGGCGACCTACGATACCCTGAATAAATATGGAGAGGATCTGGTGGAAAAAGCCCGTAACCAGAAGCTTGACCCGGTTATTGGACGTGACAGCGAGATCCGAAATGTGGTACGCATCCTTTCCCGAAAGACAAAGAATAATCCCGTCCTGATCGGTGAGCCAGGCGTAGGAAAAACCGCAGTGGTGGAAGGGCTTGCACAGCGGATCGTGGCAGGAGATGTGCCGGAGGCACTGAAGGAAAAGAAGATTTTTGCCCTGGACATGGGCGCGCTTGTGGCTGGCGCCAAGTACAGAGGCGAGTTTGAGGAACGTTTGAAAGCAGTTCTGGAAGAGGTAAAAAAGAGTGAAGGAAAGATCATTCTCTTTATCGATGAGCTGCACCTGATCGTGGGGGCCGGAAAGACAGACGGCGCTATGGATGCGGGAAATATGCTAAAACCAATGCTTGCCAGAGGAGAGCTGCACTGTATCGGTGCCACTACCCTGGACGAATACCGCCAGTATATCGAAAAGGATGCTGCACTGGAGCGGCGTTTCCAGCCCGTTATGGTAGATGAGCCGACTGTGGAGGACACCATTTCCATCCTCAGAGGACTGAAGGAGAGATACGAGGTTTTCCATGGCGTAAAGATCACAGACAGCGCACTTGTGGCAGCGGCAACGCTTTCCCATCGCTATATCACAGACCGTTTCCTGCCGGACAAAGCCATTGACCTGGTGGATGAAGCCTGTGCACTGATCAAGACAGAGCTGGATTCCATGCCTACAGAGCTTGATGAGCAGCGGCGAAAGATCATGCAGTTGGAAATTGAGGAATCCGCGCTGAAGAAAGAAACGGATAATTTAAGCCGGGAGCGTCTGGCAGACATCCAAAAAGAGCTTGCGGATCTTCGGGATGAATTTAACACCAGCAAAGCACAGTGGGATAACGAAAAGCATTCTGTGGAAAAGCTTCAGAAGCTGCGTGAGCAGATCGAGGATGTAAATAAGCAGATACAGAAAGCCCAGCAGAACTATGATCTGGAAAAGGCGGCAGAGCTTCAGTACGGAGAGCTTCCGAAGCTGATGCAGACTCTGGAGATCGAGGAGCGGAATGCAAAGGAAAATGACCGCCGCCTTGTACATGAGGCAGTGACGGACGAGGAGATTGCCAGGATCATTTCCCGCTGGACCGGAATCCCGGTAACAAAGCTGACGGAAGGCGAGAGAGCGAAGCTTCTTGGTCTGGAGGATCAGCTTCATAAACGCGTGGTCGGGCAGGACGAGGGCGTGCGCCGTGTGACAGACGCCATTCTCCGTTCAAAAGCCGGAATCAAGGACCCCACAAAGCCCATCGGTTCATTCCTGTTCCTTGGACCAACCGGTGTCGGCAAGACAGAGCTGGCGAAAACCCTTGCGGAAACACTGTTTGACGATGAGCAGAATATGGTCCGTATTGATATGAGTGAGTACATGGAGAAATACTCCGTATCAAGACTGATCGGAGCGCCTCCGGGATATGTGGGATATGAGGAGGGTGGACAGCTTACGGAGGCAGTGCGGAGAAAACCGTACAGTGTTGTGCTTTTCGATGAGATTGAAAAAGCCCATCCGGATGTGTTTAATGTATTGCTGCAGGTGCTGGACGACGGACGGATCACGGATTCCCAGGGACGTACCGTGGACTTTAAAAATACGATTCTCATTATGACCTCCAATATCGGCTCCACCTATCTTCTGGAAGGGATCGATGAAAACGGAGAGATCAAACCGGAGGCGGAAAAGGAGGTTATGAATGAACTTCAGGCTCACTTCCGTCCGGAGTTTTTGAACCGTCTTGATGAGACAATTATGTTTAAACCGTTGACAAAGAGCAACATCGGAAGCATAATAGACCTGATGGTGAAGGATTTGAACCGCCGTCTCTCTGATCAGGAGCTTTCTCTGGAGCTTACCGAGGCTGCCAGGGCGGATGTAATCGAGAACGGATATGATCCGGTATACGGCGCAAGGCCGCTGAAGCGTTATCTGCAGAAATATGTGGAGACTCTGGCAGCTAAGAAAATCCTTTCCGGAGATGTTCACACGGGCAGCACTCTGGTGCTTGATGTAGAGAACAGAGAATACATTGTCAGAGTAAAGGAGAATCTATGATACCAAAGGACCCGGTCATCCTGTTAAGCTATGTGAATACACAGCTTCGCGATTACTACGAATCCCTGGAGGCGCTTTGCACCTGCAGAGGCATGAAGAAAAGCGAGCTTGTGGAAAAACTGGATTCCATAGACTACCATTATGATGAGCAGACAAACCAGTTTATATAGGAAATGATGGCGTTGCCGGAAAAGATTTATAAGAACCTGCATCTGAGGAATGATATGTTCCCCGGATGCAGTTTTTTTATTTATAGAATTAATTTAGCCGGACAAATTAAAATTCGAAGGTATTCCAATAAAATTTATAAAAATGAAATCTAAAAATTTTGTGAAATAACCAAATTTCACTTGATTATTTTGTGCATATGTATATTATATAAAGTTAGCTGACTAACTAAAAGATTGAGGACCAATGGAGGTGAGAAGGTTGTTTTCAGATAAAGAGGAAATGAGCGAAAAAAGTATGCAGGAGCTTCTTGTGCAAATTAGTCACCGGTATGCGGCAAAATGCTTTTCTATGATCAAGGAGCTTGGGCTGTATCCGGGGCAGATTCCCATCCTGGCTATTTTGCGGAAAAGAGATGGGTACAGCCAGAAAGAGATCGTAAAGCTTCTGGGGGTAAAGCCGCCTACAGTCACGGTGAGTATCCAGCGGCTGGAAAAATCAGGACTGCTTTACAGGACGCAGGATGAAAATGACCAGCGAATCATTCGAATCTACCTGACTGAAAAGGGGCGTGACACCATACAGAAGGGAATGAGCTATATGGAACAGCTTGAACAGTCGGTATTCGGCAATTTTTCAGAAACAGAGCTCTGCCTGATGAGGCGTTTCTTTATGCAGATCCTTGCAAACATTGAAAAAGCTGAGCCGTAGAGCGAAGCTATTTGACGCGGTGCGTTTTGCGAACGCGGTGCGATTTGCAAAGCAGAAACAAAAAATCAAGAAAGAAGGACACAGCAATGATTAAACTGATGAAGTATCTGAAAAAATCAGCAGGCTATATAATCCTGATCATAGGTCTTTTGTTTTTACAGGCTTATTGTGACCTTTCCCTGCCGGATTATACGTCCAAGATTATCAATGTCGGTATCCAGCAGAAGGGTATTGAGGATGGAGTGCCTGAGAAAATCCGCCAGTCATCTTTGGAAAGTCTGGAGCTTTTTATGGACGAGGATGCAAAAGAACTGGTGTCTGGCGCCTATACGCTGGACGGAGATCAGTACGTTTTGAAAAACGATATTTCCCGGGAGCAAAGAGAGACGCTGAACACGGCTCTCAGCAAACCAATGATGATGTATTACGGAATGACTGCTGAAACCGAAGAAAGCCAGGCAATGCTTTCCCGGATGAAGCTTCCTGAAGGGACAGATACTATGGAAGCTCTGGCGATTATGCCGCAGGCAGCCAGAGATATGATGATGCAGGGAGTGAGCGAAAAGCTTGACAGTATGCCGGAATCTATCCTAACACAGTCCGCCGTAAATGTGGTGCGGGCTGAGTATGAGGAGATGGGAGTGGATGTAGACAGCCTGCAGATGAAATATATTATGAATTCCGGTCTGCAGATGATCCTCATGGCATTTGTGATCATGCTGGCATCGGTCAGCGTGACTTTTCTTTCCGCCAGAGTGGCGGCTGCCCTGGGGCATGACCTGCGAAACAGCGTGTACTGCAAGGTCATCAGCTTCTCCAGCAATGAATATCATAAATTTTCCACCGCATCCCTGATCACGCGGTGTACCAATGACGTGCAGCAGGTACAGCAGGTTATGACCATGATGTTCCGAATCGTGCTGTATGCGCCGATTCTGGGAATCGGAGGTGTCATAAAGGTTTTGCAGACAGATTCCTCCATGACCTGGATCCTGGCTGTGGCTGTAGCTCTGATCCTGCTGGTGATCCTGCTTCTTTTCCGGATTGCCATGCCGAAATTTACAAAGCTGCAGACCCTGATAGATCGTCTGAACCTTGTGACAAGGGAAATCCTCACCGGGATTCCTGTTATCCGTGCTTTCAGCCGTGAAAAGCATGAGGAGGAGCGGTTTGAAAAGGCAAATACAGACCTGACAAAGACGAACCTGTTTGTAAACCGCTGTATGACATTCATGATGCCGGTGATGATGCTGATCATGAACGGCGTTTCCATTACGATTGTGTATTTCGGCGCCCATGGTGTTGACAACGGAACCATGCAGGTAGGAAATATGATGGCATTTATCCAGTATGCAATGCAGATCATAATGTCCTTCCTGCTGATTACAGCCATGTCCATCATGCTTCCAAGAGCAAACGTGGCAGCCTTGCGTATCAATGAGATTCTGGAGACCACTGGCACTATCAATGACCCGGAAAATCCCGAGCATCCTTTGGAAGCTGCAAAGGGTACCGTGGAATTTGACCATGTTACGTTTGCCTATCCGGATGCCGGGGAAAACGTTCTCACGGACATCAGCTTTAAGGCCGAAAAGGGACAGACGGTTGCCGTTATCGGAAGTACGGGAAGCGGTAAGAGTACCCTGGTAAATCTGATCCCAAGATTTTATGATGTTACAAAGGGCAGTGTGAAGGTGGACGGTGTGGATGTCAGAAACATGTCACAGAATGAGCTTCGTGATAAGCTTGGTTATGTTCCGCAGAAAGGCGTACTTTTCTCGGGAACCATTGATTCTAATATCCGGTATGGAAAGACAGATATCTCGGAAGAAGAGGTGAAAGAGGCTGCAATGGTCGCACAGTCTACAGATTTTATTGAGGCGAAACACCAGGGATATCATGCTCCCATCGCACAGGGCGGAACCAACGTATCTGGCGGACAAAAGCAGCGTTTGTCTATTGCGAGAGCCATTGCAAAGAAACCTGAAATCTTTATTTTTGACGACAGCTTTTCCGCACTTGACTTTAAGACAGACAGCAGCCTGAGAAAAGCCCTGAAGCAGCATACAAAGGATGCAACCACCATTATTGTGGCGCAGCGTATCAGTACGATTTTAAATGCAGACCAGATCATTGTGCTGGATGACGGTCATATGGCAGGAATCGGAACTCATAAGGATTTGATGAAGAACTGTGAGGTTTACCGCCAGATCGCAATGTCACAGTTATCAGAGGAGGAATTGGCATGAGTGAGACAAAAAGAAGAGGCCCCATGGGACATGGCCGGGGAATGCAGCCGGGTGAAAAAGCCAAGGACTTCAAGGGGGCCATGGGCAGACTGTTTCAGTATATGGGACGGTACAAATTCCGCTTTGGACTGATGTTTGTGTTTGCTATCGCAGGTACGATTTTTAATATTGTAGGGCCTAAGATCCTGGGGAAAGCGACCACGGAGCTGTTTAACGGTCTTGTGGCAAAGGTAAACGGAACAGGTAGTATTGATTTCGGAAAAATCGGTCAGATTCTGATATGGACCATGGCACTGTATCTGGCAAGCGCATGTTTTACATTTATCCAGGGATATGTGATGTCAGGGATATCCAATGATGTCACCTATAATCTGAGAAAAGATATTTCCAAAAAAATCAGCCGCCTTCCGCTGAATTACTTTGAGAGCAGGACAAACGGCGAAATCCTTTCCAGAGTAACAAACGATGTGGACACTCTGCAGATGAGCCTGAACCAGAGTATCACCCAGCTTATCACGTCTGTGACAACGCTGATCGGTGTATTTGTGATGATGCTTTCTATTAACGTGTGGATGACTTTGGCGGCACTGCTGATTTTGCCGCTGTCCATGGCCATCATCAGTACGGTGATGAAGCATTCGCAGAAATACTTCCGGGACCAGCAGAAATATCTGGGTGAGGTCAACGGACAGATTGAGGAAAACTTTGGCGGTCATGATGTGGTCAAAGTGTTTAATAAAGAGCAGGATGCAATCAAAGAGTTTGAAAGAGATAATCAGAAGCTTTACGAGTCGGCCTGGAAGTCACAGTTTTTCTCAGGCATTATGATGCCAGTCATGCAGTTTGTGGGAAATCTTGGATATGTGATGGTGGCTTTACTGGGCGGTGTATTTGCTGTCAAGGGAGTCATTGAAATTGGTGAGATCCAGTCCTTTTTCCAGTATATCCGAAACTTTACGCAGCCAATCCAGCAGATCGCGCAGGTGACAAACCTTCTGCAGTCTTCCGCAGCAGCGTCAGAGCGTGTGTTTGAGTTCCTGGATGAGGAGGAAGAGGATGTCAAAGCAGAGAATCCGGTTAATATCGAAGAACTGTCCGGAGATGTGCAGTTTGAGCATGTAAGCTTTGGATATAATCCCAATAAGATCATCATTCACGATTTTTCTGCTAATGTGCAGGATGGTCAGAAAATTGCCATTGTAGGTCCAACCGGAGCCGGAAAGACTACCATGGTGAAGCTCCTGATGAGATTCTATGATGTAAACAGCGGTGCCATCAAGGTGGATGGGCATAATGTAAAGGATTTTGACAGGAGCAAGCTTCGGGAGATGTTCGGCATGGTGCTGCAGGACACCTGGCTGTTTTCCGGTACGATCATGGAAAACATCCGGTACGGAAGGCTGGACGCTACGGACGAGGAGGTCATCGCTGCAGCGAAGGCCGCGCACATCCATAACTTTATCATGCAGCAGCCAGGCGGGTATGACATGGTTCTGGACGAGGAAACCAGCAATATTTCTCAGGGACAGAAACAGCTTCTGACTATTGCCAGAGCCATTCTTGCAGATAATAAGATCCTGATCCTGGATGAGGCAACTTCATCGGTGGATACCAGAACAGAGATGAGGATTCAGAAGGCAATGGATAATCTGATGAAGGGAAGAACCAGCTTTGTGATCGCCCACCGTCTCTCCACCATCAAGGATGCGGATCTGATCCTTGTCATGAAGGACGGCGACATTATCGAGCAGGGGAGCCACAAGGAACTGCTTGCAAGGAAAGGGTTCTATGCGGAACTCTACAACAGTCAGTTTGAAAAGGCTGAGACAGCATAAATATGAAAAAAGCTTTCGGGTTTGTTATGAATCTGAAAGCTTTTTTCCTTTAGTGAATAAAAGTTATAATTGAAAACAGCCGGAATTTATAATAAACTTAATATAAAACAGCGGCTTTGCCGTGGGAATCAAAAATCCATCCAGGAGGAAAAGTTATGGGAAAGCGAAAGAGAATTCTGGCATTACTTCTTAGTACAGCTCTTGTTTTTACGGGAATGCAGGCCAGCGCCATGGGAATGGATGTGCAGGAGGATTCTGCGGATGTGTTCTCTGAGGCGGATTTTACAGACGGGGCAGAGGAAAGCTCTGTTTTGGAAGAGGAAATTCTGACAGAAGAAGCCTTCACTGAAAGCGGAGAAGATACGGTGGATGCGGAATTTCTGGCAGAAGAGGAGATGGAAACAGAGGACAATGTCTACTTCAGCGATGGCGCCGATGAGGAAGAAGAGGATGATGTGGTGATCCTTTCTCATGAGGGTATTATCCAGGAGGGTGCTATTTGCCCGAAGGAGACAGATGTTGTTTTGACTGAGGAATGGGAAAATGGGCTGATCGCCTGTCTGGAATCAGAAGCTTCACCATATGATATTTCTGGACTTTCTATTCCGGCAGATCAGATTTCCGATGTGGTGATGCTGTTTTTGAACCAGCATCCGGAGTATTATTGGGCAACCTTTGATGCGTGTGTCACGGAAAATGGAATGGCGGTCCTGCTTTATCAGGGCGGTCAGATCATGGCTTATTCGCTGGACAATGAGCCTCAGGCACAAGCGGAAGACACAGCGGCCTTTGATCAGGCAGTAGAGGAGGCTCTTGCCTGCGTGAGCAGCAGTATGAGCGACCTGGAAAAGGCTCTGGCACTTCATGATTATTTGGTACTGAATACAGCGTATGATTATGACAATTATTTGAATGGCACCATTCCCATGGCAGATTATACGGCAGAGGGAACTTTGGTGAATAAAACTGCTGTGTGTCAGGGGTATGCGCTTGCTTATAAGCTTCTTTTGAATGAATGCGGTATTGAGAGCGAGTATATTGCCAGTGATGAAATGAATCACGGCTGGAACCTTGTGAAAATCGACGGACAGTGGTATCACGTAGATACCACCTGGGATGATCCGGTTAAAGATACGCTGGGACAGTGCTATCATGTATTTTTTATGCTGAGTGACAGTGCCATGGAAACAGCCAGCCTTTATGAGGGCGGTCAGACACATCATGGATGGACCGCAAGCAATACGGCTGTTTCTGAGACATACGCTAATGCTTTTTGGACTGGGATTAGAACCGGTATATGGTACCTGAATGGTGAATGGTATTATATTGTGAAGGATACAGGGGAGATCCAGCACCGGAAAATATCCGACAATACGGCTGTTACCATTGACACATGTGCAGAAAAATGGCCTGATTTGGAAGAGGCGGGTTATTACTGGAGAGGATGCTTCAGTAAGCTGGTGATGAGGAATGGAAAGCTGTATTACAATACGCCTACCAAGATTTACAGAATGGATTTGGATGGCGCAAACAAGCGGGAAGTGGCAGCTCCGACATTGACGGATGTACGTATTTATGGATTTGCCTATCAAAACGGCGGCTATGTGATGTCTGCGAAAGCATCTCCAACTGATGCTGACAGTCTGGTGCCTATTACTCTGAATGAGCCGGATATGCCAACGCCAACGCCAAAGCCGACCGCAACGCCAACCCCAAGGCCGACGTCAACGCCAACGCCAAAGCCGACCGCAACGCCAACCCCAAGGCCGACGTTAACGCCAACGCCAAAGCCGACTGCGACACCGACGGCAGTGCCAACGTCAACGCCAACACCAGTGCCGACGGCAACAGTGACGCCAACCCCAACTGCAACAGTGACTCCAACCCCAACTGCAACGCCGATGCCGACTGAAACGCCGACCCCAACGGTAACGCCGACGCCGACTGCAACGCCGATGCCAACGGCAACCCCAATGCCGACCGCAACATCTACGCCGGCTCCAAACACAGTAGAGACTCCGAAGCTTGCAAGCGCAACTCCTTCCTACAGCTCAATTACAGTGAAATGGAACAAGGTGAATGAAGCCTCCGGCTATCAGGTATATCGAAAAATAGATTCTGGTGTATGGAAGCTGGTAAAAACAACAACATCTTTAGCATATAAAGATACAAATGTAAAGGCCGGGTATAAATATACCTATACGGTAAAAGCTTACCGCAAAGTAAACGGTACTACCATTTACAGCAGTTCTGATGCCAATGGCAAGACAGCAAGCCTGACAACATCGGTTACCGTAAAAAACAAAAAGAGTAAAACAGCCACGATAACCTGGAAGAAAACAAAAGGCGCATCCGGCTATTATATTTATCGCGCTACAAAGAAAAATGGAAAATACAAAAAAATCAAAACCATCACATCAGCAAAAACCACCAGCTTTACAAATACAAAGCTGGTAAAAAAGAAAACTTATTATTATAAGGTGGTTCCCTACGGAAAAGTAAAAGGTAAAAAGATTGCCGGTACAGCAAGCGCACCCAAGGGAATTAAGATTAAAAAATAGCTGAGCCGTAGCGGAGTAATCAGATATCAACCGTGATTGAATAAAGAGAAAAGGCAGCCAGGATAAGACAATATTGGCGGCCTTTTCTTTTTGCGTATTTGTTGACATAAGCTAACAGCCCTGTTAGAATATAATTACATATCTGGGAAAATTCTAAGCCGTTCGGCTGCTAATTCCCCATATGAGAATAGAAAAATATGGCGGAAAGCAGTGAAATGGCAAATAATTCCAAAGCATAGTCATCTCTTCTTTCCGACCAAAAAGAGAGGAGGAACTGACATGCCAAGAAGAAAACTGGAAGAACTGAATCTATTGGATGATTTTTTATTTGGTTCCATGGTGACATATCCTGAAATCGGAGAAAAATTCATGAGGGAGCTATTGAAGGTGATTTTCCAAAGAGACTTCGGGAAGCTAAAAGTAATACCGCAGAAGGTTTATTACGGAAGCAATACAGATAAGCACGGCGCACGGCTTGATGTTTATCTGGAGGAGCCAGAACCCTGTTCCTTTACACAAAAGGAAAAAGGGGAAACCCGCCGGAAGAATTACGCCAGTTGCTTCACTATATGGAAGACACGAAAAAAGAAAATGCCCAGAACGAGAGCTTGCGTGGCATCCACAAAATGGTGGAAACAGTAAAGCATGACAGGGAGGTGTCATTGGAATATATGAAGATAGCCGAGCGTGAAGAGATGCTCATCCGCCAGGGAATGAAGGAAGAGCGGGTGAACACAGAACGGGAACGCCAACGCGCTGACAGAGCGGAACAGGAATTGGAACGGCTGAAAAAAGAACTGGAAAAATTGAAACATCATACGAATCAGGATGAATAATAGCTTAAGCGGGGATGCGAACTATGTGCGTATCCTCGTTTTTGATGTTTAAGTATGAATAAGGAGCTTCTATGCCGAAGGCGTACCTTCCGTAGTGGTACAGTAACCAGCAGGTTCTTTGCATTGGCAACGTCATGCTATACTTTTTTCAAAAAGTAGGTTATAATATTAGAGCAAATTTTCAAAACAGCAGCAGGATTGGAGAGTTTTTATCATGATGATAAATAACAAAGACGGAAAAGAATACCTGGCATATGTCCTGGAAAAGCTTCAGGCCCGAATCTCAGAGATCAGTCTGTCTATTGCAGACGGACAGAAAGAGATTGAGGAAATGAACGAATACTACTGGGAAAATTACACGGAGATGGACCAGTACGGTTATGAAAATTTTGATAACCAGCAGGCCCTGCTCCATCAGATAAATGCAAACGAACAGCAGCTTCACCTGAAACGAAGATTCAAAAAAATGCAGGACTCCCCATTCTTCGGCAGAGTGGACTTTCTGTATGACGGCGATGAAGAGCCGGAAACATTTTATATTGGAATCGGAAATTTTGCAGAAAGCGCCGGAAAAGTCCCGCTTGTCTATGACTGGCGTGCGCCGGTAAGCGGACTCTTTTACGATTACGACAAAGGCCCGGCTTCCTACGAGGCGCCCCTTGGTGAGTTGACAGGGGAAATCACTTCCAAATGGCAGTATAAGATCCGCCGGGGCCGTATGATCTATCAGTTCGAAAGTGATGTAAAAATTGACGATGAGATCCTTATGGCAGAGCTTGGCAGCAATGGCACTGTTGCGCTGAAAAACATCATCCGTACCATCCAGAAGGAGCAAAATGCCATCATCCGCAACACAAAGGACAGAATTATGGTCATTCAGGGGGCAGCAGGAAGCGGAAAAACCTCCATTGCCCTGCACCGCATCGCCTACCTTTTATACCATGACAGGAAAAATCTGAAATCCTCCAATATACTGATCCTGTCGCCGAACAGTATTTTTGCAGATTATATCTCCCATATTCTTCCTGAATTGGGAGAGGAAAACATCCGGGAAATGAGCTTTGACCTGTTTGCCTATCGCCAGCTAAAGGACACAGTTTCCGACTGCGAGGATCGCTACGATCAGATTGAGCGAACACTGAATCTTCCTGAGCTTCCTGATCTTTACCGGGAAAAACAGTCCGGGGAATTTTTGAACAGACTGGAAGGCTTCCTTACCAGGCTTGAGGACGAGCTTATGAACTTCCGCGATGTGGAATACAAAGGCTATTGCAAAAAAGAGGAGGATATTATAGAGATGTTTTATTTTAAATTTACAGATATCCCGCTTCTTTCACGCATGGAAGCTGTTGCAGAATATTTTATTGATGAAGTGGAAACACTGCGGGGAGCAGACCTGGCAGAGGAGGAACGGGAGCTTGTGATGGGAAAATTCATGAGCATGTACGAGACAAGAGATCTTTACATTCTGTACAATTGGTTTCTTCAGGAGGAAGGCTACCCTGTACTGCCCGATGAACCTCTGGAAAAGAGAAAACTTCGCTATGAGGATGTCTACCCGGTGCTTTATCTGAAATACAGATTGCTGAGCCAAAGCGGTCACACCGGAATCAAGCATCTGGTGGTGGATGAAATGCAGGACTATTCACGTCTGCAGTATCTTATCCTGCGCAGGATGTTTTCATGCCGTATGACTATCCTGGGCGATAAGGCACAGACGATGGAAGAAGAGCATCAGGATGTGCTTACCTTCCTGCCCGGGATTTTCGGCAGGGATATCCGAAAAATCGTGATGAATAAAAGCTATCGGAATACGGTGGAGATTGCTTCCTATGCAAACAGCCTTGCAGGGATTACAGACATGGACTTGTTTGAACGTCACGGCGAGCCTGTGGAGGAACAGAATTTTGCAGCCATGGAAGGTGCGTTGAAGGAAATTGTGAAAAAGCTTTCTCTGGGAGAGGACGAGTATGAGACAGCGGCAGTGATTCTGCGCACCAGGCAGGAGGCAGACCTTGCAGCGGCACTTTTAAAGGAAATGCTTGCGGCAGCCGGTTTTGATACGGAAAACCGTTTTTCATACCTACACAGGGACAGCACAAGCTTCCGCAAAGGTCTGACCGTTACTACATTTTATCTGGCAAAGGGTCTGGAATTTGACCAGGTATTTTCCCTGTTTCCGGCGTGGGATACCACAGCATTGGCAAGACAGGGAAGATATATTGCAGCCACCCGTGCCCTGCACAGACTCCATATGTATGATTATACAGACCTGCAGTTGGAAAAAAGAGGAAAATAAATTTTACAAAAGTATGACATCCTATGCTATAATAAACAGGAAAGGTTTGTCACGAAAATATTAAATTTGAATAATTTTTGCCCATAAAGTTTATAATAAGTTCACAAGAAATTTAGAAAGCATACTGGGAAAAACATTGACAGGTTTGTAATAAAATTGTAAAATATAGTCTGATGGATATGAAACTAACGAAGGCAATTGTGAAGGTGACCGAGCAGTTGCGAAATAAGGAGGATACTATGAAGAACAAACGGATTTTAGCGATCTTAGCCATAACAGTAACTCTTTCCTGTGCTGCCACAGGCTGCATTTTTGACGGAGATGAACCGGAGGAGCAGGTAGTAGTAGATGAAACCACTCCGAGTCCGGAGCCCACTGCAACACCGACCCCGGAACCAACCATCGCGCCTGATGTACAGGACACCACATATACATCCAGCACAGGAGCAATTGCGATCAAGCTTCCGGATGCCACCTGGTCAAACAAGACCGATGAAGCTGATATGGTAAGCTTTGAATCTCCGGAGCAGGGAAAAATCCTCATTCTTCACGGTCAGGGAGAGGAGGACATGTCTTCCGCAGTGATCCCAAATACCCAGGATCTGGCTGTATCCTTGGAGCAGGCAAATGATATGACCCAGGGAACTGACTTTGAGATCCAGAACTATACGGCTAACGATGTGAATGGCGTAGGCGTTTATTCCTACACAGTGAAATATATGGATACCGAAAAGAGCGGCGGTTATGCATACGCAGTGAATAAGATTTTTGCAAATGACAGCGAGTATTACAATATCTGCGGATCTGTAGTGGATGATGCTTCTCTGGCAGGCATTCAGACTGCTGTGGATTCCTTCCAGATGGCAGGTGAGTCCACTCTGAAGGCAGCAGCTCCTGTTACGGATGGAACTGCAGATGGTAATACTGCAGACGGTGCTGCGGCAGGAGACAATACCGCAGGAACCGGCACTGAAGGTACAACAGAAGGAACAACACCTGCTGACAGTAGTTCCTCCAACGGCTCCGCAGATGACGGCACCTATGGAAATTCTGCTGGCTTTACGGCAGCACAGCTTACCGACACCAGCCAGACCAGAACCATTTACCGTAACTCTGATGGACATCCTCTTGTTATCACCCCAGACGGAAGCGGAAACTGGAAGGACTTCGATGGAAACACATACCGCTTTGCCAACAATGAGGACGTTTACGACCAGAATGACGTAGACTATTACTGGCACGGTGAGGGCGCTGATGTATACTACATGCCCGTAGAATAACAGGACTTAACAGAAACGGATAAGCTACAATGATAAGGCGGCTGCGTAAATCGCAGCCGCCTGGTTCATTCCCGCGGAAAGTATCACGTTTTTGTTGGAAAATCTACCATAATATGGTATGATAGCTGTGCAAAATATGCGGCATATCTGGAGGGATTAGATGGATAATATGGAGGCATACGGAGCTTTTGCTTCTGTTTACGATATTTTCCAGGACAATATTGATTACGGGGAATGGACGGATTATTTGGAAGAGCGTCTTCGGGAATACGGCATTGAGGATGGCCTGGTGCTGGAGCTTGGCTGCGGCACAGGAATCGTCACAGAGCTTTTGGCTGAGAAAGGCTACGATATGATCGGCGTGGACAACTCTGAGGAAATGCTGGCAGAGGCAATGGAAAAGAAGACAGAGTCCGGTCATGATATTTTGTATCTGCTGCAGGATATGCAGGAGTTTGAGCTGTACGGTACAGTACGTGCAGTGGTAAGCGTCTGCGACAGCCTGAACTATATAACGGAAGAGCAGGAGCTTTTGCAGGTTTTTACCCTGGTAAACAACTATCTTGACCCGGGCGGTATTTTTATCTTTGATATGAACACAATATATAAATATCAGGAAATGCTGGGGGATACCACCATTGCGGAGAATCGCGAGGAAGGCAGCTTTATCTGGGAAAACAGTTATGATCCGGAAACAGGGATAAATGTATATGAGCTGGCGCTGTTTTTGCCAAGAGAGGACGGTCTGTACGAGAAATGTGAGGAGGTTCACTGCCAGAGAGCGTACCCGGCAGAGAAAATAAAGGAGCTGCTTACAAAAGCAGGACTGGAGCTGCTGGAACTATATGATGCCTACACTTTGGAGCCACCGGCGTCAGACAGCGGAAGACTGACCTTTATCGCGAGAGAACATGGCAAAAAACAGGATGGAGGAGAATAAAAATGAGCGATTATATTATACGTGCAGTTGCGGCAAACAGACAGATCCGTGCTTTTGCCGCAGTTACCACAGATCTGGTGGAGACTGCAAGAAAAGATCATAATACAAGCCCGGTGGCCACTGCCGCATTGGGACGGCTTCTCACCGGAGGAGCCATGATGGGCACCATGATGAAAGGGGAAAAGGACGTGCTGACCCTGCAGATTAAGGCGGGCGGTCCCTTACAGGGCATTACGGTGACCGCAGATTCCCAGGGAAATGTAAAAGGCTATGTAGGCAATCCGGACGTGTGCATTCCCGCTAACAGCAAAGGAAAGCTGGATGTGGCCGGCGCTGTGGGCGTGGGCTTTATGAACGTTATCAAAGACATGGGAATGAAAGAGCCTTATCTGGGACAGGTTGCCCTTCAGACAAGCGAGATTGCGGAGGACCTGACCTACTATTTTGCAACCAGTGAGCAGGTGCCTTCTGCCGTTGGCCTGGGAGTCCTGATGAATAAAAATAACACGGTGCGTCAGGCAGGGGGATTTATTGTACAGCTCATGCCTTTTGCGGAGGAATCCGTGATTTCACGGCTTGAACAGAACGTTGCAAAGATCAGCTCTGTCACCAGCCTTCTGGAAGAGGGGCATACGCCGGAAAGCCTGCTGGAGACGGTCCTGGATGGTTTTGACGTAGAGATCAACGACCGGGTTCCAACACAGTTTTACTGCAACTGCAGCAAGAGCCGCGTGGAAAAAGCCCTGATCAGCATTGGACGCAAGGAATTAAATGAGATGATCCAGGAAGGCAAGCCGGTGGAACTGAACTGCCATTTCTGCAACACAAATTATACCTTTACTGTGGAAGAGCTAAAAGAGATTCTCAGAAAATGTAAATAAGGAGTAGGAGCATGAAACAGGGATTTATCAAAGTGGGAGCCGCCACACCGAAGATTACCGTGGCAGACTGCCGTGCAAACACACAGGAGATTAAGCGTCTCATGAATGAAATGAAAAAGGAGCACGTGAAAGTGATGGTGTTCCCGGAGCTGTGTATCACCGGATATACCTGTCAGGATTTGTTTCTGCAGAGAAGGCTTCTTGACAGTGCATGGGAAAGCCTGCTGGAACTCACAGCATATACAGAGGAAGTGGATGCGCTGGTGTTTGTAGGTCTGCCCATGCGCCATAACGGCAGGCTGTATAATGTGGCAGCCGTGCTGAATCGAGGCAGTATCCTTGGCTTTGTGCCTAAGACGCATCTGCCGAATTATAATGAATTTTATGAGCAGCGTCATTTTACAGCAGGGACAGACGATTTTGACTATCACAAAGTGGGAGAGGAAGAGATTCCTTTCGGAACATGCCTTATGTTTGCGTGTGAGGATATTCCGGAATTTACGGTAGCAGCGGAAATCTGTGAGGATCTGTGGGTACCGGATCCGCCAAGCGTATCTCATGCCCAGGCGGGAGCACACATTATCGTAAATCTCTCTGCCAGCGATGAGATGGTAGGAAAGGATTCCTACAGAAGAAGCCTTGTATCCGGACAGTCGGCAAGACTGATCGGCGGCTATGTTTACGCCACAGCAGGAGAGGGAGAGTCCTCCCAGGACCTTGTTTTCGGCGGACAGAACATGATTGCGGAAAATGGCGTTACGCTTGCTGAGGGAAAGCGCTTCCGCAACAGTGTGATTTACGGGGAAATCGACGTACAGAGGCTGGCGGATGAAAGGCGGAGGATTTCCACCTATCCCCCGGCTGACAGCAGCGGCTACGAAGTGATCCCTTTTGAAACAGAAATAGAAGAGACAAAGCTGACAAGGATTTTTGATCCCAATCCCTTCGTACCTTCCGTGAAGGAAGAACGGGACATGCGGTGTGAAGAAATCCTGAATATCCAGGCAATGGGACTCAAAAAACGTCTGGAGCACGTTCACAGCAGCAAAGCCACTGTGGGACTGTCAGGCGGTCTTGATTCTACGCTGGCGCTGCTGGTTATTGCCCGCACCTTTGATATCATGGGCGCTCCCAGAAACCAGATCCACTGCATTACCATGCCATGCTTCGGAACTACGGACAGAACCTATCAGAATGCCTGCAAATTAAGCCAATGCCTTGGCGCAAAGCTTTCCGAGGTAAACATCAAAGAGGCGGTCAGCATCCATTTCCGCGACATCGGACATGACCCGGAGGTACACGACGTGACCTACGAAAACAGCCAGGCGCGTGAGAGAACCCAGATCCTGATGGATATGGCAAACCAGGAAGGGGCTATTTTAGTGGGAACAGGCGATTTGTCTGAGCTGGCTCTTGGATGGGCTACCTACAATGGCGATCATATGTCCATGTATGGCGTAAATGCGTCGGTGCCGAAAACACTGGTGCGCCATCTTGTCCGTTACTATGCCGATACCTGCGGGGATGCCAGGCTCCAGGAGGTGCTTCTGGACATTCTGGACACACCGGTAAGCCCGGAGCTTCTGCCGCCGGAAAACGGTCAGATCGCCCAGAAAACAGAGGATCTTGTGGGACCATATGAGCTTCACGACTTTTATCTGTACTATATGCTCCGCGCAGGGTTTGAACCGAAAAAGATTTATCGCATTGCCTGCCGGACATTTGAAGGGCGCTATGATAAAGCGACGATTTTGAACTGGCTGAAAACCTTTTACCGCAGGTTTTTCGCCCAGCAGTTTAAGCGCTCCTGTCTGCCGGACGGACCGAAGGTGGGAAGCGTGGCGCTCTCTCCGAGAGGCGATCTGCGGATGCCAAGCGACGCCAGCGCTGCCATATGGATGGAGGAATTGGAAGAAATACGTTGAACAGATAACGGTATACAGGAAAAGGCGGGGAACTTCAGGGGTTCTCCGCCTTTTTCAGCGCGTCTTCTATGGCGCTCAAAAGAACCATGGAGGTGTATTTCCGGTCGCTGGAATATTCGATATTTTCCAGGGACTGGCTGGTGTAGATCTGGCTTGCAAGAGATTCCAGGGCAGGCTCCATGAGGGGAAACATGGCCTGAGTGCTTTCGCTCAGGTTTACAAGATCAATGGACTTGATCCGGTCCGCTTCCACAGCCACCTCCACATCAAAGGTGTTGCTGTTTAAGGTGATAGACGATCGGTAGATCCCTGGCATATATTTGCCGGAAACGCTGCCGGACGTTGCCATGCTTTTGCCCGGTCCGAACATAAAAAAGATGAGCACGCCCAGAAGAATGGCAAGGATCAGAAAAATGATGGTGTACACCACTTCCTTCATATGTAACACAATGATTTTGGTTTTGGAACTCATGGTATGCGCCTCCCCTAGCTGAACTGTTACTTTGTATATCCTATTATCAAATGAGAAGATTTATGCTAAAATTCATTAGGGAAAGGGCTTCAAACATTTCGCTTTTATCTGTCCGCAGAATACGATTGGTAATTGTCAGTTGTAATATTTATAATAGTGAAGAATAGAAAGCATTATACCTCCCGTTGCCAGTAAGAAACCTTCCTGAACCAGTTTCTTATATCCTGATTTATAAGAGATAGCAATAAGGCAGCAATAAATTGCTATCTCTATGGCTGTCACTATTATCAGAAAAATGCCAGCATCATGTACGTTAGAAGATTTTGTGCACCAAAATTTAGTAAGCTCTGAAATAGTGAACAGCAAGGAAATGGCGCGGTTTATAAATTTTTTTTCCATTTTCACCCTCCTACAGATTGATAATAATCATTTTCGGCTACTATTCCATCTGAATAGTAACAGAGATATTGAACGTGATAACAGTGTGTATAGTAGGAATATTTTCCTGTATGGTCTTTGATCATTACTTCATATGTTACGGTAGTTATTACCATTCTATCCGGAACATCTGACAGCAGTTGCGCAGCACCATTAATGATTTTGAGCATTACTTTCGTCGGTACATTCATTTTTTTTCGAACAGTTCAATTACAGCTTCCACTCCCATGAAACCTAAAGCAGCCATATCTTCGGTATTGAGTTCAACTATGGCATCGGCTATTCGTACATGCTTATATTGTGAGCCAGTGATTTCTGAGCCATAAGGTGTGATAACGGGCTGGTTGCTGGCATGAGGAACCGTGTTTTGCGGATGGAGTAAATCAAAAATATATTTCTTGTAGTTAATCTCACCTCCGCTGCTGCATTTGGTCTGCCCAGATTTTTCTGAAATAATATAGGAATGGTTATCGCTGGTTACTATTGTTTTTAAAACGGCAGTTTGCCCATCATAGTCAATAAACTTAACCCAATCGCTTACTTCCCCATCTCCGATTTCGTATCCATCATCAAGAATAACAATATCTGATGAATTTTCGTTTGCCTGTATTGGAACATAGCACATACTAAATATTAATTCCACTGCAAGTAGGGTAGAAATCAGTCATTTGCTTTATTTACATTTTTTTCGTACTCACCACCTTCCCTTCTACTTATTTCATTCGCTTTTGTCTGCTTTTTTCATCACATTAACTATATTTAATAATGTTATTATACCAAAAAAACAAGAACACACAAATAGAATTTTCTATAAAAAAAATGTGCAAATTTAATAATTCAGAATATTTTTTAAAATGAAATTTTTGAAAAATAAATTGCTATCCGCATGATTGAAAGCCATATTGCAAACATTATTCGGAATTTTTCCGTAACAAATAATCCTCTCATCATCCGGAATCCTGATATACCCCAAGCACAGCAAACTCCTGCAAATTATAAGATAATGGGTGTTTGCGAAATACCATAGCCCGTATAAAATCAGGCTTTTTTCTTTGATAAAATAGAACAACTCCTCACAGGTTTATGGTACAATGATGGAATAACAGGACGTAAAAAACAGAATGGGCATGAGCCAGAGGAGTGTATTTATGTCATTACAGTTTATCATAGGAAATTCCGGCGCAGGAAAATCACACTACGCATATCAACGCATCATCCGGGAATCCATGGAGCATCCGGAAAAGCTTTATTATGTCATTGTACCGGAGCAGTTTACCATGCAGACACAGAAGACGCTGGTGGAGCTTCATCCGGGAAAAGGAATCCTGAATATCGACGTTCTCAGCTTTGAGAGGCTGGCATACCGGGTTTTCGGGGAGGTGGGCGGGGATAACCGGAAGCTTTTGGAGGACATGGGAAAGAGTATGGTTCTGCAAAAGCTTGTACAGAGACACGAAAAAGAGCTGCCGTATCTGGGAAGCCAGATGAAAAAGCCAGGGTATCTGGATGAGGTAAAATCCCTTCTTTCAGAATTTATGCAGTATGATATCCGAAAAGAGGATATGGAAGAAATGCTGGAAAAATCCCGGGATCAGACTTTGCTCCACATGAAGCTTCAGGATGTGGGGGTGCTTTACCGGGCTTTCCGGGAATATCTGGAAGGGCATTACATGACCGGGGAAGAGGTGATGGACGTCCTGTTAAAGGTACTTCAATTCTCCGAGAGAATGAAGGGCAGCGTGCTGCTTCTGGACGGTTTTACCGGCTTTACGCCCATTCAGGTAAATGTGATCCGGGAGCTTTTGGCAGTGTGCAGCAGTGTGCTGGTCACAGTGACCCTGGATGCAAGGGAAAATCCCTGGCAAATGGGAAAGCCGCACCAGCTTTTTTATATGAGCCGCAAGATGATCCACACTCTTGCAGGGCTGACAAAGGAGATCGAGGATCCGGTGAACATCCTTCCGGGAGAAAAGTCCCGGTTTGCTAAGGCTCCGGCCCTTGCCTTTTTGGAGAGCCACCTTTTCCGTTACGGAAGAGAGGCCTATGAGAAGGAGCAGGAGGAAATCCGCATCTTCTGCGCCGGAAATCCCCTGAAGGAGATGGAGGAGACAGCCAGGCGCATCCGGCGTCTCGTGCGGACAGAGGGGATGAAATACGGAGAAATCGCGGTGATCACGGGAAACCTGGAGGAATACGGGAGTCTTGCCGCACAGGTGTTTGAGGAAGCCGAGATCCCGTATTTCCTGGATGAGAAGCATACGGTGCTCATGAATCCCTTTGTGGAATATCTGCGGGCAGCGCTGGAAATGGCGGCGGAGGGCTTTTCCTATGAAAGCGTGTTCCGGTATCTCCGCTGCGGCATGTCAGATATATCCAGGGAGGAGACGGACAGGCTGGAAAACTACGTCATAGCTATGGGTATACGGGGCTATAAACGGTACTCTGAAAAATGGGTGAGGATCTATCGCGGAATGCGTCCGGAGGAGATCCAGAGCTTAAATGAAAGCCGCGAAAAATTTGCCGCAGAGGTGAAGCCCCTGGCAGAGGGCTTTTCCGGAGGAAAAAAAACGGTCGGAGAGTATTGCCGCATTTTATATGATTTTATTGTAAAAAGCCAGGTACAGGCAAAGCTGAAAAAGCAGGAGCTGTATTTCAAAGCCATGGGAGAAAAGGCCATGGAAAAGGAGTATGCCCAGATCTATGGGATCATTATGGACCTTTTTGATAAAATGGTAGAAATCCTGGGGGAAGAGACCGTGAGCCGTCAGGAGTTCCGGCAGCTTTTGGAGACCGGACTTTCCCAGGCAAAGGTGGCGCTGATCCCGCCCAGCATGGATCAGATTCTTGTGGGGGATATGGAAAGAACCAGGCTGAAGGATATCAAAGCCCTGTTTTTTGTGGGAGTAAACGAAGGAAACATTCCGAAGAATACGGATTCGGGCGGCATCCTGACGGAAATGGACAGGGAGTTTTTTTCCGACCAGGGAATGGAGCTGGCGCCGGGACCGAAGGAACTTATGAATATGCAGAGATTTTATCTCTACCTGAATCTGACAAAGCCTTCCAGCCTTCTGAACCTGTCCTACAGTCTGTCAAACAGCAAGGGAGAGGCGATAAGCCCGGCGTATCTGATCGGTAAGATCAAGGTACTATATCCGGGACTGGAAATTCTGCGCGCCGAGGAGCAGGAAAACACTCTGGACAGCCTGGAGCTTCCCGGAACAAGTCTGGACTGCTTTCTGGAAGGGCTTTCCGGAAAGGCTTCGCCGGAGGATGCGCCCCTGTTCGGAGAATTGTATAGCTGGTATCTGAACAGTCCCGAATACAGCTCTCTGATCAGAGGGCTGGTGGACGCCTCGCTGACCAGAAAACCAAAGGATCTGATCAGCAAAAGTGTGGCAAAGGTGCTTTACGGAGAAGTCTCGCCTTACAGCGCCACACGGCTGGAACGCTATTCGGCATGTGCTTTTGCACATTTCCTGCAATACGGCCTGCACCTGACGGAAAGGGCGGAGTATGAGTTCCGGGCTATGGATATGGGAAATGTTATGCACCAGTCTCTGGAAAAATTCGCAAATGAAGTCCGAAAAGAAGGCCTGCGATGGAGGGACCTGACGGAAGAACTCCGGGACAGGATTGTAGACCGGTGCGTGGATGAGGTGACGGCTGATTACGGCAATACCATTTTGAAAAGCAGCGCCCGGAACGAATATATGATCCAGCGGACAAGGCGTATTCTGAAAAGAACCGTATGGGCACTGCAGGAGCAGTTGAAAGAGGGACAGTTTGAACCGGAGGGATTTGAGGTTTCCTTCGGGGGCGGCCGCATTGACCGCGTGGATGTTCTTGAGGAGGAAGGCAGGGTCTTTGTACGGGTCATTGATTATAAGACCGGAAGTACCTCCTTTGACCTGGTATCCCTTTACCATGGCCTGCAGCTTCAGCTTATGATCTATCTGGACGGCGCGCTGGAGGTGGAGAAAAAGAAATACCCGGACAGGGAGGTGGTTCCTGCCGGGATATTCTACTACAATGTCAAGGATCCCATGATCGGGGAAAAAATGAATGCCGATATAGGCAGTGTCAGTGAAAAGCTTCTGAAGGAGCTGAAAATGAACGGTCTGGTTCAGGCAGACAGAGAACTGGTGGAAAAAATGGACAAACATCTGCTGGCTCTTCCGGTAGCTTTCAATAAAGACGGAAGCTTCCGGAAAAATTCCTCTGTAGCCACCAGGGAACAGTTTGACATTCTGGGAAAATATGTTAAAAAGAAGATCGAAGATATCCGTTCAGCAATCCTGGACGGAGACGCTCAGGTTTCCCCTTATGAGCTGGAAAGGAAAAACGCATGTACTTATTGTCCATACGGTGGAGTGTGCGGTTTTGACAGGAAGGTTCCGGGATACGAATTCCGGCGTCTGAAAAGCTTTTCCGATGAAGAGCTATGGAAGGCATTTACAGAGGAGGTGGAATAAATGGGCGTAAAGTGGACAGAGGAACAGCAAAAGGTTATTTCCCTGCGTGACAGGAATATTCTTGTCAGCGCTGCCGCCGGATCCGGAAAAACGGCGGTTTTGGTAGAACGAATCTTAAGCAAGGTGACAGACCATGAAAAACCGGTGGATATTGACCGGCTTTTGATTATGACCTTTACCAGAGCTGCGGCAGGAGAAATGCGGGAGCGTATTTCCAGAGCACTGGAGAATGCGCTTTATAACGATCCTGACAATGAGCATTTGCAGAGACAGGCAGCCTTGATCCATACGGCCCAGATCACCACCATCGACGGATTCTGCTCTTATATAATCCGTAACTATTTTCACCTGATCGGGTTAGATCCGGGCTGGCGGACCGCGGATGAGGGGGAACTGAAGCTGCTGCGGGAAGAGGTTCTGAAGGGTCTCATGGAGGACTATTACGCAGAGCAGAAAGAGGCGTATCATGATTTTGTGGAATGCTATGCACCGGGAAAGTCTGACGAAGGAATCAAAGAGCTGATCCTGGATCTTTACCAGACAGCCATGAGCAATCCTTATCCCCTGGAGTGGCTGGAAGGATGTCTGGATAATTATAAGATGGACAGTCTGGAGGAGATAAAAAGCTCTGAATGGATGAAATTGTTATGGGAGGGCGTGGTGCAGGAGCTTCAGGAGGCAAAAGCTCTTGCAGAGGAAGCCAGGAAAATCTGTCTGGAGCCGGAAGGACCATATCTTTATGAGGAGGCTGTGGAGGCAGACCTTCTTTTGATCGGGGAGACCCTTAGGGGAGCAGCAGAGCAGGATTACAGCAAGGTGGAAACGCTTTTATCCAGTCCTTCTTTTGCAAGGCTCTCTGCCAAAAAACCGAAGGAGGCAGTGGACGAGCAGAAAAAGGAACAGGTAAAAAGTATCCGGGAAGAGGAAAAGGCTATTTTGAAGGAGCTTGGCGCCAGGTATTTTCAGTGCAGTGAGGTGGAAATCCTGGAAGGGGTGAAATACTGCAGGGAGCCTATGGAAGTCCTGGTGGAGCTTACCAGGGAGTTTATCCGGCGTTTCGGAGAGAAAAAGAAGGAAAAGAATGTTCTGGATTTTACAGATATGGAGCATTTTGCCCTGGAGATCCTTGTGAGAAAGGACGGAGAAACTTATCACATGAGCCAGGCGGCAGAGGAGCTTTCGCGGAAATATGAAGAGGTGCTGGTGGATGAATACCAGGACAGCAACCTGGTGCAGGAGATGATCACCAATTGCGTCTCCGGGTGGATAAACCATCGGCAGAATATTTTTATGGTAGGTGATGTGAAGCAGAGTATCTACCGGTTCCGCCTTGCAAGGCCGGAGCTTTTCATGGAAAAATATAAGCGCTATACACTGGAGGACAGCGGAGAGCAGCGCATTGACCTTCATAAAAATTTCCGCAGCAGGCCCCAGGTTTTGGAGAGCGTGAACTATATTTTCCGACAGATCATGGGCAGTGATCTGGGAGGAATTGATTACGACGAAGCAGCAGCACTTTATCCCGGCGCTGTTTTCCCGGAAGGAGGGGAGGAGGAATTTTTAAAGACAGAAATCCTTCTTGTGGAAAAGGACGGGGAGGAGCTTGACGAGGAGCAGGCGGGACAAAACGCCAGGGAACTGGAGGCACTGGCAGTTGCCCACCGTATCCGGGAAATTGTGGGAAATGAAAATGTAGTGGATAAGGAAACAGGGGCGTACCGCCCGGCGGAATACGGGGACATTGTAATCCTTCTGAGAACGGCGGCAGGATGGTCTGAAACTTTTGGGGAGGTGTTGTCCTCCCAGGGAATTCCTTCCTACACTGCATCCAAAACCGGGTATTTTTCTGCAATGGAGGTGGTGACGGTACTGAATTATCTCCGGATCTGCGACAATCCGCTGCAGGATATTCCCATGGCAGGAGTGCTCCGATCGCCCATTGTGGGCTGTACGGCGGAGGAACTGGCAAAAATCCGCAGTGAATATCCGGAAGGAATGCTGTACGAAAGTGTTCTGGCCTATATGGGGGAAGGGCAGCTCAGCCTTTTTGCGGATGTGGAAAAGGAGCGGCTAAAGGAGAAGCTTGAGCGCTTTCAGGCTTTGCTGGAGGAGTTCCGGGATATGGCGGTTTACACGCCGGTCCATCAGTTGATCCTGCGAATCCTGGAGCGCACCGGGTATGGAAACTACGCCAGAGCTTTGCCGGACGGTGCACAGAGAAGCGCAAACCTGACCATGTTGGTGGAAAAAGCCATGGATTATGAAAAGACCAGCTACCGGGGACTGTTTAATTTTGTGCGTTATATTGAGCATTTGCAGAAATACGAGGTGGATTACGGGGAGGTGAATCTGTCCGGCGCAGGAACAGGAGCAGTACAGGTCATGACAATCCACAAAAGTAAGGGTCTGGAGTTCCCCATCGTATTTGTGGCAGGCATGGGAAAACAGTTTAATTTTCAGGATCTGAATGCAAGGCTTCTCATCCATCCTGAGTTGGGGCTTGGCGCGGACGCCATCCTCCCGGACAAAAGAGTGATCGCGTCCACCCTGCATAAACAGGTGATCCGGAGAGAGCTTTTGAAGGAAAGCCTGGGAGAGGAGCTTCGTGTACTGTACGTGGCTCTGACAAGGGCAAAAGAGAAGCTGATCATGGCGGGCACCGTTGGAAAGCTGGAAAAGCTGATGGTTTCTTTGTCCCGTTTTCGGGACAGCGAGGAGGAATTGCTGTCAGTTGGAACCAGACTGAAAGGAAAAAATTACTGGTCCTATGTCCTTCCAGCCCTTTCCAGGCATAGATGTATGGACGGACTGTATGAGGAGTATGGCATTGCACCTGCTGTGAAAAATTGCTTATATGGTTCGGAGGCGGATTTTCAGGTGAAAAAGATCACAGCGGCAGAGCTTGCAGAGGAGGAAGTTTTATACCAGGCCGGAGAGCAGGTGCAGGAGGAGATCCTGAAAAACTGGGACACCACAAGAGTATTTGATGAAAAGATCCGGTCAGAGCTTGGGGAACGCTTTGGATTTGTCTACCCACATGGATATTTGCGGGAGATTCCGGTAAAGGTCAGTGTGTCAGAACTGAAAAAAAGAAGCTGGCAGGGAGAGTATGACAAGGAAGAAAGCGTGTATTTTGAGCCGGATGTGATGCCGCTGATTCCCAGGTTTATGGCAGAAGAGGAAGAAGAGTACACAGGAGCTGCCAGAGGTACGGCGTATCATCGGGTAATGGAATGCCTTGTTTACGAAAAAACGGATACGGATCAGGAGCTTCAAAAGCAGATCGAGCTGCTCCAGGAGCAGGAAAAGCTTGGGAAGGCAGAAGCGGAGTGTATCCGGGTCGGGGATATAAGAGCATTTTTGGAGTCATCTATCGGAAAAAGGATGAAAAAGGCAGCGCTTGCGGATAAGCTGTACCGGGAGCAGCCCTTTGTGATTTCCAGAAAAGCGTCTGAGCTGGATGAAGCATGGCCGGAAGAGGAACGGGTGCTGATACAGGGGATCATCGACGCATATTTCTGGGAGGAGGACCAGATCGTGCTTGTGGATTATAAGACAGATCGGGTTTATCCGGGAGAGGAGAGAAAGCTGGTGGAGCTTTACCACACCCAGCTTGAGGATTATGCACAGGCATTGGAGCGGATGACAGGAAAAAAGGTAAAGGAGAAATATATCTACTCCTTTACCTTAAACAAAGTAATTATGCTATAGTATTCGGGCGCCTTTGGAGGCGCCTGTTTCATACTCTCCATCCGGCAGGATACTTGTTTTTGAAAGTCTGGTTTACCAGTTTGCCGAAGCCCAGTGGATATCCTTCTACACAGAGGAGGTGCCAGCCTTTCGGGTTTGCGGCTTCTTCGGAAGCAATGGTAAGCGTCTCGCCTTTCAGATAGCGGACGAGGCGCTCATCATGAACATGAAGGGAAATAACCGCAGAAACCTCATCCTTTCTGAGAGCCAGCGCAAAGGGCTGGCTTGGCTCAAAACGGTTCTTTTTTAGATCACCCAGATACAGGCCGTTTCGCAGGAATGTGATTCCGCGGAAACTGTGAGCTGCAGGGGGCAGATAATAAACCTTATCTGCCCTTATTTCTATCCGGTTCCAGTCAAAGGGCTGGCCGCCTAAAGCTTTCATGCCAATCTCAGCAAAAAAGGCTTCCAGCCATTTGCGGGCGTTTTTATCCGGCTTTGTCTGTATCCTGGTTTCCTGGCGGAGCGTCTCGCCGGGTTTATGAAAAAGAGCGAGGAAATGACCTTCTCCATTCATTTTGTGAGGGAAGATACGTACACATCTTTTAAGGCATTCCGCTCCATTTCCCCACCCGGGCACTCCCGGGGAAAAGCCCTCATAGGGCTCCATCTCAATAAGCTCCATTTCAGGACGCTGTTCCTGCAGGTAAGAAACGGTTTCCTCGTCCTCCTCAGGAGAAAAGGTACAGGTAGAATAAAGAAGCTGTCCGCCGGGGCGGAGCATATCTGCGGCATGCAGGATGAGCTGACGCTGGATCCCGGCCAGCTCACGGGATTTTTCCGGAGTCCAGTCCTTAGCCAGAGCCTCCTCCTTTCGGAACATGCCTTCTCCGGAGCAGGGGGCATCCAGTATGATCTTATGGAAAAATTCCGGGAAGCTTTTTACCAGCTTTTCCGGTGCTTCGTTTGCCACAAACAGGTTGGGGATTCCAAAAAGCTCCAGGTTGCGGAGCAGCGCTCTTGCCCGTGAGGTGCTGATATCATTGGCAACCAAAAGTCCCTCACCGTTTAATGCAGCGCCTGCGGCAGTGGCTTTTCCACCCGGTGCGGCACACATATCCAGCACATATTCTCCGGGCTCAATGGAAAGCCGGGAGGCGGGGGTCATAGCACTTGGCTCCTGGAGATAATATAAGCCTGCCTGATAAAGAGGACACCTTGCAGGGCGGCTTTCCTCGTGATAAAAGTATCCGTTTTGGATCCAGGGGATCCTTTCTACGGGGAAGGGAACGATTTTTTCAAATTCCTCACAGGAAATTTTTGCTGTGTTGACCCGAAGACCGAAGGTCCGGGGCTTCTCATAGCTTCTCAGAAATTCTTCGTAATCTGCGCCAAGCATTTCCTGCATCCGTTCCAGGAATGCCTCGGGCAGAAGGTTATATCTGTTATTATCCATTTTATTCCTCCGAGATTTATCCGCGTTTTAATCTGATGTAGCGGTTCAGCCGTGGCTTCGTGTGCCGGCTTTCACCTTATTATAGTGGATTCACACTTTTTTCTAAATACTATTGACAAAACTATATTATATGATATATAGTATTGCTAACAAAATAATATTGATAAATCATATAATATTATAAAAATACAAGACAGGGAGTGATTCGATGGTATTCAACACAGGAGCTGCCCTCCTGGATGCGATTGTCCTTGCAGTAGTTTCCAAAGAGCAGGAAGGTACCTATGGATACAGGATAACGCAGGATGTCCGAGGTGTACTGGATGTTTCTGAATCAACTTTGTACCCGGTGCTGCGCCGTCTGCAAAAGGATGACTGCCTTGAGGTTTATGATCAGGCATATGCAGGCCGGAATCGCAGATACTATAAGCTGACTGAGAAAGGCGAAGCTCAGTTGAATTTATACAAGGTTGAGTGGAAAAATTATTCTACGAAGATAACGAAGATGTTTGAGGGAGGAATATGAATATGGACAGAGCGCAGTTTATGGAACAATTGAAAAAATTGCTTTCCGATATATCTGAAGCCGAGAGGCTGGAAGCGCTTGATTACTATGAAAACTATTTTGATGACGCAGGACCGGAGAACGAGGCGGCTGTGATCCGGGAGTTGGGAAGTCCGGGCAAAGTGGCTGCGATCATCAAGGCTGACCTGAAGGAAAGCAATGACGGATATGCAGAATATACGGAGCGGGGCTATGAGGATTCCAGAAACAGGGAGCATACCCAGGTGCCGGATAAGTACACGGCAATGACCGGAGGAAAAGCATCGCAGACCGGTCAGGGCGGCGCAGCGGAGGATAAAGCGGAAACCTACGAATATGGCACAGAGGGAACCGGCGATTCGCAGAACGGTCCGGAGGGGTTCAATAACAGCCGTCGCTATGGAAGGTCCAGGGGAACGCAGAGAAGATACACAGGAGACACACAGGGCAGCGGTGAGACTTATGACAGGACTGCCAGCCGTGCCGGAAGAGGATATCATGCGGAGAAAAAAAGAAATAGCGCAGGAATCATTCTGGTGTTGATCCTGCTGGTGTTTTTATCACCGTTTATTAAAGGAGCAGTGGGAGGCCTTGTGGGAGTAGTGGTTACAATTGCACTTCTGCCCTTCCTGCTGGTATTTGGACTGGGAGCCGCAGCATTGGGACTGATCATCGGGGCAGGCGCATGTATCGGCGCAGGAATCGGCCTTTGCTTTTCCTTTGCGGGAGCCGGAATTTTAACAATTGGAATCGGATGCCTTTTAATGGCATTGGGGATTTTGTTCTGTCTGGCAATTGGAGGTATCGCAGGCAGGCTGCTTCCCTGGTTTTTGAGAAAAATAACAGATTTTTGCTACAATCTGCTTCATAGAAGAGGAAAGGAAGGTGAGATGGGATGAAAAGATCTACAAAGGTAATGCTGGTACTGGCGGCCGTGTTTGCGACTGTTGGGATTGGGTTTACTGTGGGAGGTGTGGCGATGGGAGCCACTATGGACAGCGTAGAGGTTCTGAAAAACATCAGAGAGCACAGATCCTGGTTCCATTTTGTGGATGTGTTCGATAATGATTGGGATTGGGATGACGATGATGATGACAAAACCGAGGCGGTTTCTGTGAAAAGCGGAGATACCCGGGTTTATGAAATCGCCCCGGTACAGGAAGTGAAAATCAAGCTGAGATATGATGAGCTGATCCTTCAGGAATATGAGGGAGATACGATTAAAGTGGAAGTGGAAAATGATTCCTCTAAATATGTAACTGTGAAGTCGGATGATGAAGAGCTGGAGATCACCAGCAGCAGGAAAAGGAATAACCGAAGTGTTAAGGTTTCCTATCCAAAGGGCAGTTCTTTCCGGGAACTGGAATTGGAAGTGGATGCAGGAACAGTGGAGGTCACAGGTACGCTTCAGGCTGAGACAGTCAGCGTGACTGTGGGAGCAGGTGAATTTACAGGCACGGGCGGAATCATTGCGAAAGAGTGCGAAGTGGAGGTCGGCGCAGGCGAGATCGATCTGGAAGGAATCGATGCTGAAAAAATCAGCGGTGAATGCGGTATCGGTTCTCTGACCTTAGGAGTAAAGGGGGCAGAAAGGGATTACAATTACAGCCTGGAATGCGGCATCGGTGATATTACGATAGGAAGCGAGAGTTACAGCGGGCTTGGACGTGAAAAGGATATTCAGAATCCGGGAGCTGTCCGTGAACTGGATCTGGAGTGCGGTATGGGAGAGATCGATGTAAGCTTTGAAAACTGATACCGGTTTGAAAGACGGCAATGAAGGAGCAGATAATTTAATAATTATAAGAAAGAAGGATAAAATTATGAGTAACAAACGTTTATACAAATCAACAGTAAACTGTATGCTTTGCGGCGTGTGCGGCGGAATTGCCGAGTATTTTGATATTGATCCTACCCTGGTGCGTCTGGCATGGGTAATCCTGACCTGCTTTGGCGGGGCCGGAATCTGGGCATATATTATTGCTGCGATCATTATTCCAAGGGGATAGGCTGCCGGTGCATTCCGGAGACATTCCATAAAAATGGAGGTCATAAGGGCGCAGAAGTATTTTCATACAGAGATAAGGTATAGTTTTCGGGGTTTTGGTTCATACTCCAAAGGAAACGAAAAAGGAGTGTGAGACTTTTGAACAAAGACAAAGAAGTGGAAGCATACCGGAATGGTGAACTGACGCCTGAAGAGAAGTCAAAGTACGAAATCGCCCAGGAGCTTGGGTTACTGGATAAGGTTCTGGAAGGGGGCTGGAAATCCCTCTCAGCAAAAGAAACAGGGCGCATCGGCGGGCTGATGGCGCGCAAGCGTACCGAGCATACATCCTGACAGGGCGGCGCCCTCACAAAAAGCTGTTTATGGCGGACTGTGAGGGCGCTTTTATATTGCGGAAAATGGCTGGTATACCCGTGGTTCGGCATGAGCATGTGCCAGGACGTACACTTTTATATATGAAAACAGTTGCAAAATAAAATATGGCAGTATATAGTTTTAGTAAGAAATAATCCGTTTAAAGAAGGGAGCGGTGTTATGATCAATTATTCTGAAAATCCTGATCTACAGTATCATATACAGGTTGGTCCTGGTGATGTGGGAAGATATGTGATACTTCCCGGGGACCCGAAACGGTGCGAAAAGATCGCACGGCATTTTGACAGGGTCGAGCTGATCGCAGACAGCAGGGAGTTTGTGACTTATACCGGCTTTCTGGATGGAGTGAAGGTAAGCGTTACGTCCACGGGAATCGGAGGACCGTCCGCTTCCATTGCCATGGAGGAGCTGGTAAAATGCGGTGCGGATACCTTTGTGCGGGTGGGAACCTGCGGAGGAATGCACCTGAAGGTGGAAAGCGGTGACTTGGTGATCGCAAACGGTGCCATCCGCATGGAAGGGACTAGCCGGGAATATGCGCCCATTGAGTTTCCTGCCGTAGCGGATTTTGATGTGACGAATGCGCTGTGCAATGCAGCGGAGACGCTGGGGCAGAGATACCATGTGGGAGTGGTGCAGTGTAAGGATTCCTTTTACGGACAGCACTCTCCGGAGATCAAGCCGGTAAGCTATGAGCTGATGAATAAATGGGAGGCATGGAAACGCCTTGGCTGTCTCGCCTCAGAGATGGAGTCCGCAGCGCTGTTTGTAGTGGGAAGTTATCTGGATGTCAGGGTAGGCTCAGTGTTTGTGGCGCTTGCCAACCAGGAAAGAGCAAAGGCAGGACTGCCAAATCCTGTGGTGCATGACACGGAGATGGCAATTACCGTAGCGGTGGAGGCGATCCGTGAGCTGATCAGAAAGGATGGCAAGGGCAATAAATGACAGACAGGGAGAACTTGATCAAAGAGGCTTTTGAGGCGCAGAAAAGAGCTTATACGCCATATTCTCACTTTCAGGTGGGAGCCGCGCTTTTGTGCGGGGACGGAGAAATTTTCGGAGGCTGCAACATTGAGAATGCGTCTTACGGGGCCTGTAACTGTGCGGAGAGAACTGCCATTTTCCGGGCAGTCTATGAGGAAAAAAGAGACTTCAAAGCCATTGCCATTGTAGGAAAGCCGGAAGATGCCGCTGATTTTTCTTACTGTGCGCCATGTGGGATCTGCCGCCAGGTGATGGCGGAGTTCTGCGACCCGGAGACATTTGAAATAATCCTGCCGAGATCAACGGAGGATTATAAGGTATATAAACTGAAGGATTTGCTGCCTCTGAGTTTTACGGCAGAAAGTATGGAAGAGTAATTCATGTGAATGATAACGAAGAAGAAGGAGAACGGTATGGAAAAATCAGATATTTTGTCTCATGTAGACCACACACAGCTAAAGGCGTATGCAGCCTGGGAGGATATCGTAAAGCTTTGTGATGAGGCGGAGAAGCTTCACACGGCATCTGTATGCGTACCGCCCTGCTATATCAAAAGGATCCGGGAAAGCTACCATAATCTTACCATCTGCACGGTGGTAGGTTTTCCTTTGGGTTACAGCGTGACAGAGGCAAAAGTGGCGGAAGTAGAAAAAGCTCTGGAGGACGGAGCCGATGAGATTGATATGGTGATAAACATTACGGATGTGAAAAACCGTGATTACGATGCAGTGGAGAAAGAAATCTGTGTGCTCCGTCAGGCGGCAGGCAGCCATATCCTGAAAGTGATCATTGAAACCTGTTATCTGACAGAGGAAGAAAAGATCCGTCTTTGTGAGATCGTTACCCGGGCGGGGGCAGATTATATCAAGACATCCACAGGCTTTGGTACTGCCGGGGCAGAACTTGCGGATATCCGGCTTTTCAAGGAGCATATCGGAACAGATGTGAGGATAAAGGCGGCAGGAGGCATCCGCACCAGAGAAGCCATGGAAGCGTACCTTGAGGCAGGATGTGACAGGATCGGCAGCAGCAGTGCCGGAAATATTTGAAATAAGAAGGTTTTTCTATTGTGTATTCCCCATAATTTCCGTATAATAATTCTAAAATTATAATTTGGAGGGGAATATGATTTCAAACATTATTTCGATGATCAGTAATTTTATGTATGGGAAATTACTGATCATCCTATTGCTGCTGGGTGGTATTTACTTCACTTTCCGTACTCGTTTTGTACAATTCCGTTTGATTGGGAGAGCAGTTGCTTCGACTATGGAAAAGCCGGAGGAGGGCGAGGGGAAGGTTTCAAGCTTTCAGGCTCTCATGGTATCAACGGCATCCCGTGTTGGAACCGGAAATATCGTTGGCGTTTCTACTGCCATCTGTTTGGGCGGTTTTGGTTCTGTTTTCTGGATGTGGGTTATCGCTATTATCGGAGGCGCTTCCGCGTTTATCGAAAGTACCCTGGCGCAGATTTATAAGAAGCGTGGTTCGGCAGGCAGCTATGGCGGACCAGCCTATTATATTGAGGCAGCTCTGCACAGCCGTCCGCTGGCACTTGTATTTTCTGTATTCCTGATCCTGACTTATGGGTTTGGATTCAATATGCTGGCTTCTTACAACCTGCAGTCAACTTTTTCGTCCTACAGCTTTTATGTACCGGAAAAATCTCCATGGGTGATCGGTCTGATTCTGGCCGTGATCGTAGGGTACTGTCTGCTGGGAGGCGGTCAGCGTATCTTAAAAGTAACAAGTGTCATGGTTCCGGTCATGGGAGTTCTGTACGTTCTGGTTTCTCTGGTTGTCATCGTATTGAACATTGGATATTTGCCAACGGTTTTCCAGCGTATTTTCAGGGAGGCATTTAACTTTAAGGCAATATTCTCCGGTTTCAGCGGTTCCTGTGTGATGTATGGTATCAAACGCGGTCTGTTCAGTAATGAGGCGGGTGTGGGTTCAGCCCCTAATGCGTCTGCTTCTGCTGATGTCAACCATCCGGTGGCACAGGGTCTGGTTCAGGTTCTGTCCGTTTTTATCGATACACTGCTTCTTTGTACTGCTACTGCATTTATGTGTATGTGTTCCGGCATCGAGCCTACGGAAGCACTTTCAGGAGCGCCATATGTTCAGGCTGCCCTTCAGCAGGCGTTTGGAACGATCGGACCGCTTTTTATCACGGTGTCCATGATCTTGTTCGCATTTACCACGCTGCTTGGAAATTTATATTATGTTGACAATGTTTTAAATTACATTTTGGGACATGTTCCCAGTAAGCAGTTTATGATCATTTACCGCATTATCGCATCTGTCGTAATCTTTATCGGAGCAGGTTTAAATGCAGGCCTGTTGTGGGATATTGCAGACGTGACCATGGGAGGCATGACCATTATCAATATGCCGGTCATTATCGTTCTCAGTAAATATGCACTGAGGGCTTTAAAGGATTATGAGCGGCAGGTGGAAAGCGGCCGTAACCCGGTGTTCCATGTCAGGGATATTGAACTGCCGCATAAAGTTGATTATTGGGATTGATATTGACATAATCTGAAAGGAAGCATCTATGAGTACGATTTTTGATGTTGCAAAGGCGGCGGGGGTTTCCAAGTCCACTGTTTCAAGAGTTTTAAACGGTGAGAGCGGTGTGAAGGAGGAAACAAAAAGTGCTGTGGAAAAAGCAATCAGGGAATTGGGCTATACTCCGAGCTACCTTGCCCAGGGCATCCGCACAGGCAAAACCAAGACGATCGCTATGATCGTGCCGGAATATACGAATATTTTTTACAATGAAATGTTCCGCGGTGTGGAGGATGTGGCGCTGGAGAAGGGATATATGGTCTTTGTATGCAATACAGAGTGCAGCCGTCGTTCTGAGAAGGAATATGTCAATGAGATCATGAAACGAAATGTGGACGGGATCATTTTTAACACGTATTCGAACAGTGATGATATGAAAGAATATCTGAAAAAAATTTCAAAAAAACTTCCCGTTGTTTTTGCCAACAGGATTTTTGAGGAGCAGGATGAGGTCTGCTATATCTATACCGATGGTTTTGCCAGCAACAGGAAGGCTGTCCACTATCTGTATGAGAAGGGAAAGCATGAAATTGCGTATATCCGCAATACGGATGCCATCAGCGTAATTGAAGACCGTTATGAGGGATATCTTCAGGGGCTTCGGGACTGCGGGATTCCGTTCCGTAAGGAATATATCTACCGGGCCGCACAGAGCCTGGAGCCGGACTATATCAAGCTGGGGCAGGATGCAGCAAAATATTACGAGAGCCTTCCGAAATTGCCCCAGGCTATCATCGCAGCTATTGATACGCTGGCCATCGGCTGTGTTCAGCAGCTTCAAAGGGATGGGATCCGTGTGCCGCAGGATGTAAATGTTATCGGGTTTGACAATATTGCCTTAAGTGCTCTGATCCAGCCGGCTCTTACAACCATCAGCCAGCCGATCCGCCGTATGGGTCAGAAGGCAGCAGAGATCATCATTGCAAAGCTGGATGGAAAAGAAATAGAAGATAAAGTCGTATTTGACGGAAACTTAATTATAAGAGAGACAACGGATTAATCCTCCGTTGTCTCTTTTTTGGCACTGCAGATTTTTTCTGAGATCCACTGACAGATATGCTCCACAGACTCTTCGGCCAGCCGATGCTGTTTCCTGGTAATCTGTATTTTTGTTAAAAGGGTAATATACGCATAATTAAAATGGTTTTCAATAAAACCGTGTAGCGCTTCCTTCACATAGTAAAATGTCACTGGCACACCGGCCTTGCGAAGCAGCTTTCCGTAGCGTTTGCCGCCCTCATTCAGATTGTCCCTGCCGCAGAGCAGCAAAAAGGTCTCCGGCAATCCCCGGAATTCAGATGGGGAAGACAGAATGGGGGAGATCAGGATATCGCGAAGGGTGCTTTCGTCCTTTGTGTAGTAATGGGCAAAGGTATCCATGAGAGTACCTGATACGGAATATTTGATAGGTGTGCGTTCCGATGCCTTCCGGTAAGGATCCATATAAGGATAATCCAGAACCTGAAGGCAGGGTGAGAAATCCTGTCCACTATTCTGGAGGGAAAGCAGTGAGGTACCTGCTGCAAGATTAGCTCCGGCGCTATGTCCCCAGAGAATGATCTTATTAGGAGCGGCTTTTAATTCCGGCAGGGTAAGAGCAAATTTTACGCAGTCATAGACATCCTGAAGCCCCACAGGAAATCCGGCATCCGGCGCCAGATTGTAGTCGCACGCGACCACAGGAATCCCCAGACGACGGTGGATAGCATGGCAAAAATCATCGTCATCGGCAGCCGTGTTGTACATAAAGCCTCCTCCGTGGACCTCAATGATCAGATAGCCAGGATAGAGATTTTTTTCATTATAGATCAGTGCGCTCATTGAGCCGTTCCGGGTGGGAACAGCGATTCTTTTTCCATATAAATGCGAGCGACAGGCCCGTTTGCGCATACGGGCCTGTTCTTTTTTGATCGCATGAATGGAGTAATAATGTTTTTTCACCTTACATCTTCCTCATGGTATGATTTTAATTGAATTTTGCAGCATCATCCTTGTGATGCCAGTTTATGGCAACTGTTTCGCCGCTCCTGATGCAGTAAGCCTGCCCATCGATCTGCATCCAGACATCCGTACTGGATGGATTAAAGATATAATCTCCGGTAGAGGAATAGATCAGGCTTTTTACTGCGTGCATGTAAGAGCAGATCTCGATATTGGAAGCATACCATATTTCATCATTCCCGCCAATCATTTTAAAGAAATTTTCCAGAGAATCCCAATCATTGTACGCATCAAGCTGATAGGCATGACCCCAGACATAAAACAGAAGGGGCGCTTTGTATTCGCAGGAGGTGTCTGAGTCCAGGAAGGTCTGCGCTAAGGCCATACGGGATTCAGAGCAGTAATGACAGGTGGGGTTCCACTCCATAAAATCTGCGGGAAGCTGAAAGGAATTGGTTTCAATTATTGTGCGGGAATAAAAAATACCGCAGTTTTTTGCTGTTTGCTTTACGCTATCATTAAATGTTCCAAAGGGATAGGACATTCCAAGTACAGGGTGATGAACCAATTCTTCCAGTTCCTTTTTATCTGCTGCTATTTCGTAAGACGCCATAGCAGGAGGAATACGGGTCAGGTCAGGGTGGGTCACAGTATGGACCGCGATCTCAAAACCGTTGTAAATCTCAGCCGCTTCTTCTTTTTTATATTTGTAATGGCTGACATCGATTCCTGGCTGGATCAGCCAGTCACGGTCCCCCATCAGACCGGAATTCAGGTGAAAGGTTCCCTTAATTTCGTACTTCCTCATAAGGGCAGTCAAGCGGCCGTCCTGTGTCACTCCATCGTCAGAGCTTAGGGTAAAGGCTTTTTTTTTGCCCCCGGGAAAGAGCGGAATATCTTCTCTTAATCTCAGCATATTAATAGATGTCTTTCCACTCGTCGATGTTGGATGGGTCAAATTTGAATGGAGGTCCTAAGATGATCTCGGAGCCGCCGTCATCGCAGTCGGTAATGGTGTATGGACTGTTTTCCATATCGCCTGCGTCAAATGTCTGTCCAACCTCGCCGGTGATGGTTCCATCAACCAGAGCGATTGCAGTGTGAGCTGCAAGACGGCCTACATCTTCCGGATTCCACAGGAACATATATGGGCAGGGGAATTCGTCTGTTTCACCAATATAAGCGGACATTTCGGAAGGAAGTCCAAGTCCGGTCAGTTTTACGGAAGAACCGTTATCCTGAAGTACCTTAGCGGCAGCGTTGATTCCTACGGTAGTAGGAGAGCAGATTACCTTCAGGTCCGGATATTTTTCCAGGAGAGCCTGAGTCTGGTCTGTTGATTTCTGAAGCTCGTCATCGCCGTAAGCCACTTCTACAAGCTCCAGACCCTGATATTTCTCATCCTCCATGATCGCTTTCATAGCATCGATCCAGGAGTTCTGGTTTGCAGACTGGCTGGTAGCGGAAAGAATTGCATACTGACCTTCGCCGCCTGAAATATCCAGAACAGCGTCCGCCAGAGCCTGGCCGATCTCCTGGACACCAGCCTGGTTTACGAAGGTCTGACGTGCATCAGGAGCTACATTGGAGTCTAAAGCAAGAACCTTAATATCCTCTGCCATTGCATCCTGAAGGCAGGCAGTGAGGGCATTTACGTCATTGCTGGCAACTGCGATGGCATCTACTTCCTGTGAGATCAGAGACTGGATCAGCGGTATCTGAGCGTCAGCAGTAGCAGTTTCCGGGGATTTCACGATACATTCTGCACCAGCAGCCTCGATCACTTCCTGGAAACCAGCAGCTTCCTTTTCAGCGTAAGGGTTTCCTGCGTTACGGATCACGATGGCAAAGGTCTTGCCGGAAACATCGCTTTCCTCTGCATGTGCAACAGTAGCGAATCCTGCCATAGAGCTGGAGATCAGTGCTGCTGCAAGCAGTGTTGATAAAACTTTTTTCTTCATATGATTTCTCCTTTCTTTTCTCGAATGGGAACATTCCCAAAAAATGGTAAAAAAATAAGGGAATATAAGTGATTAAAAATAAATATTCCTTTATTTTGTTGGGAGAATGCAATGGGAACATTCCCATAACGTATGATTATGTTATACACGAAATTAACAAAAAAATCAAGATGATAAGCGAAAAAATATAAGATTTGTAAAAAACACCTAAAAATATTTTGTACACTTTATGGATTTTTTCGGGTAGCTGTCAGGAGTCAAATGAAAAGTGACTTTTAATAATATTTTTATAATTTTCTCTCCAGAAACGGATTGAACAAGAAATGGCTCGATGTTATACTTAAAATACTAATCTTTAATTTTCTACTTTTATTCTATAAAACGACAGGAGTGATCACTTGCATTCAACAGAAGAAAATTATATTCAGCTTGAAAACGTATCGAAAATTTACGGATCTAAAGAAGTAAAGATCGTGGCAGTGGATGAGATCAGCTTTTCTATCTCAAAGGGCGAATTTGTTGTGATCGTGGGGCCCAGCGGTGCGGGGAAGACCACGGTGTTGAATATTTTAGGAGGGATGGACAAGGCATCCAGCGGCTCCGTGTTGGTGGATGGCAGGGATATTGCCCGCTATTCCAACAAACAGCTTACCGGTTACCGCCGAAATGATATCGGCTTTGTTTTTCAGTTTTACAACCTTGTTCCCAATCTGACGGCCTTGGAAAACGTGGAGCTTGCAGGGCAGATCTGCAAAAATCCTCTGGATGCCCGTAAGGTATTGGAGGAAGTAGGGCTAAAGAACCGTCTGGGCAATTTCCCGGCCCAGCTTTCCGGCGGTGAGCAGCAGAGAGTTTCCATTGCAAGAGCTCTTGCGAAAAATCCGAAGATGCTCCTTTGCGATGAGCCTACCGGAGCATTGGATTACCAGACAGGAAAAGCCATCCTGAAGCTTTTGCAGGACATGTGCCGGGAGAAGGGCATGACGGTGATCGTCATCACCCACAACTCTGCGCTGACACCTATGGCCGACCGGGTGATTCGGATCAAAAACGGCAAGGTTTCCCAGATGACCAGAAACGACCACCCGACTCCGGTGGAAGAAATTGAGTGGTAGGTGATGGGATGAAAGCGATACATAAAGAATTCTGGATGGAGATACGCAAAAGCAAGGCAAGATTTATCTCCATCTTTTTCATAGTCGCCCTGGGGGTGGCCTTTTTCTCGGGAATTCAGGCATCGTCCCCGGACATGCGTTATTCAGGGGATGCCTACTATGACGAGACAAGCCTGATGGATCTGAAGGTAGTAGGTACCATGGGACTTACCCAGGAGGACGTAGCGTCGCTTGAGGAAGTAGACGGAGTCCAGATGGCGGAGGGCGCCTATTCCACCGATGTGATGTGCGGGGAAAATGAGAATCAGAAAATCCTCCATGTAGAGTCCATCAATCAGGCGGTTAATAAGCTGACGGTTTCGGAGGGACGGATTCCGGAAAAAAGCGGGGAGCTTTTTCTGGATGAAGAATTTGCCGAGCTTCAGGAATATAAAGTGGGAGATATTCTTTCTCTTCGTGAAGATGAGGAAGGAGAACTTCTAAAAACAACAGAGTATACGGTTACAGGAATTGGGAGAAGCCCTCTTTATATTTCCTTTAACAGGGGAAATACCACTCTGGGTACAGGGGAGATCAACGGCTTTGCTTATATTCTTCCAGAGGATTTTGAGCAGGAGGTGTATACTCAGATTTACCTTCTTGTTCACGGTGCCCAGGGTCTGACCAGCTATACGGATGGGTATGATAACCTGATCGATAAGGTGATGGAAAAGGTGGAAGGCATTGCAGATATCCGGTGCCAGGCACGCCTTGATGAAGTGAAAGCCGAAGCGCAGGCGGAGATTGACGATGCCCGAAAAGAGCTGGAGGATGGCAAGAAGGAGGCCGAGGAAAAGCTGGCAGATGCCCGAAAAGAGCTGGAAGACGGGGAGAAGGAGCTTGAGGACGGCAAGAAAGAATACGAAGACGGAAAACAGCAGCTTGAAGATGCAAGAAAAGAACTGGAGGACGGAAGACAGCAGCTTGCGGATGCGAAAAATGAAGTTGCCAGCGGATGGAGTCAGATCGCCAGTGCCAGGGATCAGGTGGCATCAGGACAGGCAGAGCTCGACAGCGCCCAGGCGGAGGTAGACAGCGGTCTGGCGGAAATAAAAGCCAATCGGAAAAAGCTGAAGGCAAGTTCGAAAACCTTGAAAGAGGCGAAGCAGCAGCTCAGTGACGGCGAAGCACAGATCGAGCAGGCAAAGGCTGAATTAAATACAAATCAGGCGGCACTGGATGCGTCCAGGGCAGAAATCACGGCAGGAAGGCAGCAGATTGAAAGCACCAGGGCAGATCTGAATGCAAAACGCCAGCAGTGCCAGGAGGGGCTTGCCGCTGTGGAGGCAGGGGAGGCGCAGCTTCCCGGGGCTGAGGCAGCACTTGCCCAGGCGCAGGAACAGTTAAATGCCCTTACCGCTCAGACGGAAGGTGCGGCGGCGCAGTATGAGGCGGCAGTAAACTCCGGAGAGGCTACAGAGGAGGAGCTTGCGGCATTGCTTGCACAGCTTACTGCTCTTCAGGAACAGACAGCTCAGGTGCAGGCGCAGGTGAGCGAAGGCGCAGCATCGTTAGAAGCGAACCGCCAGCAGCTTGCCGCGACCAGAAGCGAGCTGGAAGCCAATATTGCAGCTATTGACGCTGGAATTGCTGCGCTTCCGGAGCAGGAGGCGCAGCTCGATGCAGCGGAGAGCCAGCTTGCAGATGGTCAGGCACAGATCGATCAGGGATGGGCTGAGTTAAAGGTACAGGAGGAAAAGCTGGAGCCTGCCAGAGCAGAAATCGCCCAGGGCGAAAAGGAGATCGCAGATGGTCAGGCACAGCTTGACGAAGCAAAGAAAAAACTGGAAGCAGGCCAGGCAGAGATTGATGCCAACGCAGCAAAGCTTGCCTCCGCACAGGCAGAGATAGACAGCAATGTGCAGAGACTGGCAAGCGGAGAGCAGGAGATCAAGGACAATGAGAAAAAGCTTGCGGACGGCGAACAGGAGATCAGGGATAACGAGAAAAAGCTGGAGGATGCGAAAAAGGATATAGAGGACGGAGAAAAGGAGCTGGCAGACGGCAGAAAAGAATATGCGGATGCCGAAAAGGAAGCAAACGAGGAAATTGCCGAAAATGAGCAGAAGCTTGCGGATGCACAGAAGGAGCTGGACGATCTGAAGCTTCCGGAATGGATGGTTACAGACCGCGGGGATCTTCCGGAATATTCCGATTACGGTGATAATGCGGACCGGATCCGGAATATCGGGCGGGTCTTTCCTGTTATCTTTTTCCTGGTTGCAGCGCTCATAAGTCTGACCACCATGACGAGAATGGTAGAAGAACAGCGTACCCAGATAGGAACCTTGAAGGCTTTGGGCTACGGCAAAGGAGCCATTGCCCTGAAATATATCGGCTACGCATTTTTAGCCACGGTGGGCGGCAGTGTACTGGGCGTTCTCATCGGAGAAAAAATCATTCCTTATATTATAATCACAGCCTATGGTATTATGTACCATAATGTGTCAAACAGCATTATGGTGGAATATGAATTTCAGTTTGCAATGATCGCCTCGGTGGCGGCTGTAGTATGTACGGTAGGAGCCACCTTGTTTGCATGCGGCAAGGTGCTTCGGGAAACTCCGGCTTCCCTGATGAGGCCGCCTACGCCAAAGGAAGGAAAGCGTGTCCTTGTGGAAAGGATCACCTTTATCTGGAAACGGTTAAGCTTTTCCTGGAAATCAAGCCTTCGAAATATGTTCCGATACAAAAAAAGGCTTTTTATGACGATCTTCGGTATCGCAGGAAGTATGGGGCTTATGCTGGTAGGCTTTGGGCTGCGGGATTCCATTATGGATATTGCGCTGCGCCAGTATGATGAGCTGCAGCATTATGAGGCAATGGTCATTCTTGACGAGGACGCTTCGGCAGAGGAGAAAGAGGAAGTCAGTGCCTTTTTGGAAAGTCACGAAAAGGTGGATCACAGCAGCGGAGTACAGTTTACAAAAATGGAGGCTCCCAGAGGCAGATCCAATATCAGCGTCTATGTTTATGTGCCGGAAAGTCTGGAGAATTTCAAAAAGGATGTGACGCTGCAGAACCGGAAAACAAAAGAACAGTATGAGCTTACCGATGAGGGAGCTGCAATCTGCGAAAAGACGGCAAACCTTCTGGGACTGAAGGTGGGCGATGAGATCACGCTGAAAAAATCCGGAAAGGAATACAAGGTCCGGGTTGCGGTTATCACAGAAAACTATATGAGCCATTATGTTTATATGACTCCGGCGGTTTATGAAGCAACCTTCCGGGAAAGCCCGGATTATGAGAACATTGTGTTTACCATGAAAGAGGAATACAAGGAAGATCTGGATCCGGTGGGAGAAGAGGTCCTTACCTATCACGGGGCTTTGAGTATCAGCTATACCAGCAGCCTTGTGGGAAGATTGGAAAGAATGCTGAGTACCCTTGGCTCTGTTATCGTGGTTCTGATCGTTTCGGCGGGAATGCTTGCCTTCGTGGTACTCTATAATCTGAATAACATTAACATTACGGAGCGCCAGAGAGAGCTGGCCACCCTAAAGGTGCTGGGATTCTATGACGGCGAGGTTTCACAGTATGTATTCAGGGAAAATATCCTGCTCACTGTGATCGGAATCGTGTGCGGCATATTCTTTGGAATTCTGCTGCACCGATACGTTATCACAACGGTAGAGGTGGACTCTGTAATGTTTGGAAGAAATATCAAACCCATAAGCTTTTGCTACAGCGGAGTGATAACCTGCTGCTTCTCCTTATTTGTAAATCTTGCTATGCACTCGAAATTGAAGAAGATCGACATGGTTGAGTCGTTAAAGAGTGTGGAATAAGTGTGAAAACCTGGTGAAAAACCGCACTTTTGCTTGACAAGATTTTGATTTGCAATTATATTAGATTTCATAGCAAAGGCAGAGAAGAAGAGGAGTAAGCGTCCGTTCTGACAGAGAGAAATGCTGCGGGGTACCGCGCTGGAAGGCATTTTCAGAGAAAACGTCCGCTGAAGGTAGCTTTGGAGCCGGGAGACTGAAAGGACAGTAGGTTTCCACGTATCCCGCGTTAAGGGACAAGGAGATATGGGGAAGGCATTTCCTCATAATGAAGGTGGTACCGCGACGACAATCGCCCTTCGCACGTCAGTGTGAGGGGCGTGATTTTTTTGAGTCCCCTGCTGACAGGATCATTTATAGAATGCGCAGATGCGCGACAGGAGGAAAACGAGTATGAGCAAGGAACTTGCAAAGACCTACGATCCGAAAGGAATCGAGGAACGCCTTTACCAGAAATGGATGGACAACGGTTATTTTCATGCAAAAGTAAACCCGGATAAAAAGCCATTTACCATTGTAATGCCGCCGCCAAACGTAACCGGGCAGCTTCATATGGGACATGCGCTGGATGAAACCATGCAGGATATCCTGATCCGTTTCAAGAGAATGCAGGGTTACGAGGCTCTTTGGCAGCCCGGCACAGACCATGCAGCCATTGCCACAGAGGTAAAGGTAACCGAGAAGCTGAAAAAAGAAGGAATCGATAAGAACGAGATTGGTCGTGAGAAATTCCTGGAATATGCCTGGGAATGGAAAGAGGAGTACGGCGGAAAGATTATCAATCAGTTAAAGAAGCTGGGCGCTTCCGCAGACTGGGAGAGAGAACGTTTCACCATGGACGAGGGCTGTTCTAAGGCAGTACAGGAGGTTTTCATCAAGCTGTACGAAAAAGGCTACATTTACAAAGGCTCCCGTATCATCAACTGGTGTCCGGTTTGCCAGACCTCTATTTCTGACGCAGAGGTAGAGCATGAGGATCAGGACGGATTTTTCTGGCATATTAATTATCCGATCGTTGGCGAAGAAGGAAAATTCGTGGAGATCGCCACTACACGTCCGGAGACACTGCTGGGCGATACGGCTGTTGCCGTAAACCCGGAGGATGAGCGCTACAAAGACCTGATCGGCAAAATGCTGAAGCTGCCTTTGACAGACAGAGAGATTCCGGTGATCGCGGATGAGTATGTTGACAAAGAATTCGGAACAGGCTGTGTAAAAATCACTCCGGCTCATGACCCCAACGACTTTGAGGTGGGACGCCGCCATAGCCTTCCGGAGATCAATATTATGAATGATGACGCCACCATCAATGATCTGGGCGGCAAATACGCAGGCATGGACCGCTATGAGGCGAGAAAAGCCATGGTAAAGGATCTGGAGGAGCTGGGCCTTCTTGTAAAGGTAGTTCCCCACAATCACAGCGTAGGAACCCATGACCGCTGCGGTACTACCGTAGAGCCTATGATCAAACCGCAGTGGTTTGTAAAAATGGATGAGATGGCAAAGGCTGCAATCAAGGCGCTTGAGGACGGGGAACTGGAATTTGTTCCAGCACGTTTTGACAAAACCTATCTGCACTGGCTGGAAAATATCCGCGACTGGTGTATTTCCCGTCAGCTCTGGTGGGGACACCGCATCCCGGCGTACTACTGCGATGAATGCGGGGAAACGGTAGTTGCAGCAGAAATGCCCCAGAAATGCCCGAAATGCGGCGGTACACATTTCCATCAGGACGAGGATACCCTGGATACCTGGTTCAGCTCCGCGTTATGGCCGTTCTCCACTCTTGGCTGGCCGGAGAAGACTGCGGAAATGGAGTATTTCTATCCTACGGATGTGCTGGTAACCGGATATGACATTATTTTCTTCTGGGTTATCCGTATGGTATTTTCCGCTCTTGAGCAGACTGGAAAATCACCTTTCCATCATGTACTGATTCATGGTCTGGTACGTGACTCTCTGGGACGCAAGATGAGCAAGTCCCTTGGAAACGGTATCGACCCGCTGGAGGTGATCGATAAATACGGTGCAGACGCCCTTCGTCTCACCCTGATCACTGGAAATGCACCTGGAAATGACATGCGTTTCTACTGGGAGCGTGTGGAATCCAGCCGTAACTTTGCAAACAAGATCTGGAATGCATCCCGTTTCATCATGATGAATCTGGAAGGAAAGACGGTAGAGGAGCCGGAGGATATAGGCGCTCTCTGCCCGGAGGATAAATGGATCCTTTCCAAATTAAATACCGTGATCCGTGAAGTGACGGAGAACATGGACAAATATGAGCTTGGCATTGCTGTTTCAAAGGTTTATGATTTCCTGTGGGATGAGCTTTGCGACTGGTATATCGAGATTGCCAAGGTACGTCTGTGGAAGGCAGAGGAAAACCCGAAGGCTGCAAACGATGCTCTGTGGACTCTGCGCACAGCGCTGACCCAGGGCTTGAAGCTCCTCCATCCGTTTATGCCGTTTATCACAGAGGAAATTTATTGCACACTGCTGCCGGAAGAGGAGTCCATCATGATCTCTGACTGGCCGGTATATCAGGAGAAATACAGCTTCCCGCAGGCAGAGCTTGCTGTTGAGAGCTTTAAGGAAGTGGTAAGGGGAATCCGTAATACCAGAAATGAGATGAATGTTCCACAGAACCGTAAAACCCACCTGATCATTGTGGGAAAGGATGAAAGCATCTGCTCCATGTACGAGGAGAGCAAGAAATCCTTTGTAAACCTTGCTTTTGCCCAGGAGATCCATGTTCAGCAGGATAAGACCGGCATCGGTGAGGACGCAGTATCTGTTGTTGTTTCCAATGCTGTTGTTTATCTGCCGCTTGAGGATCTGGTTGACAGGGAAAAGGAACTGGAGCGTCTGACAAAAGAGCAGGAACGTCTGACAAAAGAGATTGCCCGCTGCGAGGGAATGCTGAACAATCCAAACTTTGTGAATAAGGCTCCTGCAGCAAAGGTTGACGCGGAAAGAGAAAAGCTGGCAAAATACAAAGAGATGAAAGAGAAAGTAAACACACAGTTGGAACAGCTTGCGCGCTGAAAAAAATGTGTTGGCGCACTGTAGAAGTAAAAGGAGCGTTTAAATGAAACTGAGCAAATTTTGCAATAAGATATCCCTGATTCTACAGGCAATGTGGTGCGTGGTCCTCTATTTTATCATAGAGGCCATCAGCCGCCATTCCTTTGGCGAAGCCTGGGAATATATGACAGGAAGGCCGTTGGTATTTGCTTATAATACAGCTTTTATTTTCACCACTATGCTGATCGTCTATCTGTTTCACAGGCGTTTTTTCTGGAGAGTGGTGGTGTCTGTATTCTGGCTGTTTCTGGGGGCAGTAAACGGAATCCTGCTGATGAACAGAGTGACCCCATTTACTGGTCCTGACCTGCATATCCTCGGGGACGGAATTGAGATGATGGAGAAATACCTGCCTGCCTGGGGCGTGGTAGTAGGATGTATCGTGATCGGCGCTGTGCTGCTGGGACTTCTTATTCTGTTCATTAAAGGGCCGAAATATAAGGAAAAGATCCGGTACCGCTATGTGGTGCCGCTGATCATTGTAGGAGTCCTTGCCTTTGGAGGAGTGACCCAGTTGGCTCTGGAAAAGAGGGTGCTGTCCAATTATTTCGGAAACATCGCCTTTGCCTACGAGGATTACGGCTATCCCTACTGCCTTGTGACAACAATTTTCAATACGGGAATCGGTTGCCCAAGAGATTATTCCGATGAAGAGGTGAAAAGAATACAGAAAACGGAGGAAAACCTTCCGGAAACAAAGGAAGGGGATTATCCAAACATTCTGTTTCTGCAGCTTGAATCCTTTTTTGACCCAACTCTTGTGAAGTATCTGGAGATTTCGGAGGATCCCATTCCTACTTTCCGAAAGCTGATGGAGGAGTATTCATCAGGATATTTCAAAGTACCCTCTGTGGGAGCGGGAACCGCCAATACGGAATTTGAGTGTATCACAGGAATGAGTCTTCACTATTTTGGACCGGGAGAGTATCCATACAAAAGCATCCTGACGGAGACGACCTGTGAGAGTGCGCCTTATATATTGAAGGAGCTGGGGTATTCCACCCATGCCGTCCATAATCACGAGGCGAATTTTTACGGCAGAAGGACGATTTTCCCAAATCTGGGCTTTGACACCTTTACCTCTGAGGAATATATGCCGGAGGAAAATCTGACGAATCCCCTGGGCTGGGTAAAGGACAGCATTCTTACGGATGAGATTATGAAATGCCTGGAATCTACGGAAGAGCCGGATTACGTCTATACTATTTCGGTTCAGGGTCATGGGGATTATCCGGAGGAACCTCTCATTGAAGAACCGGAGATTACCGTTTCGGGCGCGTCCACTGAGGAGTCCAATAATCAATGGGAGTATTATGTGAACCAGATCCATGAAATGGATGAGTTTGTGCGGCAGCTTACAGAAACACTGGCTGACTATCCTGAGGATGTGATTTTGGTTATGTACGGGGATCATTTGCCTACTATGGGACTGACTGTGGAGGATCTGGAAAATAAATATCTTTTCCAGACCGAGTATGTGATCTGGGATAACATGGGGCTGGCGAAAAAGGATGAAAATCTGGCATCCTATCAGATCGCAGCCGAGGTGCTGGATCGTGTGGGGATCCACGAGGGAGAGATCTTCCGTTACCACCAGGCAAGGAGAAGTACAAAGAATTACCAGGTGGATCTGGAAACCCTGCAGTATGACTTGCTGTATGGTGAGAAATATGCTTATGACGGGGAAAAGCCATTTACCCGGACTAAGATGAAATTGGGGCTTTATGATGTGACCCTGGATTCCATCCGTCTTGTATCGGATACGGATTATACATATTATATCCAGGGAACGAACTTTACGCCGTCCTGCCAGATCAAGCTGAACGGCGAATGGTATGATACGGTTTATATAAGCCCCACAACACTGGTGATCACAGGAACCGAACTGGATGATTTTGACAGGCTTTCTGTTGTAGTGCGGAGTAACAGCTCTACCAGAAAGGCTCTCAGCAAAAGCTATGACAGAGCGGTTTATGCCCTGTATGAAAGCAACCAGTGGAAGCTGACACCAAAGGATGAAGGGGAATAACCCGGATTTGTAGCTTTGTGTCGTATAAAAACTTACGATTGGTACTGGACATCTTTCGCCACTATTATATAATGATATAGTACAGCCGGCCGTTTTCACGGCCGCTGTACAATACATTAGATAAAAGTGGTGAATTTTTATGAATTACGAAGAAGCAGTTGCTTATATTGAAGAGACTCCAAAGTTTACGAAGAAAAACAGTCTGGAGCATACAAAAGAATGTCTGAGGAGACTGGGAAGTCCGGAAAAGAAATTTAAGGTCATCCATGTGGCCGGAACAAATGGAAAGGGAAGCACTTGTGCATTTCTTACCTCTATTTTGAGAGAAGCAGGATACTCCTGCGGACTTTTTACCTCGCCTCACCTTGTAAAGATCAATGAGAGATTTCAAATTAATGAGGTAAGCATTGATGATGATACCTTTCTTGCAGCTTTTAAAAAGGTAAAGGCACTTTCCGATGAACTGGTGGCAGAGGGCAGCTATCATCCTACCTATTTTGAGATGCTGTTTCTCATGGGAATGGTGATCTTTGCCGATGCAGGCGTAGAATACCTGACTTTGGAAACCGGTTTGGGAGGAAGGCTGGATGCAACCACAGCCGTGGAGGATCCGATTGCCTGTGTAATTACCTCCATCAGCCTGGACCACATGCAGTATCTGGGAAATACCGTGGAGGAAATTGCAGGAGAAAAGGCTGGAATCATTGTCCCGGGAGTTCCGGTGATATACGATGGAAATGACAGAGCAGCCGCAGAGGTGATCCGAAAAAGGGCTGCTGAACTGAACAGCCCGGCCTATGAGGTGGTACGCCAGGATGCAAATGTTCTGGGAAATACCAGGGAGGGCATTGATTTTTCATTGAATAATGGGTATTATGAGAAGAAAAGCGGCATCCGCCATGAGAAAACAACGTTTCATATTCCCTTTATTGCGAGATACCAGGTAATGAACGCCTCCCTTGCATTGAAAACCATGGAGGTCCTGGGCGATATGCTGACAGTTCCGGTAAATATCCTTCAGGAAGGAATTGCCAGGACCAGATGGCAGGGGCGGATGGAGACGATCCTGCCGGGAGTCATTGTGGACGGTGCGCATAATGAGGATGGAATCTGTAAGTTTGTGGAAACAGCAGCACATTTTCAGGAGGAGTACCCTCTGACACTGTTGTTTTCCGCAGTCAATGATAAGGACTATGTGGACATGATCCGTACGATCTGTGATAAGATCAGGTTCCGTCATGTGGTGACCACCCAGGTGGGAGGCTACCGCGAGGTTCCGGCAGAGGAGCTGGCACAGATTTTCAAAGATGCAGGCTGTGCCTCCACAGCGTTTTCAGAGGACATCGGAGAGGCTTTTTCCATGGCTCGGGCATCAAAAGGCGAGGATGGGCTTTTGTTTTGCGTAGGCTCCCTTTATCTGGTGGGAGAGATTAAAGCTTTGATAAACGTATCTGACTGATTGAGGAAGGATCCCTTCCCGCGACGGACGGGGGATTTCCCAGGGAGGAATTGACATGATAGATTACGAAGAGGAACTGAAGAAGTTTGAACCCTGTCTGGATGTAACAGACGCAGAAAGTGCTATTTACGACAGAGAACTGACCGACATTCTGGATATTCTCCAGGAGATGCTGCGGGAATCCAAGAGCGGACGCCGCATAAAATAGAATAAGGAGATACGAATGAACTGCATGAATTGTGGCGCGTTCCTGACGGACAAGGATCTGGATTACTGTCCTCATTGCGGCTGCAACGTCCTGATTCAGAAAAAAGTGGATTACCTGTCCAAATTTTATTACAATCAGGGCCTGGAAAAAGCCAGCATCCGTGACCTTTCAGGAGCCATCAATTGTTTAAAGCAAAGCCTTACCTATGATAAAAGAAATATCCAGGCCAGAAACCTTTTGGGATTGGTTTATTTTGAAACCGGCGAGGTGGTCGCTGCCCTCAGCGAATGGGTTATCAGCAAAAACCTGAAGCCTACCAAAAACCTGGCAAACGAATATATCAGCCGTCTCCAGGCAAATTCCAATAAGCTGGATGCTATCAATGAGACGATACGGAAATATAATAACGCCCTTGCGCTCTGCCGTGAAGGCCATGAGGATATGGCGGCGATCCAGCTTCGCAAGATCCTGACCCAGAACTCTAAGCTGATCAAGGGTTACCATCTGCTGGCATTGATCCAGATGAAGAACCATGAGTGGAGCAAGGCGAGAAGAACCTTAAGAAAAGCTGCCCGCATTGACAAGACCAACACCACGACCCTGCGTTTTCTCAGGGAGGTGGACGAGCAGACAGGCGTTACCACCCGTTTGGAGAAACAGAAAAAAGGGCTTTTCCATGGAAAAAACAGCGATTCCTCAGGGGATGAGGGAGTGGGAAGCATGGTGGTTCACGCACCTGCCTACAGGGAGAATTCCAGGATTTCCCTTTTTGTCACGCTGATGCTGGGTGTGGGTGCCGGTGTGCTGGGATTTTGGCTGCTTGCAGTGCCTGCCATCAGGCAGGGGATCTACCGTGAGGCGAATCAGCAGATCGTAAGATACAGCGAGTCTCTGGCAAGCCAGGGTGCGGAGCTGTCCAAGGCGCAGGGAGAAGCCCGGGAGTCCGGGGATACGGCTGAGGAGATCGCACAGCAGTTGGAAGCGGAGAAGAAAAACAGCCAGAGTTATCAGTCATTGCTGAAAGCGTATTACGCATATAGGCAGGATGATTACGATTCGGCTGCGCTGGAGATCCAGAATGTATATGAGGATGTACTTTCAGATGATGTGAAAGGAATTTACGATGTTATTTGTGAGCAGACCGGAGTGAGCGGGATTTCGGATAATCCGGACCAGGATAACAGCGGTTCTGATGATTCGTCTGGTGATGATTACGGCAACGATGATTCGAATTATGATGATTCCTATAATGACGACTCGGATTACGACAGCGATGGTTATTACGACGAAGACGGGAATTATATTGAATACTGATATAGACAGAGGATGAACCTCCAAAAAGGGGATGTGCGCAGGCACGTCCTCTTTTTTGGTTTCAGAGGAGGCACGGAGAAAAAGGAATATTTTGTAAAATAAGGGGGAATTCTATCTATGGAACCTGTTTTTGAGACTGAGGGGAACTGCCTGAATATCTTGCTTCCGGGAGAGCTGGATCATCCTGCATCGGATCTTATCCGACAGGAATCTGACCGGATCATGGCAAAGATCTATATCAAAACCATAAGCTTTGATTTTCAGCGGACCACCTTTATGGACAGCTCCGGGATCGGGCTGATCATGGGGCGGTACCGTGCCATGGGAATGAGACCGGGCTGCATCAGGGCTGTCAATGTAAGCAGTTATATCACCAAGCTGCTCCATTTGTCAGGTGTGCATAAATACATGGAAATCAGCAGCACGGCAGAAGTCTCAGAGAAATAGAAGGGAGGAGAGTATGATGGAAAACACCAATGAAATGACGATAATTTTTGACAGCCGTCCTGTAAATGAAGGACTTGCAAGGGTGACAGTGGCATCCTTCTGCACCCAGCTAAATCCCACTCTGGAGGAGGTGGCAGATATTAAAACGGCTGTCTCAGAGGCTGTCACCAACTGTATTATCCACGGCTACGAGGGCAGGATACATAAGATTAAGATGGCCTGCACCTTAAAGGGCAGGGAAATCACAGTGGCAATCTCAGATGAGGGAGCAGGCATCCCCGATATTCAGAAAGCCATGGAACCTCTTTATACCTCACGGCCGGATAAAGACCGTTCCGGCATGGGCTTTACGTTTATGGAAGCCTTTATGGATGAGGTTTTGGTGGAATCGGAGGTGGGAAAGGGCACTACCGTGCGCATGAAAAAGACTATAGGCAGATAAGGAGGCAGGATGGACCATACTCTTGCCCTGATCGGGCGCATACACCAGGGTGATAAAGAGGCAAGAGATACCTTATTCGAGGAAAATGTTGGTCTGATCTACAGCGTTGCGCGCCGCTTCCTGGGAAGAGGCGTGGATATGGAGGATCTGTTTCAGATTGGAAGTATTGGTTTATTGAAAGCAGCCGATAAATTCGATATGAGCTTTGAGGTAAGATTTTCCACTTACGCAGTCCCCATGATAGCCGGAGAAATTAAACGGTATCTCCGTGATGATGGGATTTTAAAGGTGAGCCGCTCCCTTAAGGAGAATAATTATAAAATCTACCAGGAAAGAGAGAACCTGGAACGCAGTCTTGGTCGGGAGCCAACCCTTTCGGAACTTTCAGAGGCTATGCAGCTTCCCATGGAGGAGCTGGTCCTGACCATGGAAGCCGGCACTGAGGTGGAATCCCTGCATAAAACCATTTACCAGGGCGATGGAAATGAAATTTCCCTGATGGATAAGCTTCCGGAAAAGGAAAACCAGCAGGAAGCGCTTCTGGATAAGATCCTGCTGGAAGAAATCCTGGGAACTCTGGAGCCAAAGGAGAGAAGGTTGATCTATATGCGCTATTTCCTGGACATGACCCAGACACAGATCGCAGAGCGCCTGGGAATTTCCCAGGTGCAGGTTTCCAGGATGGAAAAAAGGACTTTGAAAAAATTGAGGGAGAGGTTATAATAATACTGCCGTACCAATCGGGCTTTTCACCGTTGGTACGGCAGTATTATATTCGATTTTCCTTTAAAATGCCCATAATTTTACGTTTTCGCTGTAAACCTTTATTTGTTAGAATATAATTACCAGTAGTCTGTTTTCACATCTTTATAAAGAGAGACAAAAGAATGAACCTAACACGAAAAGAAAAAATAAGCTTTGGACTCGGTGATTTTTCCAACAATGGAATCTTCACCTTTGTATCCACCTACCTGATGTATTATTACACAGACGTTGCCTGCCTGGATCTGGCATCTATCAGCCTGATCCTGATGCTGGGCCGCACCATAGATGCCATATTCAGTCCTGTCATGGGACTGATCGTAGACAAGACCAATACAAAATACGGAAAATGCCGTCCTTACCTTGCATTGGGAATCCTACCCTCCTGCATACTTATGATCGGGCTGTTTGCCCTTCCTGACGGGATGACACCCGGTGCGAAAACGATCCTTGCCATAGCTAACTACGCGGCGTTCAGCGTGCTGTACGCTTTTATGAACGTACCGTATTCCACAATGATAAACGTTCTGACCGCCAGCAACACCCAGCGTATCTCCCTGAATCTATACAAAACACTGGGAGCAAACCTGGGAGCAGTATTTGTGACAGCCGTTTCCCTGAAAGCAGTGGAATACTTTTCAAAAGGAAATAAAAACGGATTTTCCCGGGCAGCAGTCCTGTTTGCCCTCCTGTTTTTCATTGGAGTCCTGTTGTGCGTAGTCAACACAAAAGAGCGGGTCACCGCAAAAAGCAGCGCCGCTGTCCCCGTCAGGGAATCCCTTAAGGTCCTTCGGATAAACACACCCTGGAAGATATTCTGCGGCGTACAGTTTCTGACTCTTTTGATGTATATCATCCGCAGTCAGGGAACCATATACTACGCAAAGTATTATCTGGGAAACGAAAATATCAGCTCTTTCATGCTGACCATCCTCTCTGTCATAGCACTGGCATTTTCCTTCCTTTTGCCGGGAATGGTAAAACGCTGGGGATTGAGAAGCTGTGTCATTGGCGGAAATCTGATCTGGTGCCTTTCCATGCTTGCTACCTGGTTTTCAGGGAAAAATACAGTTCTTGTCCTGCTGTTCCACATTACAGGCAGTATGGGCTGGAGCACAGCTACCGGCATTGTTTTTGTGATCCTGTCTCAGACCATTGACTATGGCCAGTGGAAAACAGGAAAGCGTCCCCAGGGACTGTTCACTTCCCTGGTGTCCTTTGTCCAGAAAATGGGGATCGCCTGCGCCGGAGTCGTATGCTCTCAGGTGCTGCAGGCTGGCGGCTACGTGGCAAACCAGGAGGCAGGGAAAAATGCACTTTTATCCATTAAGTTTCTGTTCTGCGGACTGCCTATGGTACTGGGAATCTGTATTATCCTTCTGATGATGTGCTATCACCTGGATGCTTTATACCCGCAGATCGAGAAGGATTTAAGTGAGGGACGGATGGAAAACGGACAGCCTATATAATGAGAAAGGGAATATTATGAGAAATATGGAAGAAAAAGTACTTCAGGCAATGCTTTGTATGACAAGACAGTGCTGGGAGCAGGGAATTGCGGCTCAGGCATTGATGGAATGCGGACATGAGGAGCTTTATAAGCTGGCAGCCTATGATATGGTGCTGCGCCAGAGCAGTGATGGAAGACTTTGCAATGTGGAAAATACGCCCGCTGTGACAGACAGTGCATTTTGCATTCCTGCTGTGCTGGAAGCGGGGAGAAAATATTGCTGCGGAGAATATAAGACAGCGGCGGAGAAAAACATCCGCTTTCTTCTGGAGGATGCGGAGCATGCTTTGGACCATACTCTGTTTCATATGATCCACACCCAGGAGATTTGGGCGGATTCTGCTGCCTTTCTTCCTTATTCCCTGGCGCTTGCCGGGCACTGGAGAGAGGCGTGGACACAGATGGAGGGAATCTGCAGCCGTCTGTACCATAAGGAAAGCGGTCTGTATTACCATATGTGGGATGAAGGGCGCAAAGAGTATCTCCGTCCTCTTGCATGGGGTGTGGGAAATGGCTGGATCCTCACAGGACTTCTCCGCACGCTCCTGGTCTGGAACGAGGGGTTTAGGGAGGAAAAAATCCGTATGGAAGCCCGCTTCCATGAGCTGTTGGACAATATGCTTGCAATGGAAACAAAGGAGCATGGCTTCCATGATATTCTGGATGACGATTCCACGTTCCAGGAGTCTGAAACTGCCGCCATGGTAGCATATGCCATTTATCGGGGCGTTTCGGAGGGAATGGTGGATCCGTCTTATCTGGAGCGGGCGGATAGTATACGGGAAGCATTGCTGGAAAAGGTCACAGCGCAGGGGCTTGTCCTGGATGCCGCCTCATCCCCTGCATTTGACAGGCCGGGAACCTCCGTGGAATGCCAGGCCCATGTCCTTATGATGGAAAAATGCTGCAAAAATGTTCGAAATTCTTAAAAATTGTGCGAAATAAGGTCAAGTTATATGTGAAAGATGATGATAAGATAATATTATCAAAGGAAATCCAATAAAGGAGGAAGAACGGATTATGAAGAAAAAAATGATCAGCACATTGATGGCGGCAACAATGGCAGCATCCGTATTTGCAGTGCCTGTAGCAGCAGAGGAAGAGCCTGTTACCATTACTTACTGGGGATGGGATTCCAACTATTATCAGCCGGTTATGGATGCTTACACAGAGACTCATCCAAACGTGACCTTTGAGGCAACCGCAACAGAATGGGGCGATATGCTTACAAAAGCACAGCAGGCTCTGGCATCCGGTTCTGAGCTTCCGACCATTATCCCGATGGACATCACATTGATCGGAAACTGGAAAAAGATGGGAATCATGGAGAATCTGGTAGACTATGGCCTTGATACAAGCGTTTACAGCCCGGCTCTGATCGAAGCGGCGACTGATGACGAAGGCAAAGTGATCGGTCTGTTTGAAAATATCTGCCCGGCTGGTATTGCTTACAAACGCGATCTGGCAAAAGAATATTTAGGAACAGATGATCCGGATGAGCTGGCAGAAATGTTCAGCAGCTATGACGCTTATGTTGAGAAAGGAAAAGAAGTAGCAGAAGCATCAAACGGTGAAGTATATCTGTTCCATTCCGGACAGGCAGTTGCTGAATGGCTGTACTTTGCAAGTGATATTGCAAATGTAACAGATGACACCATCAACATGACAGAGAAAATGACAGACGTTATGGGCAAGCTCATTGACCTGAGAGATGCAGGCGCAGTTGATACATATCAGAATGGTACGGCAGAAGCAAATGCAACATATGCAGGCTCCAACCACATCTTCTATCCGTGTCCTGACTGGGCTCTGACCTACTACATTGAAACAAACGATCCGGAAGGTTCCGGAAACTGGGGACTTATTAAAGCTCCTACAGGCTACAGCCACGGCGGTACCGCAATGGGCATCACCTCCTCTGCATCTGATGAGCAGAAGCAGGCAGCTTATGACTTTATCACATGGGCTATCTCCTCTGAGGAAGGTGCAACTGTAGCAAAAGATCAGGCTGGTTACATCACACATGATACCACCATCGCTACAGAAGAATTCTGCAAACGTGCTGATGAAGAATTCTTTGGCGGACAGGATATTTCTGCACTGTACTACAAAGATATCGCTTCCGGTATCTCCATTGCAACTCCGTCTGCATACGATAACGATATCGTAAGCGTTCGTAATGACGTTGCTCAGCAGATCATGAACGATTCTGCTATGACTCTGGACGATGCTGTTGCTGCAGCAGTAGAAGAGCTTGGACAGCTTGTAACTGACGATACAGTAACAATCAAATAATTAAAAAGAATTATAAAGGGACTGTCCCTGTCCAGGCGGGGCAGTCCCTTTCCAATTTCCGGGGGACTAATATATGAATAACAGTATGAAAAAATACAGAACAGTATGGCCGTTTGTTTTCCTGGCGCCATTCTGTCTCTGTTTCCTCTTGTTTAATCTGTTCCCGATTCTGTATTCTTTTTACATGAGTACATTGGACTGGGCTGGTTATAACGAAAAAGTTTTTGTTGGTCTTAAGAACTTTGTAAATATTTTCACGAAGGATAAGCTATTCTGGAAATCTGTTCTGAATACACTTCGCATCGGCCTTGTAGGTTTTCCCATTGCCATTGTGCTGGGCCTGATTCTGGCTGCTTTGCTGAGCAATGTGAAAAAATTTAAAAATGCTCTGCAGACCATGAATTTCTTGCCGTATATCACAACACCTGTTGCGATCGGTATGATCTTTACGTTTATTTTTGAGGAGCACGTTGGTATTTTGAATAAGCTGATTGAGTTCTTTGGCGGCAATGCGGTGAACTTCGTCGGTACGGCTAAATGGGCGCCGCTTGTCATTTCCTTTATGATCATCTGGAGAAATACAGGATACTTTATGACCATGTATCTGGCAGGAATCACCTCCATCTCCGATGAACTGTATGAAGCGGCAAAAATCGATGGCGCTTCAGAGCTGCAGTGCTTTTTCAAGATCACAGTGCCTCTGCTGAAATCGGTGACCACCTTCCTGGTAATTACCAGTACTATTTACATGTTCCAGATGTTTGATGAAGCAAATCTGCTGTTTACCAATCAGTCCAGCAGCACAGTTGGCGGTCCGGAGCAGAGCTGTCTGACGATCGTATGGAACTTTTATAACCAGGCATTCGGCGGAAATCCACGTATGGGCTACGCATCGGCAATGTCCTGTGTGCTGTTTGTGATCATTGCTGTAGTATCAATAATCGGTCTGCGCATTATGAATGGAAAGGGGGAAGATTGATCTATGAATAAAACAAGAACCGTTGTGACAAGCATTATTCTGGGGCTTGTTTCCATTATTTCCCTGATTCCATTCTGGCTGATGTTCTCCATGTCCACTTATAAAAGTGAAATGATCTTCCAGAATAATCCTATGATACCTTCGGATTATTTTATAGAAAATCTGAAGACTATTTTTGCGTCAAATTTTGTACAGTCTTACGTAAACAGCTTTATCATTTCTGCTTCCGCCATGCTGCTCAGTGTGATCATTTGTTCCATGGCGGGATATGCCATGAATGTTTATGAATTCAAGCTAAAAAAGATCGTAAACATGTTTATCATGATGACCATGATGGTACCGACACAGATTGGAATTATTGGTTACATGATCGAAATGAGGAACATGAAGATCAACAATACTCTTTTGCCAATGATCTTAGTATGGCTGGCAAGCGGACTCGGCGCATATTGGATGATTTCCTTCTTTAAGAGCGGCCTGCCATTGGAGCTGGTGGAAAGCGCCAGAATTGATGGAGCCAGCGAACCGAAAATTTTCTGCAGAATTGCATTGCCATGTATCAAGCCGGGCATTCTTACCCTGTGTCTGCTTCAGTTTTTATGGTCCTGGAACAGCTACATGTACCCGCTGGTATTTGTCAACAAGGCGGAAAATTATACGATTCCGATTTTTGTCAAGAGTCTTGCAAGTGCATATCGTACTGATTATGGGGCGCAGCTTGCAGGTCTGACTCTTTCTACCATACCTGTGCTGATCCTGTTTATGTTTGGTTCAAAGAGTATGATCCGCGGTCTGACGGCGGGAGCCGTAAAAGGTTGAGGATAGATGTATGAGGGCATACATGATATAATAACATATATGGTAGCTTTGCTGCCCATGTGTGTGCGGAGGTGTAATTTATGAAGGTCAGGATCTTCATTGTAGATGATGAACAGATGGCCATCAAATATCTGAAATATCTGCTGGAAAGTACAGACCTGGAGTATGAAGTAGCGGGACAGGCTACGAACAGTGTCAAAGCGCTTCCTGAGATCATACGTCTGAAACCGGATATCGTATTTGTGGATATCAATATGCCGGTGATGGATGGACTGGAGTTGTCCGAGCAGGTTCTGAAGAAGATAACAACGAAGATATTTCTGCTGACCTCCTACAGAGATTTTGATTATGTAAAAAAAGGAATACAGATCGGCATTACCGATTATATACTGAAGAATGAGCTGAATGAAGAAACTCTGGGTAAGCTGCTTACAAAAACAGTGGGAGATATCCTGGTGGAAAAGAAAAAGCAGCATTTGATCCTGGAACACAATGTCCGTGAATTTCTTCTCAGCAATTCCATGGATATTGAGGATCATGTATACGAACACAGACCTATGCAGCGGTATGCTCTGATCGAGGCGGTGCGCAGAACAGGGATCTGTATGAAGCACAGGAACCAGGGAAGCATTCCAAAGGTAGACAGCTATGAGCTTCAGACGCTTGTATACCCGGATGGAATTGTGTGCAGTGCATTTACGGAAATGAGCAGCGGCGAGCTGTGCGGGATCTTTTTTATACAGGGTGAGGTGACAGATGGACAAGTGTTGCTGAAACAAGCCGGAGAGCAGATCGCAGAGTATTTAAGCGAATGCGGATTTGATGGAGCTTGTCTTGTTTCGGATACGAAATATCATTTTCTGGAGCTGCAGAATACCTACCGGGAATTGAAAGGCCTTGCCGAGTATCTGTATGCCTGTACAGGAAAGAAAGTATTCCGGGCATCGGAGATCCGGGAGCAGAACAGGGAAAAAATCATGTCAGACGCCTGGCTGGAAGCTTTGAATGATAAGGTTGAAAAGCAGCAGTCGAAGGAGGCATGGGAGGTCCTTCAGGATTTCTTTGAGAATTGCCGCAGGAATCTGAATGTGTGGGAATACACGGAATGCCTTCAAAGCGTATTACGGTATCTGAAATCATATATTCAGAAGAGCCATCTTCGTTCCGCTATTCTCGATATCCCGGAATGGTATCCGGATACTGAGGCTGCGGAAACGACTCTTTCAGAGTGTTTGGGGCTGATATTTGAGGAAGCAAAGCAGGACGAGCAGTCAGGTTGTTCACTTTATGTGCAGCAGGCCATTGAGTACATCCGGAGAAATTACAGTAAAAACATATCTGTTCCGGATATTGCCCAGGCGGTAAAAATTTCTGAGGGCCACTTGCGCAGGCTGTTTAAGCAGGAGCTGAACATGAAGGTGGTGGATTACCTGACAGAATACCGGCTGGAATGTGCCAAGCTTTTGATGAAAAACGGAGAAAACAGTCTCAGTGGTATCTGGGAGCGGACGGGCTTTACCTCAGCCCAGTATTTTAGCTATGTATTTAAGAGAAAAGAGGGAATGTTGCCCAAAGACTATGCAAAGAAAATAAGAAACGGATGAGAATATGAGGATAAGAAGAGGAGATAAAAACGGAAAATTGCAGCCCAAGCTGACATGGACAGTGTTGGCTGTTGTTTTTGCAGCCTTTTTTCTGGTTTTTGCGATCGTCCTCTATACCTCTTATAACCATTACCGGGAGCAGGAGATCAATAATCAGCGGTACCAGCTTGATAAAACGGCTGCGCAGATACGTACTCTTCAGGTGACGACCAGCAATATGGCACAGCAGATCATATATGATGATGTGGTACAGAAGGTGATCAACACGCCGGAGGTGTCCACAGGAGATTATCTCTATTCCAAGCGGAATGCGCAGAGGACTTTATCCAAGTATTCCCATATTATTGACGGAATTTCGGAAATCTATATCTATACCAATGATGGAAGAACCATTTCCAGCAGGGATGTAAGAGGACCGTTTTATCCCGAGAAGAACGATTGGTATGAGGAATTCCTGGAATCAGGCAGAAGCTCGGGCTTCAGCAAGGTTCATCTGGCGGAGCCAAGTGCGAACGGATATACCACGGAGGTGGTCAGCTTTATTATGAGCTATTATTCCGTGGGCGTGGTTACAGAGGAGATCGGAAAACTGATGGTGGAGATCAATTTTTCGGAGCTTCAGGAGATGGCGGGAGTGGATACCTCCATGCTGAAAGGGTACACGCTTTTTGATTCGGAGCAAAAGGAGCTGATTACCTACGGAGAGCTAAAATATGGATATGAGGAGATTTCGGATAAAAGCGAAGACGGGATGATCCAGTTAAATAACGGGGATGTGGTCATTTTTTCCACGGAGCTGGTGGACAACTGGATGCTGGCACTGGAAATATCGGGAACGAGACTGATGGAGAAATCGGTAGTGGCATACGGCTATCTGCTTTTGATCTTCGTTTTTATTATTGCTGTGCTCCTGGTAACGCTGCGGAATTCTATCAGGAAAGTCGTGGAGCCAATTAACCAGCTAAGTGAGGCTGCCATGGACGTAGGCGGCGGAAACTTTGATGTCACTGTACAGATCCACACAAACGATGAGCTGGAAATGCTGGCAGACGTGTTCAACCGGATGGTCGTGGATATCCGCGGGCTGATGCACGAGTCGGTAGAGCATGAAAAGGTACTGCGGCGTATGGAAATTGAAAATCTGATGCTGCAGATCAATCCGCATTTTATTTACAATACAATGAACTCGATCGTATATATGGCTCGTATGAGCGGAAACCCGCAGATTGCGGATTTTGCCAACGCATTCATTTCCCTGCTGCAAAGTACGCTGGATGTGAGGGATTCTGTTTTCAATACAGTGCGAAGCGAACTGAAAACGATCGAAAACTATCTGTATCTGCAGAGATATAGATATGATGGGAAATTTACCTATATGATAGACTGTGATGAGGAGCTGATGGATTGTCAGATTCTCAACGTCATGCTTCAGCCTGCTGTGGAGAATGCCATTTTCCATGGTATTGCTCCCAAGGAGGAAACGTGCGTGCTGAAGATTTCTGTTTACCGTGAGGGCGAGACGCTGAAGCTTATCGTGGAGGACGATGGGATCGGCATGTCAAAGGAAACTCTGGAGGAGCAGATGAAGCCTGACCATACCCAGAAGGGCGGTATGAGAAAGATCGGGGTGGCGAATGTCAAAAACCGTATCCGTGAGATTTACGGTGAGCCTTATAGTCTTATCATTGAAAGTGAGTTAGATGTGGGAACAAAGGTCATTATGACAGTTCCTTATAAGAAAGAGACAAAAAACAGAAATTCCAGGGAGGCCAGAAATGAACAGTAAAGAACTTACGAGGGAACAGCTTGCAGGTATGATGGACCATACCTTTCTGAAGGCATTTGCAACAGAGGCAGATTTTGAAAAACTGTGCGGGGAAGCAAGGGAGAATGGCTTTGCCATGGTTGCCATTAATTCCAGCCCTGTGAAGCTCTGCAAAAAGCTGCTGGAAGGAACTAAGGTGCATGTGGGCGCTGCCATTTCATTCCCGCTGGGGCAGACTGCCATTGAGACAAAAGCCTTTGAGACAGAAAAAGCCATTGCGGATGGTGCAGATGAAATCGATTATGTACTAAATATCGGTGAGCTGAAAATGGGCCATGATGATTATATCCGCAAAGAGATGGAAACGATTGTGGGAATCTGCAGAAAGCATAACGTACTGTCAAAGGTTATTTTTGAAAACTGTTATCTGACAAAAGAGGAGATCAGACGTGCTGCAGAGATCGCAAAGGAAGTAAAGCCTGACTTTATCAAGACAAGTACCGGATTTGGCACTGGAGGTGCAACAGTGGAGGATGTGCGCCTTATGAAGGAAACCGTGGGAGATGATGTAAAAGTAAAGGCGGCAGGCGGCATTCGTGACTGGGCAGCCTGCAGACAGATGATCGATGCAGGGGCTGAGCGTATCGGAACCAGCAACAGTATTACAATTTGTGAACAGTTTGAGATGGAGGGATAAGCTATGCAGGAATCCAGATTATTTGCATTATTGCCAGAGGAATATGTGTGCACACCGGATGGAATGGAAATTGACAGGGACGGGAATCTGATCGTGTCCTGCCCGAATTATGCTGACGATAACATGTCCGGCTGCGTGATCCGCATTGACAAAGAAAAAAACATCAGTAAATGGTTTGACGTGCCTGTGCATCCTGAGACTGGGATCGCCCGCAATATGGGAATTGCCTTTGACAGCCAGTGGAACATGTTTATCTGTGATAACCAGCCGTGGAGCGGAAAAGAAGAGCTGGCATGGAAGGGACGTATGCTGAAGGTGATCTTTGACGAGGAAGGCAAGGTAAAGGACTGGTATACCGTTGCTGATGGAATGGAGCATCCTAACGGTGTGCGGATCTACAAAAACTATATGTATGTGACCCAGAGCTATCTGACAAAGGTAAAGGATGAATCCGGCAATCTGGTAAGCTGTGTTTACCGCTTCCCGCTGGATGCAAGAGATATTGCCATTACCAATACACTTGAAGATGAATATATCTTTACCACCTTTGTGACAAACAATCCGCGCTGCCAGTACGGAGCTGACGGTATTGAGATTGATTCAAAGGGAAATATGTATGTGGGAAATTTCGGAGACGGAGAGGTTTGGAAGATCCGTCTGGACGAAAACGGCGACATGATTGACAAAGAGGTTTATGCAAGGAATCCTGATGAGCTGGTATCCACAGACGGAATGATCATGGATGAGGCGACCGGAAATCTCTATATTGCAGACTTTAACAACAATGCCATTGTAATGGTTGACAAGGACCGCAATGTCCGCAGGATCGCCCAGTCTCCGGACTGCGATGGTTTTCACGGAGAGCTGGACCAGCCGGGCGAGCCCATCATCTGGCAGGGAAAGATTGTGGCAAGCTGTTTTGACCTGGTAACGGATGAGACAAAAGTAAACACACAGCATGAGATGCCTGCAACGATGGCGGAGCTTGATTTAGAACCGTAAAGCGGTGTGGGAGGAAAATGATGGCAGAGTATATTTTAGCTCATGATCTGGGAACCTCCGGCAATAAGGCAACGCTCTTTAGTACGGATGGACGGCTGATCGGAAGCCGCACCTATGGGTATGAGGTTTTTTACGATAAGCCTCTGTGGGCGGAGCAGGATGCAAACGACTGGTGGAATGCGGTGTGCGGCTCTACGAAAGAGCTTCTCTCGGCGTATCAGATAAATGCCGGGGACGTAAGAGCTGTAAGCTTCAGCGGGCAGATGATGGGCTGCCTGCCTGTAGACCGGCAGGGAAAGCCCCTGCGCCGTTCCATTATCTGGGCAGACCAGCGTGCGCAGAAGCAGTCGGCTGCTTTGGCGAAAAAAATTGAAGATGAGCGTTTTTACCGGATCAACGGGCACCGCAACACAGCCTCCTACGGCATCCAGAAGGCAATGTGGGTGAAGGAAAACCAGCCGGAAATCTATGAAAATACATATAAATTTCTCAATGCCAAGGATTACATCGTATTCCGTCTGACCGGGAAATTTTTTACAGACTGTTCTGATGCAAACAGCATGGACTGTTTTGATCTGGCAAGGCAGCAGTGGTCGGAGGAGATCGTGGAGGCAGCGGGCGTGGATCCTGACAAGCTTCCCAAGATCGTATATTCCACCCATTGTGCAGGAAACGTGACTGAGGAGGCAGCAAATCAGACCGGGCTGTCAGTCAATACAAAGGTTATCATAGGGGCAGGCGACGGAGTGGCGGCAAATGTGGGCGCAGGCTGCGTGGAGCCGGGAAAGGCATATTGTTGTATGGGAACCTCTGCCTGGGTTGCAGGTACCTCTGAGAAGCCGGTGCTGGATGAGAAACGGAGAATTGTCTGCTGGGCTCATGCTGTGCCGGGGATGTATTCTCCTAACGGGACCATGCAGTATGCAGGCGGTTCCTATAAGTGGATGAAGGACACCATTTGTCTGGAGGAAATGCGTACAGCGCAGGAAAGAGGGTGCTCCCCTTATGATGTGATCAATGAGAAGATCGCATCCTGCCAGCCGGGAGCAGGCGGGGTACTGTTTTTGCCTTATCTTCTGGGAGAGCGGGCACCGCGGTGGAACCCGGATGCTAAGGGCGTTTTCTTTGGAATGACAGCTACCACCACCAGGGAGCAGATGCTGCGAAGCGTGATGGAAGGAATCGTGATGAATCTGGGAATCTGCTTTGACATTCTAAAGGAGCAGACACCCATAGAGGAAATACTTCTGATCGGCGGCGCTGCCAGAAGCAGTCAGTGGCAGAGAGGGATCGCGGATATTTTTAGCACAAGGGTGCTTGTTCCGGAGTATCTGGAAGAAGCCAACTCCATGGGCGCGGCTGTGATCGCGGGAGTAGGAAGCGGAATCTATAAGGATTTTTCTGCTATTGAAAAATTTATCCGGGTTCAGCAGCGAGTGGAGCCGGAAACATCGAATTATGAAGTTTACCGGGAGCGCAGGATGCAGTTCGATAAAGTGTATGAGGCATTGGTTCCGGTATTTGCATGACGAAAGGCGGTGGCTTTGATGAGACTTGGGATATCAGCGGAAATTTCACATTCCTCTCCGGAGGAATGGAGGGAAAAGATAAAACGGTTTGGCTGTACCTGCGTGGTATTTCCCACAGACTATCGTGCAGATGTGAACCGGATTGATGAATATGTACGGATCGCGCGGGAAGAAAACTGGGTGATCGGGGAAGTAGGGGCATGGTGCAGTCCTTTAGCTGATGACCGAAAGGTGAGAGAGGCATCGCTGGAACGGTGCGTGGAGCAGCTTCGGCTGGCAGATTATACGAAAGCCGGATGCTGCGTGAATGTGACCGGAGCGGCGGGAGAGCAGTGGGACGGCGCTTATGCGCAGAATTTCAGCAGGGAATTTTACGAGAGGATCGTGAAATCCATTCAGTACATTATTGATACTGCAAAGCCCGTGAATACGTATTATACCATAGAGCCTATGCCGTGGATGGTGCCTGCGGGACCAGAGCAATACGAAAGGCTTTTGATGGATGTAAACAGGGAGCGTTTTGCCGTACATATGGATATTGCAAACTGGATGTGCAGCTATGAACGGTATTTTGCACCGGAGCGGTTCATAGATGAGGTGGCGGAAAAACTGGGAAGCCGTATCAAGAGCTGTCATTTGAAGGATGTAAAGCTGAAAAAAGAATTTACCTTCCAGGTACAGGAGGTGGCATGTGGAAAGGGCGCTCTGAATCTGGAATATTATGTGGAAAAAATGCTGGAGATCGATCCGGATATGCCTGTTTATATTGAACATTTGGGAACAGAAGAGGAGTATCTGGAAAGCATGCGTTATGTGGCAAAACGTATGGCGGCTGCAGGATTTCCGGTCTGAGAGATTGGAGGCGTAATAGGATGAAAACATTGGTTGTAAATAAGGATGGTTCCCTGGAGGTTTGTGAGATCCCGAAGCCATCCTATAATGAAAAACAGGCGCTTGTAAAAACAATAAGCTGCGGTATCTGCAATGGGACAGACGCAAAGCTGATCCACAGGACCTTTAAAGGCGTGGAGATGGACCAGTATCCGTTGATGCTGGGACACGAAGCGGTGGGAGAGGTTGTGGAGATCGGCGCAGAGGTTACCGGATATAAGGTAGGCGACAAGGTGCTGCTTCCTTTTGTGGATGCTGACGAGAAGCTGTATGGGGAACTTGGAAGTGCGTGGGGTGCTTACAGCGAATATGCAGTGGTAAATGATGTGAAAGCCTTCGGAGATGGAAAGGCCCCGGAATGTGCTTACGCACAGACTGTACTGCCCGATTATGTAGATCCTGTGGACGCAGCGATGATCGTGACCTTAAGAGAGGTGTTGAGTTCCATCAAACGTTTTGGGATCCAGGCGAATAACAGCGTGGCTGTTTTCGGATGCGGACCTGTGGGCTTGACTTTTATCCGATTTATGAGTATTCTCGGAGTACATCCTATTCTTGCATTTGACGTGAAGGATGAGAAAATCGGTGAAGCGCTGGAAAAAGGCGCGGATTATGCCTTTAACAGCAAAAGCTGTGATCCGAAGACAGAAATCCGCAGAATCTGTCCGGATGGCGTGCAGTTTGTGCTGGACGCGGTGGGAATGCTGCCGCTGATTAATCAGTCCATGGAATATGTGTGTGACGGCGGAAAGATGTGCTGTTATGGAATCGCACCCCAGTGCAGCATGGAGCTTGACTGGTCAAAAGCACCGTATAACTGGCAGCTTCAGTTCCAGCAGTTCCCAAGCAAGGTGGAAGAGGGAGAGGCCACAAACCAGGTACTTTCCTGGATCCGTTCGGGAATCATTGATCTGAAGGATTATATTTCAGATTATTTTGCTTTTGATGAAATTCTGGATGCTTTTGAGAAGCTGGAGCGGAGGGAAATCAGCAAGAAGGGGATAGTTGTGTATAAGTAGAAAAAGGAGAACACAAAATGGCAGATGTATATGTAGCAAGCGATAAGCGTTATGAAAGAATGGTATATAACCGTGTGGGAAAGAGCGGCCTGAAATTCCCGGCCGTATCCCTGGGTTTCTGGCACAATTTTGGAAGCAAAGACAATTATGACACAATGAAAGCCATGTGCCGCACCGCTTTTGATGTGGGGATCACCCAGTTTGATCTTGCAAACAACTACGGCCCCGTATACGGAAGTGCGGAAGAAAACGCGGGACGGATCCTGCGGGAAGACTTCAGACCATACCGTGATGAGCTTGTGATCACATCAAAAGCCGGTTACGATATGTGGCCGGGACCCTACGGTGACTGGGGCAGTAAAAAATATCTGACTGCTAGTGTGGACCAGAGTTTGAAGCGCCTTGGGCTTGAATATGTAGATATTTTTTATCACCATCGTATGGACCCGGAGACACCTCTGGAGGAAACCATGGAGGCGCTTGCCTCAATCGTAAGAAGCGGAAAAGCCCTTTATGCAGGAATTTCCAATTACAATGAGGAGTATACAAGAAAAGCCGCAGCTATCATGAAGGAGCTTCATTGTCCGCTGATCATTAATCAGAGAAGATATTCCATCTTTGACCGCACCATCGAGGAGGATGGGGTGAAAAAATGCTGCAAGGAGATCGGTATGGGCATTATCGCCTTCAGTCCGTTGGCTCAGGGCCTCCTGACGGACAAGTATCTGCACGGAATCCCGGAGGATAGCCGTATCGCCAGAGATCACCGCTTCCTTAAAGCGGATGCCCTGACGCCGGAGCGTCTGAGTCAGATCGAGAGTCTGAATGCCTTGGCGAAGGAGCGCGGACAATCCCTGGCTCAGATGGCATTGTCCTGGATCTTAAAGGATGATGAGGTATGCTCTGTTCTGATCGGAGCATCCAGACCGGAGCAGATCCTTGAAAATATCTCCATTGTGGAAAATACAGAATTTACAGAAGAGGAGATTCGAAGGATTGAAGAAATCTGCGGCCGTGCATAGGTTGTTACATTGAGGAGGAAAGATATGAGTAAGTTAAAGGGCGGCTTTACGCTTCCGGGAGAAGCTGGTTATGAAGAGCTGACATTAAAAATGGCGGAAAAATGGGGGGCTGACGTGATCCGTGACAGCGACGGAACCGTACTGTCGGATGAGATCCTGAATGCAGGCTACGGTATTTATTCTACTATTTGTATCATCCGCGACCACAATGCATGGGCGAAGGAAAATCCGGATAAGCTCCAGCAGACATTCCTTATGACAAGTCCGAAGCTTGCAGCAGGGGACACCCTGGAAATTTCCATCATGGAGGAATTTTTCCGTGAGCAGTTTGCTGTGAATGCCTCGGAGGCTGCCATGAAATACTGGCAGGTCTATGACCGTACAGTAAATGAGGAGGTCCCCAGGGATAAATGGGTTTACGACACTGAAAGGGAGACTGTAAAAATAGCTGGAATCACTGCGTTTCACACCTATACGGTAAGCTTTCTTGCCTACCGTATCTGGGAAGAGATTTCCATGTACAACCATACCACAAATAACTGGGACAAGGAGCATCTGATGCAGATCGATCCACGCTATCCCGAGACTCAGGAGTATCTGCTTGGCTGGATGGAAAACTGGTGCCGGACACATCCCGATACAACGGTTGTGCGCTTTACCTCCCTGTTTTACAATTTCGTGTGGATCTGGGGAGCCAGCGAGAGAAACCGTAATCTGTTTACTGACTGGGGTTCCTATGACTTTACAGTGAGCGAAAAAGCACTGGATGATTTTGCGGAGGAATACGGATATTCCATGACTGCTGAGGATTTTGTCAACCAGGGAAACCGCCAGGTGACCCATATGCCTGCTACAAAGGCAAAGCTGGATTGGATGGATTTTATCAATCGTTTTGTGGTGGGATTCGGCAGAAAGCTTATTGATATTACACATCAGTACGGCAAAAAGGCTTACGTATTTTATGACGACAGTTGGGTAGGACTGGAGCCGTACAAGGAACGATTCCGGGAGTTTGGTTTTGATGGCCTGATCAAATGCGTATTTTCAGGCTATGAGGTGCGTCTCTGTGCAGGCGTACCTGTGGAAACCCATGAAATCCGTCTGCATCCGTATTTATTCCCGGTGGGCTTAGGCGGAGCGCCTACCTTTATGGAGGGCGGCAATCCCACCCTGGACGCAAAAAAATACTGGAACAATGTGCGCAGAGCGCTTCTTAGGGAGCCGATCCAGAGGATCGGTCTTGGCGGATATCTGCATCTGACAGAAGATTTTCCGGACTTCCAGGATTATATTGAGAAAATTTCCGATGAGTTCCGCATGATACAGGAATACCACAGATCCGGACATCCTTACGCGATCCGTCCCAAGGTGGCAGTGCTTCATTACTGGGGCAGACTGCGCTCCTGGACCTTATCCGGTCATTTCCATGAAACTTATATGCACGACCTGATCCATGTGAATGAGGCATTGTCAGGGCTTCCGGTGGACGTGGATTTCATCAGCTTTGAGGATGTAAAGGCAGGCGGGCTGGAAAAATATGACATTGTGATCAATGCAGGCCGTGCGGGAAGCGCATGGAGCGGCGGAGACTCCTGGAAAGACGATGAGATGGTTTCCATGCTGTATCGATGGGTTTATGAAGGGGGAACCTTTATTGGCATCAATGAGCCGTCTGCAGTGGAGGGATACGATTCTTATTTCCGTATGGCCCCGGTGCTTGGAGTTGACGAGGATACGGGAGCAAAGGTGTGCCATGGAAGGTGGGGATTTGAGACAGAAGAAATCCCGGGACTTTTGCCGGAGGGAAGCTTTGTTCCTGAGAGGGAAAACCGCTTTCTGACAGACAGCGCCACCAGGGTTCTGCTGGCGCATGACGGGCAGCCGGATCTGACTCTGCACAGCTTTGGAAAGGGCTGTGGCGTTTATATGGGCGGATTTTCCTATAATCTGGAAAACACGAGGATGCTTTTGAACCTCCTTCTTTATACGGGGGGACAGGCTTTGGACGGAATGTATCTTACGGATAATCTGCATACGGAATGTACATATTATCCGGAAATCGGCAGACTTGTGGTGATAAACAATTCCGGCGAGACACAGACAACAAGTGTCAGGACGCAGAAAGGCGTTCATACTTTTACCATTGAAGCGTATGACCAGGAGGTAATGGATCTGTAACAACAGGATATGACTGGCAGTGGAGGGCTTATATGAATACGAAAAAATTTTGTGATAGCTTTGTCTGGGGCGTTACCACAGCCTCCTATCAGATTGAAGGCGGCGTAAAAGACGGCGGGAGAGGAGAGAGCATTTGGGACCGTTTTTCCCACATCCCCGGCAGGGTTCTGCATGATGACCATGGAGATATTGCATGTGATTCCTATCACCGGGCAGAAGAGGATGTCCGGCTTTTGAAAGAGCTTGGAGTAAAAGCATACCGTTTTTCCATTGCCTGGCCGAGGATCTTTCCGGGTGGCTATGGGCAGGTGTCGGAGGATGGGCTGCGCTATTATGAGGAGCTGATCGATGGTCTTCTGGAGGCAGGGATCGAGCCGTATGTCACACTCTATCACTGGGATCTGCCGCAGAAGCTCCAGGACGAGGGCGGATGGACAAACAGGAAAACAGCGGAGTATTTTTGCGATTACTGCGGCGTGCTGTTTGAGCGTTTCGGCGGTCGGGTGCGTCATTGGATCACTTTAAATGAGCCGTGGGTGGTTGCGTTTGTAGGGAATTATACAGGGAAAATGGCACCGGGCCTGCGGGATTTTTCCGCTGCCCTGACAGCTTCCCACGTGCAGCTTCTGGCACACGGGATGGCAGTGCGCCTTTTCCGTTCTATGGGGCTTGACGGCGAGATCGGGGTTACCCTGAACTTAAGTCCAAAGGAAGCTCTGACAGACACGCCGGAGAATCTGGAGGCAGCGGTGCGCCACGATGGCTATGCGAACCGTTGGTTTTTGGAGCCGCTTTTTGTGGGAAGTTATCCTGAAGACATGTGGGAATGGTATGGCAGACAGCAGGTTGTATTGCCTGAGATTTGTCCCGGTGATATGGAGCTGATCCGGCAGCCTGTGGATTTTCTGGGAATCAATTATTACAATATTGATTATACCGTATCGGATCTGTCTGTGTGGCCCATTGGATTCCGGACTGGTTTTTCCGGCGGAAATCCTATGACTCATTATCAGATGCCGGTAATCCCGGAGGGATTGAAAAAGATACTGGTACGTGTCCATAATGACTACCATCCTCCTAAAATCTACATCACGGAAAACGGAGCCAGCTATCAGGAGCACCCTGACCGGAACGGACAAGTGCAGGATGACGCGCGCATCGACTATGTCCATACCCATCTGCAGAAGGCTGCAGAGGCCGTGGAAGAGGGCGTACCCCTTGCGGGATATTTTGTGTGGACGCTGATGGATGATTTTGAGTGGAATACAGGTTATGAAAATCAATTCGGGCTTGTGTATGTGGATCGGAAAACCCTTGCCAGAACAAAGAAAAAGAGCTTTTTCTGGTACAGACAGGTGATAGACAGCAATGGAGCGGTCCTGGAGGAGAATGAGGAACATGACAGAAGATAAGAAAAGAGCGCTTAAGCAGGAGCTGCGGGCTGATGTGGAGGAAGGCTATTCCGTAGGTGTGCAGGCTGCGGTTTATGAGAAGGGTCAGGAAATTTTTTATGACGCATACGGTATGGCTGACCGGGAGCGGGGCATTCCTATGGGCAGAGATTCCGTCTGCCGCATCTATTCCATGACAAAGCCTGTAACTGCGGCTGCAGCCTGGATCCTAAAGGAGAGAGGGCTGCTGGACTTTTCCATGCCGGTGGAGAAGTATCTTCCGGAGTTCGCCCACATGCAGGTGCTTGAGGGAACACATGTCGTCCCGGCGAAACGATCCATTCTCATAGAAGATCTGCTGTCTATGACATCCGGTCTTGTTTATCCTGATGCAGATGAGGCCGGAAGGCGGATGGAGGAACAGTTCGAAGATATCGAAAACGCAATCCGGGCTGGCCGTGGATTCAGCACCAGGGAGGTGCTGGGAAAGATTGCAGGCGTGCCTCTTTGCGCACAGCCGGGGACACAGTGGCGCTATGGGCTGTCTGCAGATGTTCTGGGCGGCGTTATCCAGGAGGTGTCAGGAAAGTCACTGGCGGAGTTTTTCCTGGAGGAAATTTTTGAACCGCTGGAGATGAGGGACACGGCATTTTATGTTCCGGAGGAAAAGCAAGGACGTTTTGCGCAGCTATACAAGCGGACCGGTCCGGGAGCATGCGGGATTGACAGGAAACGGCATTTGGGGCTGACTATGTGCCTGGAGCCTCCGGCTTTTCAGTCGGGTGGAGCAGGACTGGTGTCTACCATAGAGGACTATTCACATTTTGCGTGTATGCTGGCAGCAGGCGGCGTGTGGAAGGGAAAAAGGATTCTGTCGGAGGAGACAGTAGAGGCCTTTTCACGGAATATGCTGCCCACAGAGCTGCTTGGGACAATATCCTTTGCACATATGAAGGGGTATGGATACGGAAATCTCATGCGGGTAAATCTGGGGCGCGGAGAAAGCTTCAGCACAGAGTGCCCTGGGGAATTTGGCTGGGATGGATGGACCGGACCTTATTTTACAGTGGACAGAAACAAGCAGAAGGTGTTCCTGTTCATGGTGCAGGTCAGTGATTATCAGCATTGGGACAGGATATGGAAAATGAGAGACATTGTTTTTGGAGAATAAAAGGAGGAAGTCCGGATGATCTTTGGTGCTTGTTATTATCCGGAGCATTGGGAGAAAAGCCAGTGGGCGGAGCACGCCAGACTGATGCGGGAGGCTGGTTTTAACGTTATTCGGACCGGTGATTTTGCCTGGGGCTTGATGGAGCCGGAAGAAGGGAAGTTTGATTTTTCTTTTCTGGATGAAGCGATCGAGGTTCTGGCAGAGGAAGGAATACAGGTGATTCTCTGTAGTCCTACTGCCGGACCGCCTAAGTGGCTGGCAAACCGGTATGATATTCTGCAGCGGGACCGTTACGGACGGAAGGAAAACTGGGGATCCAGGCGGGAAGCCTGTGCCAACAGTCCGGATTATGTGAGAGCAAGCAGGAATATCGTGGAAGCCATGGTGAAGCATTACAGGGATAATCCAAATGTGATCGCGTGGCAGATTGACAACGAATTTGGCTGTCATAATTCCACACGCTGTTACTGCGAAAACTGTAGAAGAAAATTCGGGAAGTGGCTTTCGGAAAAATACGGAACCATTGAGAATTTGAACAAGATTTGGGGAACTGTGTTCTGGAGCCTGCAGTATGAGTCGTTTGATGACGTGATTCTTCCGGTTTATAACTCTTGTGAGCCGGAAAATGCCCAGAGCTGGTCGCACAATCCGTCATTGGATCTGGAATACCGCCGTTTTGCGTCGGATTCCTGGGTAGAATACCAGAATATGCAGGCGGATATCATCCGTTCCTATACCGATAAGCCGGTGACGCATAACTTTATGGGACATTTCTCTGATCTTGATTATTATAAGCTGGCAGAGAAGCTGGATTTTGTATCGTGGGACAATTATCCGGATAACCAGTGGGGGGATTCCGAGTATTCCTATGTCTCTATGGCTCATGAAAATATGCGGGGCTTGAAAAATAAGAATTTTATAGTGACAGAACAGGAATCCGGCCCCTGCGGCTGGGATGTCCTGGGAGCAACACCGGAGCCGGGCCAGCTTCGTCTGTGGACCTATCAGGCGCTGGCGCACGGTGGGGAAGGGATAATCTACTTCCGTTTTAAAGCACTGCATTACGGAATGGAACAGTATTGGTATGGAATCCTGGACCATGACGGAATTCCTCGCAGGCGGTATTACGAAATACAGAGAACAGGACAGGAATTAAGAAAACTGGAGCCATACATTGCGGGTGTACGGAATTGCTATGACGCATTGATCGTGAAGGATTATGACAATATATGGGGACATGAGATCCGCCGTCACACCAGGAATTTTGATTACCGGAATCTGCTGTATGCGTATTACAAAGCAAACACAGAGCTAAATGTGAATACGGCAGTATCCTTTGGCCGCTATGAGGATTATAAGGTTGTTTATATGCCTGGCTATAATATTGTGAAGCCTGAGGAAATGGAGAAGGTGACGGAATATGTAAAAAAAGGAGGAGTCCTTGTTACGACATTTCGAAGCGGAACCAGGGATACTTATAACAATCTCTATACAACAACGCTTCCATGCGCCTTCCGGGAGCTGGCGGGAATCCGGGTGGAGGAGTTTGATGCCCTGCGTAAGCAGACGCACATTACAGGTCTGGTATCCGGCACGGCAAGCCAGTGGTGCGATGTGATAGAACCGATGACAGCGGAGACCCTGTGTACCTATGCAGACCGCTATTTTAAAGGAAAGGCAGCAATTACAGTAAACTCCTTTGGAAGAGGAAAGGTATATTATGTGGGATGCGATCTGGATGAGGACGCTCTGAAAGCGCTGGTACGCCATATTTCTGCGGATGCAGGTATCATTCTGCCGGATGTTCCCTCCGGTGTGGAGGTAATCCGCCGGGAGAACTGTACGATTCTGCTGAATTATAACGATCATGAGGTGCAGACTTCATATGCCGGAAGGTCTCTGGTTACCGGAGAGATGTCCGATGGAAGACTGGAAGCATATGGAGTAGAGTTTTTGGAAAAATAGAGAAGTGCTGTTCCATAACAGATTCGTTGCGGAACAGCACTTTTTTACGTATACCAGTCATTTATCTGGCAGACACCTGTCTGCCGAAAATCGTATCCTTGTATTTGGACAGGGCAGTGAGAAGGATCATTCCGAAGACTCCGCAGGATACGACCTCTCCTGCTCCTACTGTGAGCATCATAAGAGGGATCGGAAGGTTCACGCCGTAGCCGTAATACAGCACGAATGGCACGATCACCGCGTTTGCCACGATTGGCGGAACAGGTGCCAGCCATTTGCTGGAGTTACGGAGCTGGTAGGTGAATACCGCACCAATAAGTGTGGCAATGCTTCCGAAGATAATATCCACCGGAATGCCGCCGCCCAGAATATTTGCAATGATACATCCTACAAACAGTCCGGGAACAGCCGCTGGCGTAAAGTAGGGCAGTATGGTCAGCGCCTCTGAGACGCGCACCTGCACTTCGCCGTAGCTAAACGGCGCGAACACCAGAGTCAGCACTACATAGACAGCCCCGATCAGAGCCGCCTGCACAAGGAACAGGGTACTTTTGTTTTTCATATTCATTTGTCTCCTTTAGTTTTGTTTTACGAGTGGAAGGTCTCGAACACTCGATTCATTTAACGCCGGGAATCGGCGGCAAGCCCGAAAAGACCTTATTTTTTGCTTTAGCATACAAAGCTGGCTGCCAGTGGCAGGCTGCGTGTAGTGGGCTTTGCAACGAAGGAGAGTATAGCATAGTTTGAATAGAAAAGCAAGTAGGACAGCATATCAATTATTATTCTGCTCCTGATTTTCCATAAGGCGGTCGGCATCTTCTATGATAGTGGTGTTGACATCATTTTCGTAAAGCCGCATCTGCACCTGCATGGGAGTAGGATCATCGGTCAGCTTCAGGCGGCCAAAATGATTGAAAAAGAACAGAACGCCCAGGCCGATCCCTACAGAGTAAGAAATCTCCAAAATGGTGAAATTATTTGAGGTCTGTCCTGTGACCTGCAGGTAGATCTGCCGAAACAGCGCCGGGACATCCACGTCATTGTTAAAGGTCATGATAGAAAAAGCCGCTCCAAAAAAGGTTGCCAGGCAGACAAAGATTACCTTGCACCACCGCCAGACCAGATTAGGCATGGGCTCCTTCTGGTAGGTGATGATAAAATCAGGTTCCCCTATGGTATTGATATCCAGGTTTGGCTCCTTCTGCTGGATCTCTTTTACAAGGTCCATAACAGACATCACATATCGTCCCGGTTTATCCGGATTCAGATTGGTGACAGGCATTACCCGAACGCGGTTCAATACCTTGGGATTATTGCAGGAAAGCTTGGCAATGTCCTGGAGATATATGTGAGGATGATGTACCTCTACATTTTCCTCTAACTGGATATGCAGGGTGTCGCTCATAGTTCCACATCCTTTCTAAATGGTGTAACGGGCATTATTGCTTCATTTTCGGCTTAAAGATCCAGCTTGCAATATAAGAAAATATCAGAGCGGCAGACACGCCTGCAGCACAGGCGGTAAAGCCTCCTGTAAAAAGTCCGATAAAGCCGTCGCTGTCAATTGCCTCCTTCATTCCTTTCCACAAGGTGTTTCCAAATCCCAGCAATGGAACGCTGGCCCCGGCTCCGGCATAGTCGATCAGGGGCTGGTATATCCCCAAAGCGCCGAGAAGCGTACCTGTGCAGACCAGAAGAACCATGACACGTCCGGGCATCAGTTTTGTTTTATCCAGTAAAATCTGAACCAGGGCACAGATCAGACCGCCGACCCAGAATGCGTTTATATAATCCATATCATACCTCCATATGCTCCAGCACGACAGCATGCGCAATTCCCGGAATGGAATCGCCTTCGTTAAAGCTGGTTTTGGAAAGCAGCGCTCCGGTGGGAACAAAAAGCACGCGCTTCCATTCTCCTGCGGCAATTCTTGGCAGGATGTGGGCCGCCAGAACAGAGGCTGCACATCCGCATCCGCTTCCTCCGGCGTGGGTATCCTGCGTTTCCCCGTCAAAGATCAAAAGACCGCAATCCTGGTGCTGCTTTTCAATATCAATACCTTTTTCATAAAGAAGATCCATAAGGATCCGCCGTCCCACTGCGCCAAGATCTCCGGTAAAGATCCTGTCATAATCAGAGGGCTTTCTGTCAAAATCACAGAGGTTCCGGTAAATGGTGTCGCAGGCAGCAGGAGCCATGCAGCCTCCCATATTAAAAGAATCCTTAAAGCCGTAATCAACCAGTTTTCCGGTGGTGATTCCTGTGATTTTTACACAGCCTCTCCCGTCCAGAAGAGGAGCTGTTTTTTCAGGGATTTCTTCTGCAGGAGGGGTGCTTCCGATCACACAGGCGCCGCTTCCTGTGACGGTCCAGGTAGCAGACAGGGGGCGCTGGTTACCGTAGCCCAGGGGAAAACGGAATTCTTTTTCCGCGCTTGCAAAGTGGCTGGAAGTGGCGCATAGTATATGGTCGCCATACCCCGCTGCAATTGCCATGGAGCCAAGAGACAATGATTCCCCCATGGTTGAGCATGCCCCGAACAATCCATAAAAGGGAATACCCATCCCGGCAATTCCAAAGGAAGAAGCAGTCGTCTGAGCCAGCAGATCGCCTGCAAAAACCATTCGGATATCAGAGGGGGACAACCCTGCTTTTCCCAGAGCAAGGGATGCGGCTTCCTTTTGCATGGTGCTTTCTGCGGCCTCCCAGGTATCTGCTCCGAACATGGGATCCTCGCAGATCATATCAAATTCCTTTCCGAGAGGGCCTTCCCCCTCCTTTTTGCCTACAATAGAAGCGCAGCTTTTGATGTAAACAGGCTGCGCAAATGTAATGCTTGCGCAGCCTGTGAGCTGCTGTGTGTTTGCCTGATTCATGCCATCACCCCCATGATTTTCAGAAGATAGTAGATTAGTCCAAGTGCCCAGGAGCTCATGATTCCATATAGGATCACAGGTCCTGCAATGGTGAAGATTTTGCAGCCGATGCCGAAAACCTGGCCTTCCGCCTTATATTCAATGGCAGGCGCAGCCACGGAATTGGCAAAGCCGGTAATGGGCACCAGACTTCCGGCACCGCCGAATTTACCGATTTTGGGATAAATATTAAGACCTGTAAGAACCACGGAAAGAAGTACCAGTGTGACAGAGCACCAGGTTCCTGACATGTCTGCATCAAGCCCCTGGCTCTTTGCAAAATTAAGGATGGCCTGACCGATGACACAGATGATCCCTCCGGTAAAAAAAGCCTTCAGCATGTTCAGCGGCAGACTGTGGGTAGGAGTGACTTCCTTTACATACTGTTCGTATTTTTTCTGCTTTTCCTTTTGCTTTGTATTTTCCATGAAAACCGTCCTTTCCCCGGCAGCGCCTTCCAAAAACAGACAGCGTTTTACCGGCTTTTCCCTATAGTGTGCGAAAAAAATCCGGGAATATACTTTCTTTTTTTGAAATTTTCCATTATTATAGTGAAGAATAGTTGCGAGTGCCGTATGGCGGGCAACAGAAAAAATGCAAAAGAGAGGGAAACCGCATGGGGAATTATTTTGTAGGACGCAGGGTGGAACTTCTGACCGATGGCGAAGAAAAGGACATTAAAATATGGCATATGAAGCTGGAGCGGCAGGAAGTGGGTCACATGGCTTGCCGCAGCACAGGTGCCATGACTTTTCTCTGCGTGGCGGATGGGAAGCTTGAATGTCAGGTTGATCAAAATGTGGAAAGTATTTCCGATGGGGAAGCCCTTTTTATCAATAAAGGACATATCTACCGTTTTATAAAAAGCGGGGAGGCAGATCTGGAGATTTACCTCTTAGAAGCTACGGCTGAATATCTGGGAGGAGGTTTCCCTGCGCAATTGCGGGAAAAATATGTGACTGCCGTGGAGCAGGATTTATCATTTGCTGCATATAAATTTGTCCCCTCACCGGAGGGCGACGGGGATGAAGATATTTTGATCCAGGCGATCCAGGCTGCTGCTGAAACGGTCAGAGTTCAGGATGCTGCCTATGAGCTCGACCTGAAAAGCTGGCTTCTTACAGCGTGGGGAAGTCTGTATAAAAAATTTATCCAGCTTTCACCTTCCTGTAAAAAAGCAGTTCTCCGGGAAAGGGAAAAGCTTACAGGTATGGTGGATTATCTGAATGCACATTATAATGAAAAGCTGACCTTAAGCTGCCTGGCAGAAAAGAGCAGTGTCAGCAGCGGCGAATATTGCCGATTCTTTAAGAAGCATATGGGCCTTACTCCTTTTGAATATCTGCAGAAATGCAGGATTGAGCGCAGCATGGACGATCTTCTGCAAAAAACGGGAAGCATGGCGGAGGTAGCATTGAAGCATGGATTTAACGGTTCCAGCTACTATTCGGAAACCTTTAAAAAGGAGATGGGATGCGCGCCCGGAGATTACCGGAAATGGTACAGGGGAGACCTTGAACAGTGTCCGCTTAAATGCCCGGAAGAAGCCGGGGCTTCCGGCAGGAAAACAGGATTGCAGGAAAAGGAAATTCCTGCGCACCTTTTATAAAGAAAGAAATCCATCAGGGAAGCCAACTGAGATAGTAGTATATGAGAGAGCCGATGGTTTTTCCCAGGGCTATTGCCATAACAGCCTTTGGCATTCCTTCGCTGAATTTAATACGTCGGGAGAAAATGGGAAATACGTCAGCCATTTCCGCTAAAGCCATGATCCAGCCGCCCAGAAAGATGCCAAAGAAGAGTCCACTGACTGCCAGAAAAAGCGCTCCTCCAGGGATTGGCCACTGATAGAGGAAAAACAGGTTTCCAAGAACTATTCCCAAAAGGGTGATGTCTTCATATAATAAAATATGTTTGCCGGTGTGCGTGTTTCCTGCATAGCGTGGTACAATAGAGAGTCCGATCAGAAGGCCTACCACACCTCCGGCTACGATGACGCCGCTGCAGAATCCAACTACTGCCAGAAAAATCTGCTGCCACATAAGCTGCCACTCCTTTCTTGTCGTAAGATTAGTATTTGGAAAAAAATAAAAATTATGTGTAATTCTAAATAAACTATGAAACCCTGTACATTTGGGGAACGGACATGATATAATAGGAACACTTAATAGGAGGACTTAGGATATGCAGGATGCGTTTTCCAGAATGGGAATTATGCTGGGACATGATGGAGTGGACCGCTTGAGCAAAGCAAAGATTGCCGTATTTGGCATTGGAGGCGTAGGCTCTTATACAGTGGAGGCGCTTGCCAGGTGCGGTGTAGCCAGCCTGACGCTTGTGGATAATGACAGTTTTTCCGTTACCAATATTAACCGCCAGCTTTATGCCCTGCGTTCCACCGTGGGAAAGAGCAAGGTCATGGTGGCAAAAGAGAGGATCCGGGATATTGATGAGAATATTCTGGTAAATACCTATGAGACTTTTTATAATGAGGATACGGCAGGGATGTTTGACCTGGGGGCTTTCGACTATGTGGTGGATGCCATTGACACGGTGACCTCGAAGCTTCTGCTGATCGAGAAGGCAAAGGAGTGCCGGACACCTATCATTTCCTGCATGGGTACAGGAAATAAGATGGATGCTTCCAAGTTTGAGATTACGGATATTGCCAAGACCAGCGTCTGCCCTCTTGCAAAAGTCATGAGGGTGGAATTGCGGAAACGGGGAATCCGTAAGGTGAAGGTCCTTTATTCAAAGGAAAAGCCAGCGAAGTCCCTGTTTGATAATGGAGAGAGAAAGGGGAATACGGAACGGCCTGTGCCGGGCAGCATTTCCTTTGTTCCAAGTGTGGCGGGGCTTTTGATCGCCGGAGAGGTGATCCGCGACCTGCTGGAAAATAAATAGGATAGATCATAAAATAAGAAAGTTTGAGGATTTGGATCTGTGAAACAGGAAATCATACAGAAATTTTGCGGGATACTGGGAGAGGAAAAAGTGCTTTTACAGGAGCCTATGAGCTGTCATACGACATTCCGTATCGGTGGTCCTGCGGAGTTATTTCTGATGCCGTCGACTGTGGAAGCTGTGGGAGCGGTGATAAAGGTGTGCCGCGAAGAAAACCTTCCATATTTTATTCTGGGGAACGGCAGCAACCTTTTGGTAAGCGATGAGGGCTACCGGGGAGTCGTGATCCAGATGTATAAAAATCTGGGAGCGGTTCAGGCAGAAGGAACTTTTATCCGTGCCCAGGCTGGCGCGCTGCTTTCGGGGATTGCGGCGGCAGCCAGAGAGGCGTCCCTGACAGGGTTTGAATTTGCAGCAGGAATTCCCGGGACTCTGGGAGGCGCCGTGGTCATGAACGCTGGAGCTTACGGCGGAGAGATGAGAGACGTACTGAAAGAGGTAACGGTACTGACCAAAGACGGGACAATAAAAAGGCTTTTGTCGGAAGAACTGGAGATGGGATATCGGACCAGTGTGGTCAAAAGGCTGGATTATATTGTCCTTGAGGCAGTGATTTCTCTGGAAAAAGGCGACCAGACAGCAATCTGTGAACGGATGCGGGAGCTTGCCAGACAGCGGATCAGTAAACAGCCGTTGGAATACCCAAGCGCCGGAAGCACTTTTAAAAGGCCGGAAGGATATTTTGCAGGAAAGCTGATCATGGATGCAGGACTTAGGGGCTATCAGGTAGGCGGCGCCCAGGTATCGGAAAAACACTGCGGATTTGTGATCAATGCCGGAAACGCTACCGCACAGGATGTATACAGACTGATGCAGGATGTGCAGGAGCGGGTGATGGATAGATTCGGCGTGCGATTAGAACCCGAAGTGAAATTTTTAGGAAACTTTTGACAGGAGATAAAAAATGAGATTTGTAATTGTAACCGGACTATCGGGAGCAGGAAAGACTGCTGCGCTGAAAATGCTGGAGGATGCCCATTACTTTTGTGTGGATAATCTTCCCATTGCGCTTTTAGAGAAATTTGCGTCTCTGATGCCTGAAATCCATGGTGAGGACGTGCAGAACGTAGCGCTGGGAATTGATGCCAGAAGCGGGCGCGCCCTGGGTGAACTGGAAGTGGTGCTGGACCGTATGAAGGACTCAGGTTATGATTTTCAGATCCTTTTCATGGATGCGGAGGATAAGGTGCTGGTAAAGCGTTACAAGGAAACCAGGAGAAGCCATCCTTTGGCACGTTCCGGCAGAGTGGATGACGGCATTCGCCTGGAAAGGGAAAAAATGGAGTTCCTGAGGAAAAGAGCGGATTATATCATCGATACCAGCCGCCTGCTCACCAGAGAGCTTCGGCAGGAAATCGAAAAGATTTTTGTGAAAAATGAAAAGTTTCATAATATGATGATATCCGTGCTGTCCTTTGGCTTTAAATATGGAATTCCGGTTGACGCGGATCTTGTATTTGATGTGCGCTTTTTGCCGAATCCGTATTATGTGGACGAGCTTCGGCCTCAGACGGGACTTGATGAGAGTGTTTTTAATTTCGTTATGGATAATGAGGTCGCCCGCAGCTTTGCAGACAAGCTGGAGGATATGATCAGCTTTCTGATCCCAAACTATGTGAGTGAGGGAAAGACAAGTCTGGTGATCGCCATAGGCTGTACCGGAGGAAAGCATCGTTCCGTGACTATTGCCAGAGAGCTTTACGGTAGGCTGACTAAAAACACGGAGTATGGTTTCCGCTTAGAACACAGAGATGTGGAGAAGGACAGACTCCTAAAAAAATAAGAAGAAAGAGGTTCGGAAATGTCTTTTTCAGGGATGGTGAAAGATGAACTTTCCAAACGTATTGCAGCTGCCAGACATTGCCAGATAGCAGAGCTGGCAGCTATTGTGAGCTGCTGCGGCCGCATGGAAGAACTGCCGGATGGCGGTTCAGAGCTTCGGATTCAAACAGAAAATGAGGCAGTTGCAAGAAAGTGCTTTACAATATTGCAAAAAACATTTAATATAGAAACAGATATATCCCTACGCGAAAGCAGCTATCTGAAGAAATGCAGTGTTTATTGTATTTCTCTCACTGACCCTTCGGAGGTCAGGGAGCTTCAGGAAGCAGCGAAGCTTTCTGCGGAGGAACACACTGGAGGAATGCTTAAGGTTGACAATTCCATCGTATATCAGCGGAATTGCTGCAAGCGGGCATTCATCCGTGGAGCATTTCTTTCATCCGGATCGATCAGTGACCCCAGAAAAAGCTATCACTTTGAGATTGTGTGCACGGATGAGAAGAAAGCATTGCAGCTACAGGAGATTATCCGCAGCTTCCACATTGATGCCAAGATTGTTCTGCGTAAGAAATCATATGTGGTCTATGTGAAGGAAGGCGCGCAGATTGTGGATATGCTTGCAATCATGGAAGCGAATGTGGCGCTGATGGATCTGGAGAATATCCGGATCCTTAAGGAAATGCGCAATTCAGTGAACCGTAAGGTGAATTGCGAGACTGCGAATATCAACAAAACGGTGAATGCAGCAGTGAAGCAGATTGAAGACATCAGGCTTATTGAAGAGACGATGGGATTTCAAAGCCTGAACGAAGGACTGGAGGAGGTCGCCAGGCTCAGGCTGCAGTATCCGGAGGCTACACTTAAAGAATTAGGAATGATGTTGAACCCTCAGGTTGGCAAATCGGGAGTGAATCACCGGTTGCGTAAGCTGAGCACACTTGCAGATGAACTGAGGGAGAACAAGGAGGAGTTATTATGATTAAAAAGCCAATCACAATTCATTTATCCACTGGACTGGAAGCCAGGCCGGTAGCACAACTGGTACAGGTTGCAAGTCAGTTTAACAGTGAAATTTATGTCGAGATTGGAAAGAAAAAAGTCAATGCCAAAAGTATCATGGGTATGATGACTCTGGGCCTGGATGCAGGAGAGGAGATCACTCTTTCTGCAAACGGTGATGATGAAGAAGCGGCCATGTCAAGCATTGAACAGTATTTAAGCAACCAGTAATGGAAGCAATAAGAAGCGAGGAATGTTACCAATGTCGAAATTTTTAAAGTTTATTGTACATTTTATTGTAATATGCACCATCCTTTGTGTGGTTGCATTAGCAGTGCCTCCGTTTTTCGGAGTGACTACGGAGATCAGAGATGAATCCGGCACAGAAACGAATCTGCCTATGGGTTCCGTTACATATGCGATTCCGGTGAAAACAGAAGAAATAGCTATAGGCGATCCTGTTCTTGTAAATAAGGGAGAAGCAGTGTACCGCTACAACATTTCCACTATAAATATGGAAAATGGTACCGGTACGGCGATCGATCCTACTGTTTCCCAGGCGCAGCCGGTAAACGTTGCAATCGGTGCGTATGTCCCTAAGGTTGTGATCACCATTGGCTTTATCGGATACCTGATGGTTGCGACCAAGAGCATTGAGGGGCTTATCATTCTGGGACTTGCGGTGTTGTTCCTGATTATTCTCTATGTGATCGCAGAGCTTTGGAAAAAGGATCCGGATGACGATGATATTCCAGAGGACACGGAGAGAGGCTATGTAAAGAGTAAAAAAGAGCTGAAACGTGAGGAAAAGAGAAGAGAGCGTCAGTATAGAGAAGAAGAGCGGGAAATCAAGGCGGAAGGCAAACGCCCGAAAAAGAAAGAAAAGCGTAAGGTAAGAACCGGCGGTTTTGTGGATGAGATTGACGAAGAGGATGATTATGAAGAGGAAGAAATAAGACGTCCTCAGAGAAACGTCCAGACCGCTACAAGTGAAGCCCATGAGCTTTTGAAAAAGGAAATTGCAGCGGCCACCGCAGAGGACGCGGAACCTGTACGAAAAGCACAGAGAAGCCGTCAGACAGCGCAGAAGGCGCCTGCAAAGAAAAGAGCAGCAGAGCCGAGATATGTGGAGGAAGAGGAGGAACCGGTAGAGATCAAGAGAATGGCGGTTCCCAGATACTCACCGGCACAGCTTGCTGAGCGTGCGAAGAGAGCCGGAGATGCTCCTGACATCGTAAAGGATGAAATAACAAAGGTCACATTGTTTGATTACTCTGATATCTTTGCAGATGATGAGGATGATGACGATTTGTATGACGAAGACTAAGAAACAATTTTGGGACTGTCCGCCGGACAGTCCCGTTTTGCGTTATTTGCACAAGCGCGTCCCGGCGCGGGTATATGCCGGAAAGTGTGCTTTTTGTATTAAAAAAAATGCAAGAAATCTAAAAAAAGCCTTGCATAAAGAAAAATCTTTGTGTATACTAATAACTGCTGTGACATGATAGCTATGAAGCGTGAGGTTGCTGCCAATGGCAGGTTTTCCGTGGAGCGAATGTCAAGTTAGGAAACTGACGACAAGTCACTGTACAAGTTCAATAGACCATCTAGGGATGGGCGTGTGGAGAGATGTCTTAGGACACACACGGAGATGTGTACAGTCGCCGCTTGTCGTACTGATAACGAGTACGAATAGGAGGAGACTTTTTTTATGGCAAATCAGGTAATGAGAATCACATTAAAAGCTTATGAGCATCAGTTGGTAGATGCTTCCGCAGCAAAAATCATCGACACTGTTAAGAAAAACGGAGCAACTGTTAGTGGACCGGTTCCGCTTCCTACTAAAAAGGAAGTTGTTACAATCTTAAGAGCCGTTCACAAATACAAAGACTCCAGAGAGCAGTTCGAGCAGAGAACTCACAAGAGACTGATTGATATCATTGCACCGACCCAGAAGACAGTTGATGCACTGTCAAGACTGGAAATGCCTGCTGGTGTTCATATCGACATCAAAATGAAAACCAAATAAGTTTTCGCAGGTGATTAATTAAGAAATGCTTTAAGCATTTAGCTATTATTATATGATTGCCCGAAACGGGTAATCCGCTATAGGAGGAAGAAAAATGAAGAAAGCTATTTTAGCTACAAAAGTCGGAATGACTCAGATCTTCAATGATGAAGGAATGTTGATTCCGGTAACCGTTTTACAGGCAGGTCCATGTGTCGTAACTCAGGTTAAGAGTGAAGAAAACGACGGATATGCAGCAGTTCAGGTTGGCTTCGGCGACATCAGAGAAAAATTGGTAAATAAGCCGGAAAAAGGCCACTTTGCAAAAGCAGGCGTTGCAGTTAAGAGATTCGTAAAAGAATTCCGTTTTGAAAACGCTGCTGAATATGAAGTAGGACAGGAAATTAAAGCTGATATCTTTGCAGCAGGCGATCACATCGATGCAACTGCTGTTTCCAAAGGTAAAGGTTTCCAGGGCGCGATCAAGAGACACGGACAGTCCAGAGGACCTATGGCTCACGGTTCTAAATACCATCGTCATGCAGGTTCCAACGGCGCTTGTTCTGACCCAAGCAAGGTATTCAAGGGCAAACATATGCCAGGCCATATGGGAAGCGAGCAGGTAACCGTTCAGAATCTTGAAATCGTACGTGTAGATACAGAAAATAACTTACTGTTAGTTAAGGGTGCTGTTCCAGGACCTAAGAAATCTTTGGTAACGATCAAAGAAACAGTAAAGTCCTTATAATGAGAAAGGAGGAGCACGCAAATGGCAAACGTAACTGTTTATAATATGGAAGGCAATGAAGTTGGAACAATGGAGCTGAACGATGCAGTGTTCGGTGTAGAGATCAACGAGCATCTTGTTCATCTTGCAGTTGTTCGTCAGCTTGGAAATAAACGCCAGGGTACTCAGAAAGCTAAGACACGTTCTGAAGTAAGCGGCGGCGGAAGAAAACCGTGGAGACAGAAAGGAACTGGACATGCAAGACAGGGTTCCATCCGTGCTGCACAGTGGACAGGCGGCGGAATCATTTTCGCACCGACTCCAAGAGATTACGAAGTAAAAATGAACAAGAAAGAAAGAAGAGCAGCATTAAAATCCGCTCTGACTTCTAAGGTTCAGGACAATAAATTAGTAGTTGTTGACAGCCTGGCACTTGCAGAGGTAAAGACAAAAGAGATGCAGAAGGTTCTTACAAACCTGAAAGCAGAGAAACCTCTTGTGATCACTGCAACAGATGACAAAAATGTTATCCTTTCCGCAAGAAACATTCAGGATGTACAGACAGCAACTCCTAACACTATCAACGTATACGATGTTATGAGACACAACACCGTAGTTGTAACCAAAGATGCAGTAGCATCCATCGAGGAGGTATACGCATAATGGCTGACATTAAATACTATGATGTAATCAAAAGACCAGTGATTACTGAAAAATCCATGGCTGCTATGGGTGAGAAGAAATACACTTTCCTCGTTCATCCGGAAGCAAACAAAGCTCAGATCAAAGAAGCTGTAGAGAAAATGTTCGAAGGAACAAAAGTAAAGAGCGTTAATACCATGAATCTGGATGGTAAGAAGAGACGCCGTGGAATGGTAGTTGGAAAAACTGCTAAGTCCAAAAAAGCTATCGTAGCTCTGACAGAAGAGAGCAAGGACATCGAGATCTTCGAGGGACTTTGATCGGAAGCATTGGTTGATAGCTGATTATACGCATTCAAAAGCGTGATGACAAATTTGAAAGGAGAACTAAAATGGGAATCAAAACCTATAACCCATATACACCGTCAAGAAGACATATGACTGGTTCTGATTTCTCTGAGATCACAACTTCTACCCCAGAGAAATCCCTCGTTGTGTCTTTAAAGAAAAGCGCTGGTCGTAACAACCAGGGTAAGATCACTGTAAGACACCGCGGAGGCGGAAGCAGAAGAAAATACAGAATCATCGACTTCAAGAGAAGAAAAGATGGTATCCCGGCAACTGTAAAGACAATTGAGTACGATCCGAACAGAACAGCTAACATCGCACTGATCTGCTATGCAGACGGCGAGAAGGCTTACATCCTTGCTCCGGAAGGACTCAAGATTGGTCAGAAGGTTATGAACGGACCGGAAGCTGAAGTTCGTGTAGGCAACTGCCTTCCATTAGAGCTGATCCCGGTTGGTACTATGGTTCACAACATTGAGCTTCATCCGGGAAAAGGCGGACAGATGGTTCGTTCCGCTGGTAACGGCGCTCAGTTGATGGCTAAAGAAGGAAAATATGCTACCCTTCGTCTTCCATCCGGCGAAATGAGAATGGTTCCGATCATCTGCCGTGCTACTGTAGGTATTATCGGAAATGGTGACCACAACCTGATTAACATCGGTAAAGCAGGACGTAAACGTAACATGGGTATCAGACCTACTGTTCGCGGTTCCGTTATGAACCCGAATGACCATCCACACGGTGGTGGTGAAGGAAAGACCGGTATCGGTCGTCCAGGTCCATGTACACCATGGGGCAAGCCAGCTCTTGGTCTGAAGACCAGAAAGAAAAACAAACCGTCCAACAAGCTCATCGTAAGAAGACGCGATGGAAAAGCTTTATCGAAATAATAAGGAGGATTAAGAATGTCTCGTTCACTGAAAAAAGGACCTTTTGCAGATGCGAGCTTACTGAAAAAAGTAGATGCACTGAACGCTGCAAATGACAAATCCGTTATCAAAACATGGTCACGCCGTTCCACGATCTTCCCGTCCTTCGTAGGACATACAATTGCTGTCCATGACGGAAGAAAACATGTGCCGGTATATATTACTGAGGATATGGTTGGGCACAAGCTCGGTGAGTTCGTAGCAACCAGAACCTACAGAGGACACGGAAAAGACGAAAAGAAATCCGGTGTTCGCTGATTGTGAACACTTAATGAGCCGAAGGGCGAATTTAGTGAGAACATCCACCTGGTCACTTGATGAGCTAAGGCGAATTCAGTGACCAAGGTGATTCCCATAATATCGAATATGACGAAAGGAGGCACTTTAAAATGGCAAAAGGACATAGAAGCCAGATTAAGAGAGCCAGAAACGAGGAGAATAGAGAGAAAAGACCGTCTGCTAAATTGTCTTACGCAAGAATTTCTGTTCAGAAAGCATGCTACGTATTAGATGCGATCCGTGGCAAAGACGTGCAGACAGCACTTGGTATCCTGACATACAACCCAAGATACGCTTCCAGCGTGCTGAAGAAATTACTGGAATCAGCCATTGCAAACGCTGAGAACAACAACGGAATGAACGCAGACAATCTCTACGTTGCAGCCTGCTATGCAAATAAAGGACCTACAATGAAGAGAATTCAGCCAAGAGCACAGGGCAGGGCTTACAGAATCGAGAAGAGAACAAGCCATATCACCATCGTGCTGGATGAAAGATAAGGAGGAAAAGCATGGGACAGAAAGTTAACCCACATGGCCTTAGAGTCGGTGTTATCAAGGATTGGGATTCAAGATGGTATGCAGAGGATTCTTTTGCAGACTACTTAGTAGAAGATTACAACATCAGAACATTCCTGAAAAAGAAATTATACAGCGCAGGTGTTTCCAAGATTGAGATCGAGAGAGCATCTGACAGAGTGAAAGTTATCATCCACACCGCAAAGCCTGGTATCGTAATCGGTAAGGGCGGCGCTGAAATCGAGAAAGTAAAAGCTGAGCTTGCTAAATATACAGACAAGAAGCTTATCGTTGATATCAAAGAAGTAAAGAGACCGGACAAAGATGCACAGTTAGTTGCTGAGAATATCGCATTACAGTTGGAGAACCGTATCTCCTTCAGACGTGCAATGAAATCCACAATGCAGAGAACCATGAAGGCCGGAGCAAAGGGAATCAAAACATCTGTATCCGGACGTCTTGGCGGTGCTGATATGGCTCGTACAGAGTTTTACAGCGAGGGAACTATTCCGCTGCAGACACTTCGTGCAGACATCGATTACGGATTCGCTGAAGCAGACACAACCTACGGCAAGGTTGGCGTAAAAGCATGGGTCTACAACGGTGAAGTACTTCCAACAAAAGGAACTAAGGAAGGGAGCGATAAATAATGTTAATGCCAAAAAGAGTAAAACGTCGTAAACAATTCCGTGGCTCCATGAGAGGTAAAGCCCTGAGAGGTAATAAGATCAATTATGGTGAGTATGGACTTGTTGCTATCGAACCTTGTTGGATCAAATCCAACCAGATTGAGGCAGCCCGTGTTGCTATGACCCGTTACATCAAACGTGGTGGTAAGGTTTGGATTAAGATTTTCCCAGATAAACCAGTAACAGCAAAACCAGCAGAAACTCGTATGGGTTCCGGAAAAGGTGCCCTGGAATACTGGGTAGCAGTTGTTAAACCAGGACGTGTTATGTTCGAGATCGCAGGTGTATCTGAAGAGGTAGCCCGTGAGGCATTACGTCTTGCAATGCACAAGTTACCGTGTAAATGTAAAATAGTTTCTCGTGCAGAGTTAGAAGGCGGTGATAACAGTGAAAATTAATAAATTCGTAGAAGATTTAAAGGCAAAATCAGCTGCAGAATTAAATGATGAATTAGTAGCTGCTAAGAAAGAACTTTTCAATCTGAGATTTCAGAATGCAACCAATCAATTAGACAATACAGGCCGGATCAAAGAGGTTCGCAGAAATATTGCCAGAATCCAGACAGTAATCACTGAGAAGGCTAACGCTTCCAAATAGTGAATATAGGAGGAAACAATCGTGGAAAGAAATCTGAGAAAAACCCGTGTGGGTAAGGTTGTCAGCAACAAGATGGACAAGACCATCGTGGTTGCAATTGAAGACCATGTAAAACATCCTCTTTACAAAAAAATCGTGAAGAGAACATATAAATTAAAAGCTCATGATGAAAACAATGAGTGCAATATCGGTGATACCGTAAAAGTTATGGAGACCAGACCGCTGTCCAAGGATAAGAGATGGAGACTGGTTGAAGTTGTAGAGAAAGTGAAATAAGGAGGATAACCAGTATGATTCAGCAGGAAAGCAGACTGAAAGTTGCCGACAACACTGGTGCAAAAGAAATCCTTTGTATTCGTGTTATGGGCGGCTCTACAAGAAGATATGCAAATATCGGCGATACCATCGTTGCTACTGTTAAAGATGCAACACCAGGCGGCGTTGTAAAGAAGGGTGACGTTGTAAAGGCCGTTGTAGTTAGAACAAAAAAAGGCGCTCGTCGTAAAGACGGTTCTTATATCCGCTTCGATGAAAATGCTGCCGTAATTATCAAAGACGACTTAACTCCGAGAGGAACACGTATCTTTGGACCGGTTGCCAGAGAGCTTCGTGAGAAGAAATTCATGAAGATCGTTTCCTTAGCTCCGGAAGTATTATAGGAGGGTGCCTAATGTCAGCTATGAAAATTAAAAAAGGCGACACAGTTACCGTGATCGCTGGTAAAGATAAAGGCAAAGAAGGTAAAGTACTTGCCGTTAATGCAAAAGACAGTACCGTATTAGTTGAAAATGTAAACATGGTTACCAAGCACAGCAAACCATCTGCTGCAAACCAGAACGGCGGAATCGTTACAAAAGAAGCACCGCTTCATATTTCCAACGTAATGCTGCTGGTTGACGGAAAAGCTACCAGAGTTGGTTTCAAGATGGATGGAGACAAGAAAGTCCGTGTTGCAAAAGCAACAGGAAAGGTAATCGATTAATCGAGAGAGGAGGCAGACGTAAGTGAGTAGATTAAAAGAAATTTACAAAAATGAGATCATGGATGCCATGACCAAAAAATTCGGATATAAAAACGTTATGGAAGTGCCAAAACTCGATAAGATCGTTATCAACATGGGTGTTGGTGAAGCCAAAGAAAACGCTAAGCTTCTGGATTCCGCTATCGCAGATATGGAGCTGATCACAGGACAGAAAGCAATCGCTACAAAGGCAAAGAAATCTGTCGCTAACTTCAAAATCAGAGAGGGTATGCCGATCGGATGTAAAGTTACACTGAGAGGCGAAAAGATGTATGAGTTCGCTGATCGTCTGATCAACCTGGCTCTTCCGCGTGTACGTGACTTCCGCGGCGTTAATCCAAACGCATTCGACGGCAGAGGAAACTACGCTCTTGGTATTAAAGAGCAGTTGATCTTCCCGGAAGTTGAGTACGATAAGGTTGACAAGGTAAGAGGTATGGACGTTATCTTTGTTACAACAGCAAAGACTGACGAAGAAGCTCGTGAATTACTGACATTATTCAATATGCCTTTTGCTAAATAATTGCAAAGGCATACCATTCTGATAGGAGGAACGGTTCATGGCTAAAACAGCAATGAAAATCAAACAGCAGCGCGGTTCTAAATTCTCCACAAGAGAGTACAACCGCTGCAGAATTTGTGGACGTCCACATGCTTATTTAAGAAAATACGGAATCTGCAGAATCTGCTTCCGTGAATTAGCATACAAAGGCCAGATCCCGGGAGTTAAGAAGGCTTCCTGGTAACCGAAAGCAGCTTAATGAGCCCAAGCGCTTGCGCGCCGGGCGAATTTAGCGCGAGGTTCATCCCGAACCTTAATGAGCGCAAGCCGAAAGGCGCAGTGCGAATTTAGTTGAGGGATGTGTAGTGACTTGAAAAACCTGTATTTACACAAATTACAAATTATAAATGACATGTAAAGTCTGATTGAGGAGGAAACTAACATGACAATGAGCGATCCGATTGCAGATATGCTTACAAGAATCCGTAATGCAAACACTGCAAAACACGACACAGTAGATGTTCCGGCATCCAAAATGAAAATTGCTATTGCAAACATCCTTGTAGATGAAGGATATATTGCAAAATATGACTTGATCGAAGATGGAGTTATCAAAACACTCCATATCACCCTGAAATACGGTGAGAACAAAAACGAGAAGATTATCACTGGCTTAAAGAGAATCTCCAAACCAGGTCTTCGTGTTTACGCTGGCAAAGATGAGCTTCCAAGAGTTCTTGGCGGACTTGGCGTAGCAATCCTTTCCACAAACAAAGGCGTAATCACTGACAAAGAGGCTCGTAAGCTTCAGGTCGGCGGCGAAGTTTTAGCGTTTGTATGGTAGACCGAAAGCAACTTAATGAGCCCAAGCGCTTGCGCGTCGGGCGAATTTAGTGCGAGGTCCATCCCGAACCTTGGCGAAACCGAGCCAAAGGCGAGAGTTGAGCTTAGTTGAGGGATGTGTATCGTCTTATATAAAGCAGCACAACTGAAAACAGAGAGGAACCCCTTTCCTCTCCGATAATTTAAGTAAGGAGGACACATAGTATGTCACGTATCGGTAGACTTCCGGTTGCTATTCCGGCAGGAGTTGAAGTATCCATCGCAGAAGGAAACGTAGTAACCGTAAAAGGACCAAAAGGAACTCTCGTAAGAGAACTTCCAAAAGAAATGGAAATCAAAGTTGAAGATGGTCATGTGGTTGTAGCAAGACCGAACGACTTAAAGAGAATCAAATCTCTTCACGGTTTAACCAGAAGCTTGATCCACAACATGGTTGTTGGTGTAAGCGAGGGTTATACAAAGACCCTTGAGGTAAACGGTGTAGGTTATAGAGCAGCAAAGCAGGGCAAAAAGCTTACTTTAAACCTTGGATATTCTCACCCGGTAGAAATGGAAGATCCGGAAGGTATTGAGACCAAAGTTGATGGTAACAAGATTATCGTATCCGGTATCAGCAAAGAAAAAGTTGGTCAGTTTGCGGCTGAGATCAGAGATAAGAGAAGACCTGAGCCATATAAGGGCAAAGGTATCAAATATGATACTGAGGTTATCAGACGTAAAGTTGGTAAGACTGGTAAGAAATAATTAAGGAGAGTGAGAAAATGGTTAATAAAGCATCTAGGGCGGAAATTCGTCAGAAAAAGCATAGAAGATTACGTCATCATTTAAATGGCACTGCAACTGCTCCGCGTCTTGCAGTATTTCGTTCCAACAAGCATATGTATGCACAGATTATTGATGACACCGTTGGCAAGACTTTAGTATCTGCTTCTACTCTTCAGAAAGACGTAAAAGCACAGCTTGAGAACACCGACGATGTAGCAGCAGCAGCTTACTTAGGAACCGTAATCGGTAAAAAGGCACTGGAAGCCGGCATTGAGCAGGTTGTATTTGACAGAGGCGGCTATATTTACCACGGTAAAGTTAAAGCACTGGCAGACGCAGCAAGAGAAGCTGGACTGAAATTCTAAAAGGAGGAGCGAAACACATGAAACGTAATCTTATTGATGCTAGTCAGTTAGAGTTAGAAGATAAAGTAGTATCAATCAAGCGTGTTACCAAGGTTGTTAAAGGTGGTCGTAACTTCCGTTTCACAGCTTTAGTTGTTGTAGGTGACGGCAACGGACACGTTGGTGCAGGCTTAGGAAAAGCAGCCGAGATTCCTGAAGCGATCCGCAAAGGAAAAGAGGATGCTATGAAGAAATTAGTAACAGTAGCAAGAGATGAGAATGGTTCTATCACACATGACTTCGTGGGCAAATACGGAAGCGCTGAAATGCTTCTGAAGAGAGCTCCGGAAGGTACTGGTGTTATCGCCGGCGGTCCGGCTCGTGCCGTGATCGAGTTAGCTGGTATCAAAAACATCCGTACAAAATGTATGGGTTCCAGAAATAAGCAGAACGTTGTTCTTGCAACCATCGAAGGCTTAAGGCAGTTAAAGACTCCGGAAGAAGTTGCAAAACTTCGCGGAAAATCTGTTGATGAGATTCTGGCTTAAGGAGGAGAATTGAAATGGCAAACACATTAAAAGTTACATTAGTAAAATCTCCGATTGGCGCAGTACCGAAGCACAAAAAGACTGTTGTAGCTATGGGTCTTACAAAAATGCACAAGACAGTTGAGATGCCGGACAATGCGGCAACCAGAGGAATGATTCAGCAGGTACAGCACCTGGTAAAAGTAGAAGAAGCATAAAGATTTTTGATAGCAAAAGTTAGACTATTTGAATACTAAAAGGAGGTGCCAAAATGGAATTATCAAACTTAAGACCAGCAGAGGGTTCTAAGCACAGCGATAACTTCAGAAGAGGCCGTGGACATGGTTCTGGAAACGGCAAAACAGCCGGTAAAGGACACAAAGGACAGTTAGCACGTTCCGGACATAAGAAACCGGGATTTGAAGGTGGACAGATGCCTTTATACAGACGTCTGCCGAAGAGAGGCTTCACAAACAGAAACTCTAAAGAGATCATCGCGATCAACGTTGACGTTCTGAACCGTTTTGAGGACGGCGCAGAAGTAACTGTTGAGAGCTTACTTGCAAGCAGGGCGATTTCCAAAGCCGGAGACGGTGTTAAGATTCTTGGAAACGGCGAGCTGACAAAGAAACTGAATGTCAAAGTAGACGCTGTCAGCGAAACTGCAAAAGCTAAAATCGAGGCTGCGGGTGGTACAGTAGAGGTGATCTAATGTTAGAAACTCTTAAAAATGTTTTTAGAGTCAAAGAAATGAGACGTAAACTTCTCTACGTACTATGGATGATCCTTGTCATCCGAATCGGTTCTCAGCTTCCTGTACCGGGAGTGGACAGCGATTTCTTCAAAGAGTGGTTTGCAAATAATACCGGTGACGCATTCAATTTTTTTGATGCGTTCACCGGAGGTTCATTTACCCAGATGTCAATCTTCGCATTGAACATCACGCCATACATTACTTCATCCATTATCATGCAGCTTCTCACCATTGCCATTCCGGCACTGGAGGAGATGCAGAGAGATGGAGAGGAAGGCAGAAAGAAAATTACAGCCATTACCCGTTATGTAACAGTAGGTCTTGCGCTGTTTGAGTCTGTTGCTATGGCTATCGGTTTTGGACGTCAGGGTCTGATTCCGAATATGAACTTTTTAAAAGGTTTTACAGTAGTAGTTTGCCTTACCGCAGGATCTGCTATGCTGATGTGGATCGGTGAGCGGATTACTGAGAAGGGTGTTGGAAACGGTATCTCTATCGTACTTACCGTAAACATTATTTCTCGTGTACCAAGCGATCTGGCTTTGCTTTATGAGAACTTCATCAAAGGAAAGACGATTGCAAAGGGCTTGCTTGCAGGTCTGATCATTTTGGCTATCATCGTTGTGATGGTTGTATTTGTTCTGATCCTGAACGGAGCTGAGAGAAGAATTCCGGTTCAGTATTCCAGAAAAATGGTCGGCAGAAAAATGATGGGCGGTCAGACAACCAATATTCCGTTGAAGGTCAACACAGCAGGTGTTATTCCGGTTATTTTTGCTTCTTCTATTATGTCATTTCCAAATGTCATTGCTCAGTTAGCTGGCAAAGCAAATGGTACTGGTATCGGAAGCGAGATCCTGAGAGGACTTTCCTCTAATAACTGGTGTAATCCGAAACAGATTCAGTATAGCTGGGGTCTGCTTGTTTATATCGTTCTGTGTGTATTCTTTGCATATTTCTACACTTCCATTACCTTCAATCCACTGGAAGTGGCAGATAATATCAAGAAGCAGGGCGGTTTTGTTCCTGGCATCCGTCCGGGAAAACCAACCTCAGACTATTTGACTAAAATCCTGAATTATATTATATTTATAGGTGTGGTAGGTCTGATTATTGTAGCCGTGATTCCGTTTATTTTTAACGGTGTATTTGGAGCAAATGTTTCTTTCGGCGGTACTTCTATTATCATTATTGTAGGAGTTATCCTGGAGACTGTAAAACAGATTGAATCCCAGATGCTTGTGCGCAATTATAAAGGCTTCCTCAATAACTAAAGTGACAGTTAAGGTTGTGGTGCATTGCACTGCAGCCTTGATTGGGTTTTCCCCGTCACCAAAAGATCATGTCTGTTTATACAGACCGTATTATGGAGGGTATATTTATGAGAATCATTATGTTGGGTGCACCAGGTGCAGGAAAAGGAACACAGGCAAAAAAGATTGCTGAGAAATACGGTATTCCGCACATTTCTACAGGCGATATCTTCCGTGCAAACATCAAGAACGGAACCGAGCTTGGAAAGAAAGCAAAAACTTACATGGATCAGGGACTTCTTGTTCCGGATGAACTGACCTGTGATCTGGTTGTGGACAGAATCCAGCAGCCGGATGCAGAAAAAGGATATGTACTGGACGGTTTCCCAAGAACCATTCCTCAGGCTGAGTGCCTGACCGATGCCCTGAATAAGCTGGGCAGCAAAATTGACTATGCAATTGATGTAAATGTTCCGGATGAGAATATTGTAAACCGTATGGGTGGAAGACGTGCCTGCTTAAAATGCGGAGCTACCTATCATATCGTATATGCAGCTCCAAAGGCTGAGGGTGTTTGCGATGCCTGCGGTGAGCAGCTTGTGCTTCGCGATGACGACAAGCCTGAGACAGTGCAGAAGCGTCTGAATGTATATCATGACCAGACACAGCCGTTGATTGACTATTATACAAACCAGGGTGTTTTAAAGACTGTAGACGGTACTAAGAACCTGGAAGAAGTGTTTGGCGATATCACCCAGATCCTTGGTGAATAAGATAGAGGATAAAAGGGAATATGTCAGTTTCAATTAAAACAGCACATGAGATTGAGCTTATGAGGGAAGCGGGCCATCTTTTGGAAAAGGTCCATGATGGCCTGATCCCCTACATTAAGCCGGGAGTCAGCACAAAGGAGATCGACCGTATCGGTGAGGATATGATCCGCTCCATGGGCTGTATTCCAAACTTTTTAAATTATGGAGGCTTTCCTGGCTCCTTCTGCATTAGTCTCAATGATGAGGTGGTCCACGGAATTCCTTCGGAGGACAAAATTATCCAGGATGGGGATTTGGTTAAGATAGATGCCGGATTGATCTACAAAGGCTATCATTCTGATGCTGCACGTACCTATGCAGTGGGCGAGGTTTCTGAGGATGCCCGCAGACTTATGGATGTCACCAGACAATGCTTTTTTGAGGGGATCAAAATGGCAAAGGCTGGAAATCATCTGAATGATATTTCAAGCGCGATCGGCAACTATGCGGCAAAGTACCGCTATGGAGTGGTGCGCGATCTGGTTGGTCATGGAATTGGCACCCATCTTCATGAGGACCCGCAAATCCCTAATTTTCCCCAGAAACGCAGGGGAGTTCGACTGATTCCGGGAATGACACTTGCCATTGAACCTATGATTAACATGGGACGGGCAGATGTGGAATGGCTGGACGATAACTGGACAGTGGTAACCATGGATGGTTCCCTTTCCGCGCACTATGAGAACACCATCCTGATTACAGATGGCGAACCGGAGATTCTGACACTCACCAAATAATATGACTTTTGTAACATAGGAGGTTAAAAATGTCAAAAGCAGATGTACTCGAAGTAGAAGGCACTGTTCTGGAAAAGCTGCCTAATGCAATGTTTAAAGTGGAACTGGAAAACAAGCATGTTGTGCTTGCACATATTAGTGGTAAATTAAGAATGAACTTTATTCGTATCCTTCCGGGGGATAAAGTAACCATGGAGCTCTCACCGTATGACCTGTCTAAGGGCAGAATCATCTGGAGAGACAAATAAAAACGATAACTAAGATAAACGCCGTCCTTTTGTGGGCGGCGTTTTCTAAGTCTTGGCGCTATTTTACAATTAAGAATTTTTCGCCTTTCCGTATTTCACCCGTCTTTTGCAGGGAAATGGAAGTGTATGCATCAGAGTTTGTGATAATAACGGGTGTGATGGTCCGGAAACCTTCTTTTCCGATAGCGGAAATATCAAATTCAGCGAGAAGCTGGCCTGCTTTTATCTCTGCACCGTTTTCAACGTGGATGGTGTATGGTCTGCCCTCAAGCTTCACAGTATCAATCCCAATGTGGATCAGAAGCTCTACTCCGTTATCTGAGGTTAATCCAAGAGCATGCTTGGTATCAAACACCATACTGACCCTGCCGTTAAAGGGTGCATATACCTTACCCTCGGAAGGTTCGATGGCAGCACCCTGTCCCAGCATTCCTTCCGAAAATACACCATCCTCAATTCTGGACAATTCAATTGCAGTTCCGGTGATCGGAGAAAGAATATCGGATGCAGATTTATTAGTTTCCTGCTGTGCGCGGTCCGTCATGCCTATAGTAGTGTTTTCGAGTTTGCCAAAAGACGATTCTTCGATTTCATTTGGATTTGACAGATAATCTTCCAGGTTCGCTTTGATCACAGTAACGTGAGGTCCATAGATAACCTGAACCCCTTGTCCTTTGGTGATAACGCCTCTTGCATTTGTCTGCTTCAGGACTGCTTCAGAAACCTTTTCCGGATTTTTCACAGTCACTCGCAGCCTTGTGGCACAGCAATCAACATCTGAAATATTGGAAGCACCCCCCAATCCCTGCGCGATTGCTGCACTTAAGTGATCCGTACCCGCCTTTTCATTGGGATTATCAGAGATTTTTCCTGATCTTGCAGCATTAACATCCGCTTTTGTGTAAAGCCTTGTCTCAGCATCATCATCTTCACGTCCGGGTGTTTTCAGATTGCGCCTTTTAATAAGAAGGGTAAAGATAAAATAGTATAAGAAGAAATAAATAATACCCACAGGAATGATTCTGATCCAGCTTGTCTTTGCATTTCCCTGTAAAATACCGAACAGAAGAAGGTCAATAAAGCCGCCTGAAAAGGTAAGCCCCACTGCAATGTTCAGCATATGGGCCACCATGTAGCAGCTTCCTGCCAGGATGACCTGCACCACGAAAAGAATAGGTGCTACAAAGAGAAATGAAAATTCAATCGGTTCCGTAATACCAGTGAGCATACAGGTAAGGGCAGCGGAGAGAAGCAGGCCTCCTGCCGCCTTTTTCTTTTCCGGTTTGGCAGTGCGGTACATGGCAAGTGCCGCACCGGGCAGACCGAAGATCATAAAGATAAATTCGCCGGAGAAATAGCGGGTGGCATCCGCACTGAAATGGGTTACATTTGCAGCATCGGCGAGCTGGGCAAAGAAAATATTCTGTCCGCCCTGTACAAGCTGTCCCGCCACATTCATGGCGCCTCCCACAGCAGTCTGCCAGAAAGGCAGATAGAATACGTGATGAAGTCCAAAGGGAATGAGCGCCCTCTTTACAATACCAAAAATGAGAGTGCCGAAATAGCCAGTGCCTGTCACAAGGCTGCCCAGTGCATAGATGCCACTCTGAACGAGAGGCCACAGGAAATACATGAGGATTCCTACAAACATGTATACGATGGTAGAGATGATCGGAACGAATCGGGAACCGCCGAAAAAGGAAAGTGCATTAGGCAGTACGATCCTGTGAAAACGGTTGTGGAGAGCAGCCACTCCAAGCCCTACGATAATTCCGCCGAACACACCCATCTGCAGAGTATCAATACCGCAGACAGAGGCTATGGTGCCTTCCAGCACGTCGTTCGAGATGGAACCGTCCGGCAGGATTTTTCCTGCATTTTGCAGCACTGCATTGATAGAAATGTGCATGACAAAAAAGGCGATGAGGGAGGAGAGGGCAGCAACCTCCTTTTCACGTTTCGCCATACCAATAGCAACACCCACGGCGAAAATCAGAGGAAGATTGTCGAATATGGCGCTGCCCACATTGTTCATGATCACCAGAAGACCATGGAGAAGAGTTCCCTCCCCGAGGATTTTTTCCAGATGGTAGGTGGCTATTGCTGTGGGGTTTGTAAAGGAGCTTCCAAGCCCCAGTAGTAGTCCGGCTACAGGGAGAATGGCGATGGGAAGCATAAAGCTTCTGCCCACTCTCTGCAACACTCCAAATATTTTGTCTTTCATAGTGTCTGATTCCTTTCCAGTTTTGTATTTGCTTTCTATGAGATATTATATGGAAAAAGACAGAAAATTATTGACTTTTTGGAAAAAGGGTGCTACAATATCCGACAAAGAAAAGGGAGTAGCGGCCATTTATTGAGAATCGAGAATGTATTTTCAGGAAAATGGAGCATATGCGTCAGTACGGTAGTGATACCCGCGTTATAGCATAAACAGCGAGACTTTTGTTTCAGGACTAATTGGTTGTCTGAAGCAAAGGTCTTTTTCTTTTCTTGAAAAAGGCAGACCGAAAAAGCTTGCGGTGAATGCCGGAACAGATAACCGATGCGATCCGTTTACCATGGGAGATGGATTCTCAGTTTAAGAAGGAGGAGACATAGTGTCAGATTATGATTCTAATAACAATTTTATGGACAATACTGATGAGCAGCATTTTGGCAATGGTTCCGGTGAGTATCATTTTAATATGAAAAAAGACAACTCACCGAAAAGAAAAATGCCAAATGTAAAGAAACACGCAGGGCTTGCGGTCGGCTTGGCTGTAGGAGCTGCAGCAATAGTCCTTCTGGCAGGGAATGCTACATATCAGATACAGGAGCAGGAACAGGCTGTCGTGACAACCTTCGGTGTTCCCAAGGCTGTATCTGAAACGGGACTTCATTTTAAAATTCCGTTTATCCAGAAGGTTTCCAAGGTAAATACAACCATTCAGGGCTTTCCCATTGGGTATGAACTGGATACGGACGAGACGATAGAAGATGAGGGGATCATGATCACTTCAGATTATAATTTTATCGATGTAGATTTCTTTGTGGAATACCGGATAGCTGATCCGGTGAAATATTTATATACTTCCCGGACTCCGGAAGAAATATTGAAAAATATTTCCCAGTCCTGCATCCGCAGCGTGATCGCCAGCTATAAAGTAGATGATGTGCTCACTACCGGAAAAAGTGAGATTCAAAGCAAGATCAAGGAAATGATCATGAAGCAGATGGAATCTCAGGATATCGGTATTCAGCTTGTGAACATCACCATTCAGGATTCCGAACCGCCTACACAGGAGGTTATGAAATCCTTTAAGGAAGTAGAAACTGCCAAGCAGGGAAAAGAGACAGCCATCAATAATGCAAACAAGTACCGCAACGAAAAGCTGCCCGAGGCGGAAGCAAAGGCTGACCAGATCATACAGGATGCAGAGGCCCAGAAGCAGGTGCGGATCAATGAGGCGGAGGCAGAGGTGGCACGGTTTAATGCCATGTATGAGGAATATACGAAGAATCCGGCAGTTACAAAGCAGAGAATGTTTTACGAGACAATGGAAGATGTTCTGCCGGGAATGAAAATCGTGATTGACAGCGGGGACAGCGTGCAGAAGGTGCTGCCATTAGACAGCTTTACGGGAGAAGCAGATACTGGCAGCGGTACAGACAGTACATCAAATGATGCGGCGAGTGAAAAGGAGGCTAAGTAAGCTATGAAAAAGAAAAACGTGTTGCTGCCTATAGCGGCAGCGGTGATCGTGATAGGACTGGGAGCTTCCATTACGGTCACAGCCCAAAATGAATATAAGCTGATCCGGCAGTTTGGAAAAGTGAGCCGTGTCATTGAGTCGCCTGGTATCAGTATGAAGGTGCCCTTTGTGCAGACAGCAGCCACCCTTCCAAAAGAAACGATCTTGTATGATCTGGCACCTTCTGACGTGATCACAAAGGATAAAAAGACCATGATCTGTGACAGTTACATATTGTGGCGCATCTCGGACCCTTTGAAATTTGCACAGACCTTGAACTCATCCATTGAGAGCGGGGAAAGCAGAATCAACACAGCGGTTTACAATGCAACGAAAAACGTCATCAGCAGCATGAGTCAGGACGAGGTGATCACCAGCCGCGACGGAGAGCTTTCCCAGGCGGTGATGGATTCCATTGGCGACAATATGGCCCAGTACGGGATCACGCTTCTTATGTGTGAGACGAAACAGCTAGACCTCCCGGACGATAACAAGGAGGCAGTATATGAGCGCATGATCTCTGAGAGGGAAAACATTGCCGCTACCTATACAGCGCAAGGTGATTCCGAGGCGAAGGTTATCCGCAACACTACGGATAAAGAGGTTGCAATCCAGATTTCCGAGGCGGAGAAGCAGGCAGAGATCCTCAAAGCAGAAGGCGAGCAGGAATACATGAAGATTCTTGCCGAAGCCTACAGTGAGGATGGACGAAGCGATTTTTACTCCTTTGTCCGCAGTCTGGATGCACTGAAGGCGTCCATGCAGGGCGGGGATAAGACTGTGATACTTTCGGCTGATTCACCCATTGCACAGATTTTCCAAGGGGACAGCGGAAAATAAAGGGAGAATTATGAGGAATGCCGTACCGGATGGTGCGGCATTTCTGTTAAATCGAGAAGAAATCAAGAAGAGCCGTAAAAAAACGGAAATTTTCTTTAATTTTTACTTGCTTTTTTTTGTTGATAATGCTAGAATATACTGCGAACGCGCGTATACCTGTGTATAGGTGCGCTCAGAAACTGCAGATTTTAATGCTATATTTTACGGAAGGAGGATTTCCAGTGAAAGTAAGATCATCTGTAAAACCGATCTGCGAGAAATGCAAGGTCATTAAGAGAAAAGGATCTATCAGAATTATCTGTGAGAATCCAAAGCACAAACAGCGTCAAGGCTAAAATCTTTAATGAAAAAGCGGCTGTGGTTGAAACACCCGGAAGGGTTGTCCAACTATTCATGTTAATTTCTGAAGCATGTATTGCCTAATACCGAGAGGCAACGCTGGCCCTTAGGCCAAAGGATTTCGGAAAGGCTGCAAAACGCCAAGTGCAGCTGGGTGTTTTACCGAGGCACCCCAATTAGGAACTAGTAAAAACTAGACAGAAAGGGAACGTACAGATGCACCCCATTTCACCTTGTACATATGTGCAAGTGGTGTACAGGACGCAGAACTTTCAAAAAAAGAAAATGGAGGAAACAGTACATGGCTCGTATAGCTGGTGTAGACTTACCAAGAGAAAAAAGAATCGAAATCGGTCTTACCTACATTTATGGAATTGGTAGACCAAGCGCAGACAAAATTCTTGCTGCAGCAAATGTAAATCCTGACACACGTGTCAGAGATCTAACAGATGACGAAGTAAAGAGAATCAGCGCTGTTATTGATGAGACAATGATGGTAGAAGGTGACCTTAGAAGAGAAATCGCCCTCAACATTAAGAGACTGCAGGAAATCGGATGCTACAGAGGAATCCGTCATCGTAAAGGACTTCCGGTTCGTGGTCAGAAGACCAAGACCAATGCAAGAACCCGCAAAGGTCCGAAGAGAACCGTAGCAAACAAAAAGAAATAAAGTAACCAGATAGTAATCGATAAATTAAATTGAAAAAAGGAAAGCGTAGGTTAGTTTTAAAATGGCAAAAACAACTAAGAAAACGACAACAAAACGCCGTGTCAAGAAAAACGTTGAACACGGACAGGCACATATTCAGTCTTCCTTTAACAACACAATTGTTACTCTGACTGACAGCGAAGGAAATGCTCTTTCCTGGGCAAGTGCCGGTGGTCTGGGATTTAGAGGTTCAAGGAAATCTACCCCTTATGCAGCACAGATGGCAGCAGAGACTGCAACAAAAGCTGCTCTTATTCATGGATTAAAAACAGTAGACGTAATGGTAAAAGGACCTGGCTCCGGCCGCGAAGCTGCAATCCGTGCCCTTCAGGCATGCGGACTTGAAGTAACAAGTATCCGTGACGTAACTCCGGTACCACATAACGGATGTCGTCCACCAAAACGCAGAAGAGTCTAATTAGGAGGTAAGGCTGAGATGGCAGTAGATAGAACACCGGTTCTGAAAAGATGTAGATCCCTGGGACTTGACCCAATCTATTTAGGAATTGATAAAAAATCCACAAGACAGTTAAAACGTGCTAACCGTAAAGTATCTGAGTATGGTACACAGTTAAAAGAAAAACAGAAAGCAAAATTCATTTACGGAGTACTGGAAAAACCTTTCCGTAACTACTACAAGAAAGCCGACAGAATGAAAGGCCAGACTGGTGAGAACCTGATGGTTATGCTGGAGAGCAGACTTGACAATGTGATCTTCCGTATGGGATTTGCAAGAACAAGAAAAGAGGCACGTCAGATCGTTGACCACAAGCATGTACTGGTAAACGGAAAATGCGTAAAGATTCCGTCCTACCTTGTAAAAGCTGGCGACACTGTAGAAATCAAAGAAAAATGCAAAGGTTCTGACAGATACAAAGGAATCCTGGAAGTAACCGGCGGAAGACTTGTTCCGAACTGGCTGGATGTTGACCAGGAGAACTTAAAGGGCGTTGTAAAAGAGCTTCCTACAAGAGAAGAGATTGACGTTCCTGTAAACGAGATGCTTATCGTCGAGCTGTATTCTAAGTAAGCCTTTTGGTAACTATTCAGCAGGTATTGCTGAATAGTTACGCCTTTTGATTAATACCCTCAAAATGTTGATCAACCCAGAAGGAGGGAACTTTTAGTGTTTGATTTCAATAAACCAAAAATCGAAATTACCGAGATATCCGAAGATAAAAAATTTGGAAGATTCGTTGTAGAACCTCTGGAAAGAGGATACGGTACCACACTTGGCAATTCTCTTCGCAGAATTATGCTGTCCTCCCTGCCGGGAGCAGCAGTAAGCCAGGTAAAGATTGATGGTGTCCTTCATGAATTCAGCTCCATCCCGGGCGTAAAAGAAGACGTTACCGAGATCATTATGAATCTGAAGAGTCTTGCTATTAAGAATAACAGCTCTGACAATGAGCCGAAGACCGCATACATTGAGTGTGAGGGAAAAGGTGTTGTGACTGCGGCTGATATTCAGGCAGATCAGGATATCGAAATCATGAATCCGGATCAGGTAATTGCGACCTTAAATGGAGGTAAGGACTGCAGACTTGCAATGGAGCTTACCATCACCAAAGGACGCGGATACATCAGTGCGGATAAAGGCAAAACTGAGGACATGCCTATCGGCGTTATCGCTGTTGATGCGATCTACACTCCGGTAGACAGAGTAAACATGATTGTAGAGAATACACGTGTTGGTCAGGTAACTGACTTTGATAAGCTGACATTGGATGTGTACACCAACGGTACATTAGATCCGGACGAGGCCGTGAGCCTTGCAGCAAAAGTATTAAGCGAGCACTTAAGCCTTTTCATTGACCTTTCCGAAAATGCAAAGACCGCTGAGGTTATGATCGAGAAAGAAGACAATGAAAAAGAAAAGGTTCTGGAGATGAGCATTGACGAGCTTGAGCTGTCTGTTCGTTCCTATAACTGCTTGAAGAGAGCTGGCATTAATACAGTTGAAGAATTGTGCAATAAGACTTCTGACGATATGATGAAGGTTCGTAACCTTGGTCGTAAGTCACTTGAAGAAGTACTTGCAAAACTGAAAGAGCTGGGATTACAGCTCCAGCCTACAGAGGAATAGAGCACTTAGCGAAAGCAAGCTGTTAGGCGCAGCTTGAGGTTAGTGCGAATTCCGCTCGAAGGAACTTAATGAGGACAAGCGAAAGCGCAGGCCGAATTTAGTGAATCGAGCTTCCTCAGCGAGCATGAGCGAAGCGAATGCGAGGTTAGTTGAGGAAACTGTAGAACTTGTTAGCTAACTATATTACAGTGGGGTGCCAAAGCAATGGTACAGTAAGACCGAACAAGCATGTATTGTTGTCCCACAGATGGAGGAAAATAAAATGGCAAAATATAGAAAATTAAGCAGAACTTCTGATCAGAGAAAAGCTCTTTTAAGAAATCAGGTAACAAATCTGTTATATCACGGAAAAATCGTTACCACTGAAGCGAAAGCAAAAGAGATCCGCAAAATTGCTGAAGGTCTTGTTGCTATGGCAGTTCGCGAGAGAGACAACTTTGAGACAGTTACCGTAACTGCAAAGGTTGCAAGAAAAGACGCTGAAGGCAAGAGAGTAAAAGAGGTTGTTGACGGAAAGAAGAAAACCGTATACGATGAAGTACAGAAAGAGATCAAGAAAGACGCTCCTTCCAGACTTCACGCACGCCGTCAGATGCTGAAAGTATTCTATCCGGTTAAAGAAGTTCCGGCTAAAGGCGCTGGTAAAAAGAAAAACACCAAAGACGTTGACATGGTTGCTAAAATGTTCGATGAGATCGCTCCGAAGTACGCTAACCGTAACGGCGGTTACACCAGAATCGTAAAGATTGGACCGCGTAAGGGCGATGGTGCTATGGAAGTTTTAATCGAGCTGGTTTAATTTCCTGTAAATTGAATTGAAAATACGCATGAAAAGAGATATTTACTTATGTAGATATCTCTTTTTTATCTGGCTCCCTCTGTACATTTCCCAAAAAAAGGTTATACTATACATGTAACTTTTTAGAACAACAGTGATTAAAGGATAAAAAACCAATGAAAATAAGAACAATGGCTGCCGTCTGCGCAGCAAAATTCGCGGGCTTTGCCTGCCGTAAGATGGGGCGTCAGGGTGTGACCTGGGCAGGAAAAATCGCATTGAAGATCGATCCACATATTCTGGAGGAGCTTTCCGGTCAGGTGAGAGAGAAGATTTTCGTTGTGTGCGGGACAAACGGAAAGACAACCACGAATAATATGCTTTGTGCTGCCTTGGAAGCAGAGGGAAAAAAGGTCATATGCAACCACACAGGTTCCAATATGCTGAACGGTGTGGTGGCGGCTTTCGTGCTGGCGTCCGGCTTAGGGGGAAAGGTTGATGCCGACTATGCCTGCATCGAGGTGGATGAGGCTTCCACCCGCCACGTTTTCCCGGCAATCAAACCAGACTATATGGTAATGACAAATCTTTTCCGTGATCAGCTTGACCGATACGGCGAAATTGATATTACTATGAATATTCTGGAAGAAATGATCCGTAAGGTACCCAAAATGAAGGTGATCGTAAACGGTGATGATGCACTGTCGGCATATCTTGCCATGGACAGCGGAAATGAGTTCGTTACTTACGGAATCAGCAAGCCGGTTATGAAAAATGAGACAAATGAGATCCGGGAGGGGCGTTTTTGTAAATGCTGCGGTGAGAGGCTTATATACAGTTTTTACCATTACAGCCAGCTTGGAGATTACAAATGCCCGAAATGCGGTTTTGCAAGACCGGAGATTCAGTACGACGCAGACGATGTAAAGGTAGATGATCAGATTTCCTTCAGGGTGGAGGGCAGGCAGATTACTGCCAACTATAAAGGCTTTTACAATGTATATAATATTCTTGCCGCTTATGCAGGTGTGCGTACGGCTGGTTTTGCCGCAGAGCATTTCAACGATATGCTGAAAAGATTCAATCCGGAAAACGGAAGAATGGAGCAGTTCCGCATCAGGGGCTGTGGCGTTACATTGAATCTGGCAAAGAATCCGGCTGGTTTTAACCAGAATATCTCCGCAGTTATGCAGGATAAAAACCCAAAGGATATCATTATCACCATCAACGATAATGCCCAGGACGGAACTGACATTTCCTGGCTGTGGGATGTGGATTTTGACAGACTGCGGGATGAGAGCATCAAATCCATTACAGTCAGCGGAATCCGCTGTCAGGATATGCGGCTGAGGATGAAATATGTGGATATTCCTTCCATGCTGGAAGGGGATGTGGAGAAAGCGATCAGAGCCCGTATTGAGGATGGTGTAGGCAATCTGTATGTGCTTGTGAATTATACGGCACTGTTTTCCACCAGAAATATACTGAAGAGGATGGAGGGAGAAAAGGAATGAAGCTGACGATTGGACATTTATATCCGGATCTCCTGAATCTGTACGGTGACAGGGGAAATATCCAATGTCTGATGAAGCGCTGTCAATGGCGTGGGATCGAAGCAGAAACAATTGCTTTTGAGTTGGACGATAAGATTGATTTTTCCAGACTGGATATTGTACTTTTGGGGGGCGGCTCAGACAGGGAGCAGCTGCTGGTCAATGAGAAGTTAAAAGAGATTCAGCACGATTTTAAGGCATATGTGGAAGATAATGGGGTAGTGATCGCAATCTGCGGCGGCTATCAGCTCCTTGGGAAATACTATAAGACAGAACAGGGGACGATCACGGGACTTGATCTGGTGGATTTATATACAGAACAGGGAGAGGGCAGACTGATCAGCAATATTGTTCTGAAAAGTGATCTGTTTGACATGCCTGTGGTGGGCTTTGAGAATCATGGCGGACGCACCTGTATCAACGGCTGCAAACCGCTTGGCAAAGTGCTTTACGGTTCAGGTAATGACGGGAAAAGCGGATACGAGGGAGTTGTTTACAAAAATGTGATCGGCACATACCTTCACGGACCTCTTTTGCCAAAAAATCCGCAGCTCGCGGACTGGCTTATTTCCCACGCGCTTGAAAAGAAATACGGAAAGCCTGTGGAGCTTCCGGAGCTTGATGACAGCCAGGAAAAAGAAGCAAACGATTATGTATACCATCGTTTTGTGAAAGAAAATATTTCCTAATGAAAACTCTTGCATTCATAGAAAGCAGATTGTATAATGTCGATATGAGATGAAACTGAAGAAAATTCAAGTCATGGGTATGAATTTTCTGAATTTTCATTAGTTTAATGATAATTAGAAGGGAGAAAATATAATGCAGAAATATGTTTGTGGACCATGTGGGTATGTGTATGATCCGGAGGTTGGCGATCCAGACAGCGGAATCGCACCAGGAACGGCATTTGAAGACCTTCCGGAAGATTGGGTTTGCCCGATTTGCGGTTTAGGAAAGGATGAGTTCGCACCGGAGGAATAATCTTACCGGTTAGAAAGGTGCCGAAAGCAGGGGAGCTTTTGACACCTTTTTATCGTATAAGCGAAAACAAAGGGGAAGAATGGAGTATCAGGGATAAGGGGAGAGTTATGCCAAAATCGAATAATCAGAAAGGAAAGATTTTGTATCTGGAGAGAATTCTGCATGAAACAGGGGAGGACCGCACGGTTACTATGCAGGAGATCCTTTCAGAGCTTTTGAAGTATGGAGTGACAGCGGAGCGCAAGAGTATTTACGATGATATGGAAGTGCTGCGCTCTTTTGGTATGGATGTCAGATATCGCAGAGGAAGGCCGGGAGGATATTATCTGGCTGGCCAAAAAGCACCGGAGAAGACAGAAACGGAATCCAAAGAAGCAGTGTACCAGGTAGCAGAAGTGCAGGATGCACAGGTGGCGGAAAAGCAGGAAGCAGCTATATCCGGCACTGTCTGGAAATTTGATCCGGGAGTACGCCGGAAGGACATGAAAACACTGAAGCTCCTCTGTGGAAACTCTGTAAAAAAAGAGGTACAGGATTATTTCGGAGACTTTGCCCAATATAAAGATAAGGGAGCCGGATATTTTACCGCTTCCGTACAGGTGGCGGAAACGCCGCAGTTTTATGGTTGGCTGACTGCGATGGGACATGAGGTACATATCGCGAAGCCGAAAAAAGCAGCACAGGCGTACCGGGACTACCTGAAAGGGCTGGCTAAGGAATATAAAGGTATTTGAGAAAGGGTTGGATTATGAAGAAAAAAACGGCAGGAATCCTGCTGGGGCTGATCATATCTGCTGCGTTCCTTGCCGGATGCGGCAAAAATGAAGCAACCGAGGCAGTCAACGAGAGCGTGGAAACAGAAAAAGAGGGAAACGGAGACGACGCGGAGACGGAGGAAGCCGAAAAAGAAAAAAAGGAAAAAGAAAAGCAGGAGAAGAAAGCGGAAGAGGAGGCTGAAAAGGCTGAGAAGACCGTTGATTCGGAAAAGGAAACCGCATCGGAAAAAAAGGAGGAAAAAGAGGAGCAGACAACAGAAGAAAGCGATGAGGAAGAAGCAGAAGAGGAGCCGGCAGAGCCGCTTCAGAAGGTGGGAGTGCTTTTTCCGTCTGACAGCTCTGACGAAAGGTGGATCCTTGACAGAAATGAAATGAAGGCGCTTTTGAAGGAAGATGGCTATGAGGCTGAGATCCTGTTTGCTCAGGATGATGCAGATACCCAGATTTCACAGATCCGCGGACTTTTGGAGGATGAGATGCTGGCAGCATTGATCGTTGCTCCTGTGGATGAGTATTCTCTGTCTGAAGTATTGGAGGAGGCAGACGAACTGTCAATTCCCATATTTGATTACGACAAGCTGATCATGGATACCGATACGCTGAAGTATTTTATAACATTTGATACAAGGGCGGTTGGAAACCAGATCGCAGAAAATCTCATAAAGCTTAAGGGTTTGGAAAAGGCGCAGGAAGAAGGCAGAACCTATACCATTGAATTTGTTATGGGTGCGCCGGATGACAGTGCAGCGCTGTTTCTGTTTAACGGAATCATGGAAAAACTGCAGCCCTATTTTGATGCGGGAACACTTGTATGCAGGTCTGAGAACCTTACTTTTGATGACACGTCTGTGATGCGCTGGAGCAGCGATACGGCAAAGGATAAGCTGAAAGAGATCATCAGCCAGTATTATCAGGAAGAGGGAACACCGGATATTATCTGTACGGCTTATGATGCTTTTGCCCAATCAGCTATAGAGCTTCTGGGAGAAAAGGAAATCTATCCGGGCAATGAGAACTGGCCTGTTGTGACAGGCGTTGGAGCAACAGCGGAAGCTGTAAAGAGCGTAGCAGAGGAAAAACAGAGCTTTACTGTATTTTTAGACAGCAGAACTCTGGCAGAAGAATGTGTAAAAATGGTTGACACCTATCTGCAGGGAGAAACGCCGGAGGTCCAGGATTACAATCAGTATGACAATGGTGTGAAGATCATCGGAACATATACCTGTGACGGCAGGGTCATCGATAAGGATAATTACCAGATCTTGATTGATAATGGATATTACCTGGAGCACGAGGTCGCTCCGGAACCAAGTGCCACACCGACACCGGAACCGACAGCCACGCCGACACCAGAGCCGACGACCACGCCAACACCGGAACCGACAGCTACGGTTACTCCAAAAGCTACGGCGACACCTTCACCGAAAACAACTTCGGCACCGGAGCCGACAGAAAAGCCTGAAGAGGCGCCTGAAAAAGCAACAGATTCCGAGAATAAGAAGGCATAGGAATATCTTTATCCATAATGAAATGCCCGCCGTATGGAAAATATACGGCGGGTATGATTATGTACCGATATAAATAGGGATATTTGCTGCGGAAGCAGCTATTAACGGAAGGTCAGAGAATCGTCGCTCATAGAATCAATGATGGCAAGGGATTCCAGGCGGATACCCATGTCACGGATCTGCTGACCACCGGGCTGAAAGCCTTTTTCAATGACGATTCCGGCGCCCTCCAGTACAGCTCCGGATTTCTGGACGATATCAATGAGGCCAAGCAGTGCGCAGCCGTTTGCAAGAAAATCGTCGATCAGGAGGACATGGTCCTCAGGCTGGAGGAATTTTTTCGCAAGGATTACATCATATACTTTTTTGTGGGTGAAGGATTCCACCTTTGTGGTGTACATTTCACCATCCAGATTGACGCTCTGTGCTTTTTTTGCAAAAATAACGGGTACATGGAAATACTGAGCTGCAATGCAGGCAATTCCGATACCGGATGCCTCGATGGTAAGAATCTTGGTGATAGGACAATCAGAAAAACGGGCTTTAAACTCCTTGCCGATTTCGTTGATAAGGTCGATATCCATCTGATGATTCAGAAAGCTGTCTACTTTTAAAATATTACCTGGTTTTACAACGCCGTCTTTTAAAATGCGGTCTTTTAAAAGCTTCATGATTCCCTCTCCTTTGGCTTCTCAAAATGAATTATTCTTTATGATACGACATTCTTCGGAGAAGTTCAATTATTTTTGACAAAAAAACATAAAATGTTATAATGAAGAATAGCTGAGCCGTAGAGCGAAGCTATTCGCCGCGGTGCGATTTGCGAAAGCAAATTGCAGCGATACCCGCAGTTCCTGCATTTTAGGAAAGGATGAGCCTATGAAAGAGTACGAAGTAATATGGGAAATTTTTAATAAATGCCCCCGAAACCAGATGCGTGATGTAATGGTGGAGGAAGTGGAGTTGGATGACCCGGAGGAGTATGTAAAAAAGAAATTCGAGGGAAAAGAGGTTTCCTACGAAAAGACTGTTCTTGCAGATGGAACCATCATTTTTGATATCGTGACCTCTCAGATAAAACAGCGCTGCTCCTTTACAGAAATATAGACGATATGATATAATGTCAACACTTGGCGAGTGCAAGCCGTCAGGCGCACGGGATTGACCCGAAATCAGCCGTGACAACAGGACGTAACGTCCGCTCTGCCAGTGGGAAGGAGAATCCATGAGCACAGAGAATGAGACAAAAGCTGTCCGGGACCAAGGGACAGAGGAGATACATGGTGACCATATTCATGTTCTGGAGGATGGGACGGTGATTCATCACAGCCACGGACATAAGCACAGCCATGCGCAGACGAAAGCCGTGCTGAACCGTCTTTCGAGGGCTATCGGTCATCTGGAATCCATCAAAAGGATGGTAGAGGACGGACGGGACTGTTCGGAGGTTTTGATCCAGCTTTCAGCAGTAAAGTCTGCCATTAATAATACAGGAAAGATCATACTCCAGGATCATATCGAGCATTGTATCGTAGATGCGGTGGAGCATGGAGACAGAGATGCCATCAAGGAGCTGGAAAAAGCGATAGACCGCTTTATGAAATAAATTGTTAAAGGAGAATAAATTACAATGGCAAAAGAATGCAACAGTACAACATGTGACAAATCAAGCTGCGAAGGCTGTTCCAAAAAGAATAACCCTCAAAGTCTCCAGGAGACAATGAACGTGTTTTCTGATGTGAAGCATGTCATTGGCATTGTCAGCGGAAAGGGCGGCGTAGGAAAATCCTTTGTTACCGCATCACTGGCAAACCGTATGGCTAAAAAAGGCTATAAAGTAGGTATTATGGACGCTGACATTACCGGACCGTCCATTCCGAAGATGTATGGTTTAAAAGGCGCTGCACAGGCAAATGATGACGGTATTTTCCCAATGGAAACCAAAAACGGGATCAAAGTAATGTCCATTAACCTGCTGCTTCCCACAGAGGAAACCCCCGTTATCTGGAGAGGACCAATCCTGGCAAATATGGTAAAGCAGTTCTGGACAGATGTGATCTGGGGAGATCTGGACTATCTGTTTGTAGATATGCCTCCGGGAACCGGCGATGTACCGCTGACCGCATTCCAGTCACTGCCTATTGACGGTGTAGTGATCGTTACCTCACCGCAGGATCTTGTAAGCATGATCGTAAAGAAAGCCTACAACATGGCTGAAATGATGAAGGTTCCTGTTCTGGGCATTGTGGAGAACTACAGCTATGTAGCCTGTCCAGACTGCGGAAAGCAGATCAAGGTGTTTGGAGAAAGCCATATTGACGAGGTTGCCCAGTCTCTGGGATTGAAGGTTTTGGGCAAAATGCCGATTGAGCCGACCTACGCATCAAAGGCAGATGCAGGGTGTTTTGAGGAGATTGACAATTTCTATATTGAAGAAGCAGATGCGGTAATGCCGCAGTAATCTGCGGTTTTCAGAGCAGATAAAACGCCGTCCGGAGTAAGACCGGGCGGCGCTGTTATATTTCAGGAAAATATTCCACAAACCGTTCCGCGGCCTGGGGAAGCGGGACAGAAGGATGTGGAACCAGCACCATCCGGCGCCTGGGGAGAGGCTGTGTCAGATTGACACGGACCAGGTTCTTTTCCCGGTCAGTGAGCATATAGTCCGGAACACAGGCAAAACCAAGGCCGATGCGCGCCAGGTCGATCAGAAGGTCATTGCTGTTCAGCTCGATTTCAGGAGCCAGATTCATGCCCTGCGCGGCAAAAAAGCGGTGCAGATATTCACTGGTTGTGCTCTTGGAGGAAAGCATGAGGATCGGAAAGTCCAGAAGCTGTTTCAGCTCCATGGGCTTTTCTTCTATGGGAAAGCAGGTGGGATTTGCCACAAAAACATCCTCAAACTCCTTTACGGTTTTCATTCTGGTGTGACCGTAGAGCCGGGAATTGGGAAAATTGCACACGATCAGATCTACCTGGCGGTTTTCAAGAAGGTCCACACAGCCGATGGAGGTACTGTTGGTCACTTTAATGCGGACATTCGGATGATCCTGGTGGAAGCGCCGCAGGTAATCAATGAGGAAATAGCGGCAGATGGTGTCGCTGGCGCCGATGCGGAGCTGCCCGTTCAGGGCATTTGCATTGGAGAGAAGTGCCTCGCCGCCGTTCAAAAGCTCCATGGCAGGCTTTACATGAGAAAAAAGGATTTCACCTTCCGGGGTAAGGGAAACCTTTTTAGTACTGCGGATAAAAAGAGGATGGTTCAGCTTTTTTTCCAGGGTTTTTACAGACTGACTCACAGCAGACTGAGAGATGAAAAGCTGTCGGGAAGCCTCCGAGAAGCTTAAGGTAGAGGCGACATAATAGAAAACCTTGTACAATTCCAGATTAACGTCCATGGCAGTATTCCTTTACTTATTTGTGTATATAATAAAAAAATATAAGATATATTAATTTTACTAATGATATAACTTATGATACTATAGTAACCGTAAAAGTGCAAGAGATAGATGGAACGCGTATTGTATCCATACCAAAAGTTGAAAGGAGTTTTCTATGAGCAACGTAAGACGAGTGTATGTAGAAAAGAAACCTGCTTTTGCTGTAAAGGCAAAGGAGCTGAAACATGAGATCAGCAGCTATCTTGGCATTAAAACCGTGACAGCCGTAAGAGAACTGATTCGCTATGATGTAGAAAATATTTCCGATGATGTATTTGAAAAAGCATGCAGAACCGTATTTGCAGAGCCTCCGGTAGATGATCTTTACCTGGAGAAATTCGACACGGCAGAAGGTTCCCGCATTTTTTCCGTAGAATATCTGCCGGGACAGTTTGACCAGAGAGCAGACTCCGCAGTACAGTGTGTACAGTTTCTGGATGAGAACGCAGAGCCAGTGATCCGTTCCGCAACCACTTATGTGATCGAGGGTGAGATCACAGAAGAAGAGTTTGAGGCGATCAAAGAACACTGCATTAACCCGGTAGATTCCAGAGAAACAGGTATAGAAAAGCCGGAAACCCTGATCACAGAGTTTAAGGATCCGGAAGATGTAAAAATCTTTGAGGGATTTTCCAATATGCCGGAGGACGAGCTGAAAGAGCTTTATGCATCTTTGAATCTGGCAATGACCTTTAAGGATTTCCTTCATATCCAGAATTATTTCCGCGATGAGGAAAAGCGTGATCCATCCATGACAGAGATCCGTGTTTTGGATACCTACTGGTCAGACCATTGCCGTCACACCACCTTCTCCACAGAGCTGACAGACGTAAAATTTGACGAGGGCGATTACAAGGAGCCCATCGTCAGCACTTACCAGCAGTATCTTGCAGACAGAGAGATCATTTACAAAGGCCGTGACGACAAGTTTGTGTGCTTGATGGACCTTGCTCTTATGGCTATGAAAAAGCTTAAGGCAGAAGGAAAACTGGCAGACCAGGAAGAGTCAGACGAGATCAACGCCTGCAGCATTGTGGTGCCTGTTGATGTTGACGGAAAAGAAGAAGAGTGGCTGATCAACTTTAAAAATGAGACACACAACCATCCTACTGAGATCGAGCCTTTCGGTGGAGCAGCCACCTGTCTGGGCGGCGCCATCCGTGATCCCCTTTCCGGACGTACCTATGTATATCAGGCAATGCGTGTGACCGGAGCGGCAGATCCCACTGTTTCCGTGAAGGAGACATTAAGGGGCAAGCTTCCACAGAAAAAGCTGGTAAGAAGCGCAGCTCACGGCTACAGCTCCTATGGAAACCAGATCGGACTTGCTACAGGATATGTAAAAGAGGTTTATCATCCAAACTATGTGGCAAAGCGTATGGAGATCGGCGCGGTTATGGGAGCAGCTCCCAGACGTGCGGTGATCCGTGAAAACTCTGACCCGGGAGATATCATCATCCTTCTTGGCGGTCGTACAGGACGTGACGGTATCGGCGGCGCTACCGGTTCCTCCAAGGTTCATACGGAGGCTTCCATCGAGGTCTGCGGCGCAGAGGTTCAGAAGGGAAATGCACCTACCGAGCGTAAGATCCAGCGTATGTTCCGCCGCGAGGAGGTAAGCTATATTATTAAGAAATGCAACGACTTCGGTGCAGGCGGCGTTTCCGTTGCAATCGGAGAGCTGGCAGCAGGTCTGCGCGTAGATCTGGATAAGGTTCCGAAGAAATATGCAGGCCTTGACGGAACAGAGATTGCCATTTCCGAATCACAGGAGCGTATGGCAGTTGTGGTTGATCCGAAAGATGTGGAGAAGTTCCTGGGCTTTGCAAACGAGGAGAACCTGGAGGCTGTTCCGGTTGCTGTGGTAACAGAGGAGCCGCGTCTTGTGCTGACCTGGAGAGGAAAGGAAATCGTAAACATTTCCCGTGCGTTCCTGGATACAAATGGAGCACATCAGGAGACAACTGTGGAAGTGGAGATCCCAAATAAAGAGGGCAACATGTTCCGGGAGCGTCCGGATGTACAGGATGTAAAAGGAAAATGGCTGGAAGTTCTGGGCGATTTAAATGTTTGCTCTCAGAAGGGCCTGGTAGAAATGTTTGACGGCTCCATCGGCGCCGGCAGCGTGTTTATGCCTCACGGCGGCAAATACCAGCTTACCGAAACACAGACCATGGTGGCAAAGGTTCCGGTACAGAACGGAAAGACGAACACCGTAACCATGATGAGCTATGGCTTTGACCCGTATTTGTCCTCCTGGAGCCCATACCACGGCGCTGCATATGCAGTTACGGAATCCGTGGCAAGAATCGTGGCATCAGGCGGTGATTATAAGAAGATCCGTTTCACCTTCCAGGAATACTTCCGTCGTATGACAGAGGATCCCAAGAGATGGAGCCAGCCTTTTGCAGCGCTGTTAGGCGCTTATTCCGCACAGATGGGCTTTGGCCTGCCTTCCATCGGAGGTAAGGATAGTATGTCCGGAACCTTCAATGATATTGATGTTCCGCCTACACTTGTTTCCTTTGCGGTAGATACTGCGAAGCTGAAAGACATTATTACACCTGAGCTGAAAAAAGCCGGCAATAAGCTGGTTTGGCTGCGTGCCCCGAAGGATTCCTTTGATCTTCCGGATTACCCGGCTATTATGGAGCAGTATGAGAAGCTTCACAATGACATCCAGGCTGGCAAAGTAGTTTCTGCTTATGCACTTGACCGCCATGGTATTGCGGCAGCGGTGAGCAAGATGGCATTTGGAAACGGCATGGGTGTGAAGATTGAGCATAACCTTGACCCGAGAGACTTCTTTGCACCGGGCTTTGGCGATATTATCATGGAGGTTCCGGACGGCAAGGTTGGCGAGCTGTCCATTACCTATACTGTGATCGGTGAAGTGACAGATGACCGGAAATTCTCCTATGGAAATGCAGAGATCGATCTGGCTAAGGCTTATGACACATGGACTGGCACACTGGAGAAGGTATTTAAGACGGTTTCCGGCGAAAGCGGCCCGTTTGACGGCCCGACCTCTGTCTTTGTAAAACCGGATGATGAGGATGCGACCTATGAAAATGGTCTTTACAATACGAAAAAGGTTTATGTGTGCAAAAATAAAGTGGCAAAACCGAGGGTATTTATTCCTGTATTCCCTGGTACCAACTGTGAGTATGACAGCACCCGTGCGTTTGAGCGGGCCGGCGCAGAGGTGGATGTAAAGGTATTTAAAAACCTGACCGCTGAGGATATCCGCGATTCTGTGGAGATTTTTGAGAAAGCCATCAGCCAGGCGCAGATGATCATGTTCCCAGGCGGCTTCTCCGCAGGCGATGAGCCGGACGGCTCTGCCAAGTTTTTTGCAACCGCATTCCAGAATGCAAAGATCAAAGAAGCGGTTATGAAGCTGTTAAATGAGCGTGACGGACTTGCTCTTGGTGTCTGCAACGGTTTCCAGGCTCTGATCAAGCTGGGACTTGTACCGTACGGCGAGATCTGCGGGCAGAAGGAGGACTCTCCAACACTGACCTACAATACCATTGGACGCCACATTTCCAAGATGGTCTATACAAAGGTAGTGAGCAACAAATCCCCATGGCTGCAGCTGGCAAAGCTTGGCGGTGTTTACTGCAATCCGGCATCACACGGCGAGGGACGCTTCGTGGCAAGCCAGGAGTGGATCGCAAAGCTTCTGGCAAACGGTCAGGTGGCTACCCAGTATGTAGATGTGGACGGAAATCTGGATCAGTCCGAGGAATGGAATGTAAATGGTTCCTACTACAGCATCGAGGGAATCACCAGCCCGGACGGACGTGTCCTGGGCAAGATGGCACACAGCGAGCGTCGTGACAACGGCGTAGCCATCAACATTTACGGCGAGCAGGATATCAAAATCTTTGAATCCGGCGTGGAATACTTTAAATAAATCAACTGGCCCTGCCTCCTGGCGGGGCCGATTTTTTTGAAAAAAATCGAAAAAAGTTATTGACAATTCCTTACAATAAATAGTATAATAGCAAAGCAAGTTACGAAAGAACTAATTGATTTTCAATTTTCTTTCGATATGGGGTCTTAGCTCAGCTGGGAGAGCATCTGCCTTACAAGCAGAGGGTCATAGGTTCGAGCCCTATAGGCCCCATACTTTTGAGTAAAAACAGTTTATGGCGAGATAGCTCAGCTGGCTAGAGCACACGGTTCATACCCGTGGTGTCGAGGGTTCAAGTCCCCCTCTCGCTACTATGGAGAAGACGTCGGACAGGGCGTCTTTTTTTGTGTGTCATAAGAAAGCACTTTTGGGTTGAACAAATGATAGGGAATGGTTTGTGATCAGGAAAAAGACTGCGCCGCGATCCATAGCTGTGCTCATACATACGCGAAGGAGTCGTAACAAAAAATCTGAGATGAAGAAATGTATCCACATCTCAGATTTATTGCTTTTATTAGTTGTCTTTTATCCGGTTCCGGTGTGATCCGGACCTTCGTCTCGTGGGACTCTTCTGCAGTCTGTTATTCCGGCAGCTTTGAAAGATACTCCTCCCGTTCGTTCTCCGGTATTTCCAGTATCTCCATTGCACGATCTGCCGTCATATTCAGGGCTTTCATCATTTTTGCAATATCCTCTGATTTCGTCTGTTGTATTCCCTGCTGTATGCCCTCCTGTTTGCCTTCCCGCAGGCCCTCCTGTTTGCCGTCTTCCCAGCCCTCTTCCCTGGTCTGGCGAATATGCTTTTCTTCATCGTATTCGTATATGCTCACTTTTTTCGCCTCCGCTCTGTTCCTGCTCAGAAAGTCACTCAGGATCCCCTCCCGGATGCATTCCGTGATGGCGCGCTCCACTGCCGCCTCTATGGGACTTTCTTTCGCGTAGCTTCGCACCCGGAACGTATACTCCGCATAATCCTTCAGCGTTTTGCAGGCTTCCATGAGCCTGCCGTTTCTGCCTTTGTTTATGTTCAGCATCACTGCGGTCAGTTCCAGGGACGGCGCCTCATCCGGTACGGTGTACAGCGCCGACAGCGGCAGCACCTTTCTGTCCGGATGATCCGCCTCTCCGTTGTAAAAGATCACAAACCTGGGCGTGGGGATCTGAATGGCTTTTGTTCCATATAAATTCTCATCTTTTGTAAGTTCGGAATAAATATCCGCCGCATACATCAAAAAACGCAGCGGAAGATTGGGGTTGTAGGTGGACTGGTGCTCATACAGGTTCAGGCGCAGGTCTATGATAAAGGATACATCGTTGCGCATGGACATATACACCGCGTTTTCCAATGTATTTACCACCAGGTCCTCTGGATCATCGTAGTGAGTCCCGTTCACCGCATTATAAAGCTCCAGCAGTTCCTTCTTATCGCTGAATACCATTTCAAATATCCTGGCCTTGTAGGTGCGGTTGGGCTGCGGGCTGACAAATGAACCGTTCGTAGATGTCATAAAATACCTCCTTTTTTCTAAGTGCAGGAGGCTCTCACATACCCTTTCGTTCCCCCGAAACCCCGCTGCTGTTATCTGGATAAAGCATTGAGATTTCTTTGCTGATGCCGGACGGCAGAAATGATATCAGATATGAAAAACTTTCAGAACAATAGAAATGAAATGCTTTGTATCATTATAGCACGATTTGGACCGGCGCGCCAGTATCTTTTCGGGATAAATTTTCGCAAAAGGGTTGACAAACAGAGGAATTTGTGCTAATTTTATATACAAATTTAACAGATTAAACCGATGAAGCGGGGATAAAAGCAGTTATGCGCGCACAGAGAGTCCGGGGAGGTGAGAGCCGGATGGAGAGGCAGGCTGCCAAATGGGCCGCGGAGGGCGCAGGGAAAGGCATTAGCTCAGTATTCTGCGACGTGTGGGCATACGTCAGTTGCCGGGAATATGAAAGTATTTCGCTAAGTGCACAGCAAAGGCTGTGAAGCAAGGTGGCACCGCGGGTGAATGATAAGCTCGTCCTTGACAGAAGAAGAAATTCTGTCAGGGATGGGCTTTTTGTATTGCAGATATTTTAATTAAAATGGAGGTGTTCAGATGTATCCAACCTATGAAACGATAAAACAACTGGCAGAAACAGGGGAATACAGACGGATTCCAGTGTACCGTGAGCTTTATGCAGACCGTTACACACCTGTTGAAGTGATGCGGATACTGCGGGGCGCAAGCCGCCACTGTTATCTTTTGGAAAGCGCAAGCCAGACCGAGGTATGGGGCCGGTATTCTTTTCTGGGCTATGAACCGGAAATGGAAATCACCTGCACAGACGGTCTTATGAAGATTCGGAAAACAAGAGTCGAGGGCAGTGAGGAAATACGGCATGTTACCCATCCGGGCAGCGTTTTAAGGGAGATCCTGGCACAGTATAAAAGTCCTGTGATGGAAAATATGCCTACCTTTACAGGTGGCCTGGTAGGATATTTTTCATATGATTATATTAAATACAGTGAGCCGAAGCTGGAGCTTCACGACGAAAAAGAACAGGACTTCCGCGACATGGATCTGATGCTTTTTGATCAGGTGATAGCCTTTGACCATTACAGGCAAAAGGTACTGCTGATCACAGGCGTCATGACGGAAAATCTGGATCAGTCTTACAAAGCGGCAGAGGAAAAGCTGGAGGAAATGGCAAATCTGATCAAAACAGGAACGCGCACAGAATTCCCTCCCATCAGGCTGGAGTCTGAAATAAAACCACAGTTTCCAAAGGAAAGATATTGTGAAATGGTGGAAACAGCCAGACATTATATCCGGGAAGGCGACATTTTCCAGGTAGTCCTGTCCAATCCCATGAGAGCCAAAGCCCAGGGAAGCCTTTTTGACACCTACCGGGTACTGCGAGCCACAAACCCATCGCCCTATATGTTTTATTTTTCCAGCGATGACATAGAAATCGCCGGAGCCTCCCCGGAGACCTTGGTAAAGCTGGACAACAAAAAACTCAGCACCTTCCCCTTGGCAGGAACAAGACCAAGAGGAAAAACAACGGAAAAAGATAAAGCCCTAGAGGAAGATCTCCTGAATGACGAAAAGGAGCTGGCAGAGCACAATATGCTGGTAGACCTGGGCAGAAACGACATAGGGAAGATCAGCAAGATTGGCACAGTAGAAGTAGAAAAGTACCTGACCATTGAACGCTTTTCCTGCGTCATGCACCTCGGCTCCACCGTAACCGGAGAAATCCGGGACGACAAAGACGCCGTAGATGCCGTAGACGCCATACTCCCTGCAGGAACCCTGTCCGGCGCGCCAAAATTCCGCGCCTGCCAGATTATTCAGGAGCTGGAACAAAGCAAACGCGGCATCTACGGCGGTGCCATTGGCTATATGGACTTTACCGGAAACCTGGACGTATGCATCGCCATCCGCCTGGTCTATAAGAAAAACGGAGAAATCTGCATTCGCTCCGGCGCCGGAATCGTAGCCGACAGCGTCCCGGAAAAAGAATTTGAAGAGTGCTGCAACAAAGCCAAAGCCGTAGTAAATGCCATTCACCTGGCAGAGGAGGGACTAGAATGATTCTACTAATTGACAACTATGACAGCTTTTCCTACAACCTGTACCAATTGATCGGCTCCGTAGAGCCCGACATAAAGGTAATCCGAAACGACGAATGCACCCTGGAAGAGATCGCCGCCATGGCCCCAAAAGCCATCGTCCTCTCACCAGGCCCCGGCCGCCCCTCCGACGCCGGAATCTGCATCCCCGTCATCCAAAGATTTTCCGGCCAGCTTCCCATCCTCGGCGTATGCCTTGGTCACCAGGCAATCTGCGAAGCCTTCGGCGCCACCATCACCTACGCCCAGGAACTTATGCACGGAAAACAAAAGAAAATATGCCAGGTCCGCGAAAATAAACTATTTAAAGGCCTCCCCCAGGAATTCCCAGCCGCCCGCTACCATTCCCTGGCCGCCGCCCCTCAAACCCTCCCGGAAGAGCTAAAAGTAACCGCAACCTCCCCCCAAGGCGAAGTCATGGCCGTGGAACACAAAACCCACCCAACCTTCGGCGTCCAATTCCACCCCGAATCCGTCATGACCCCCACCGGCAAAACCATGATCCAAAACTTCATAACCACCATCAAATAAAGCAAACAAAGCACTCCCAATCCCATTCCATAACGGAGCGGATAAAAAACAGCAACCACCCCCAACCGTATAGGAGATAAAAACACCAACCGAGTCTCCTAACCGCACAAGGAGAGAACACGAAAATCACACCCCAACCACGCGCCCGTGCAAAGAAAAACCTCACGCTGCAAGCGGGGCCAACAGGGGGAGTGCGAGGGGGCATTCGGCCTTCGCAACTCCGAGATTGCCCACTCACGGTTTTCCCTCATTTTATCAAAAGGAGAAAAAAATCATGATCAAAGAATCCATAATCAAACTATCCAAAAAACAAAACCTCACCTACCAGGAAGCCGAGTCTGTCATGAACGAAATCATGAGCGGCGCCGCAACCCCCGTCCAAATGTCCGCCTACCTCACCGCCCTTTCCCTGAAAGGCGAAACCATAGACGAGATCACCGCCTCCGCTGCCGGAATGCGCGCCCACTGCATCAAGCTCCTCCACGACATGGATGTCCTGGAAATTGTGGGTACAGGCGGCGACGGCTCAAACTCCTTCAATATCTCCACCACCTCCTCCCTGGTAATCGCAGCAGGCGGAGTACCTGTCGCAAAACACGGAAACCGCGCCGCCTCCTCAAAATCCGGCGCTGCCGACGTTTTGGAAGCCCTGGGCGTAAAAATTACCCTTACCCCTGAGCGAAGCGCAGAAATCCTGAAAAAAATCAACATCTGCTTCCTGTTCGCCCAAAACTATCACATTGCCATGAAATACGTTGCTCCCATCCGTAAGGAGCTTGGCATCCGCACCGTATTTAACATCCTTGGCCCGTTAAGCAACCCCGCCGGAGCCAACATGGAGCTTATGGGCGTATTCGATGAGTCCCTGGTAAAGCCCCTTGCAGAAGTCATGGCAAACCTGGGCGTAAAACGTGGAATGGTAGTATTTGGACAGGATAAACTGGATGAAATTTCCATGAGCGCTCCCACCTCTGTCTGCGAGATCAAAGACGGAAACTTTACATCCTACGTCCTGACCCCGGAACAATTCGGCTACACCCGCTGCAATAAGGAAGAACTGCAGGGCGGCACCCCCGAAGAAAACGCTGAGATCACCCGCTCTATCCTGGAATGCAGGGAAAAAGGCGCAAAACGCCAGGCCGTATGCCTGAACGCAGGCGCAGCCCTCTACATTGCCGGAAAAGCAGACACCATCGAAAGCGGCGTAAAAATGGCAGAAAACCTCATTGACAGCGGCGCAGCCCTGAAAAAGCTGGAGGAATTCATCCAGGAAACAAACTGCTAGTATAAGGTTCATCAGAAAAAGGAACCTCAAAACCTGATAAGTGAGAGAAATATGAATATATTAGATGAAATTGCAGCAAAAACAAAAGAGAGGATCCAGGAAGAAAAAATCCATCTCCCATTAACCGAACTCATCAGACAAACAGAAAGCATAGAAAGCGTAAACCCTCCCAAACAGACCTTTCTGGAAGCACTGAAAAAACCAGGAATGTCCTACATCTGCGAGGTAAAAAAAGCATCCCCCTCCAAGGGACTGATCGCACCGGATTTTCCCTATCTGAAAATCGCCGGGGAATATGAAGCGGCAGGCGCATCAGCCATCTCCTGCCTTACCGAACCGTTTTATTTTATGGGAGCCAACCAGTATCTGAAAGAAATCACGGACCAGGTAAACATTCCTGTCCTCCGCAAGGATTTCACAGTAGACGAATACATGATCTATCAGGCAAAAGCCCTGGGGGCATCAGCCATACTTTTGATCTGCGCCATTCTGGATGACGCTCAGCTCAAGGCATACCGGCAGCTTGCCCAGGAGCTTGGTATGGACTCTCTGGTGGAAGCCCACGATGAGGAGGAAGTTACCCGGGCGCTGGACAGCGGCGCAAGGATCGTAGGCGTGAACAACCGGGATCTTAAAACCTTCCGGGTAGATATGAAAAACAGCATCCGCCTTCGCCGGATGGCCCCTGAAGACGTGGTATTTATATCCGAAAGCGGCATCAGCACCCCGTCGGACATCAATATTCTTTATGAAAATCAGGTGGACGGAGTTCTCATCGGCGAAACCCTTATGAGAAGCCCTGATAAAAAAGCTGCCCTGGAAGCATTAAACGGCGGACCGCTGGATGCCCTTACCGGCCGCTAATGAGGAGAATAGAATGACAAAAATAAAAGTATGCGGATTAACCCGTATGGAAGATATCCAGGCAGTCAATGAAGCTATGCCGGACTACTGTGGATTTGTCATAAATGTGGAAAAGAGCAGGCGGAACTGTTCGCCTCTGTTGGTAAAGGAAATGGTGTGCCGCCTGGACAAACGGATCCTGCCTGTAGGAGTATTTGTGAATGCGCCGCTGCGTCTCCCCACACTTCTTCTGAGAGAGGGGACTATAGCCATAGCACAGCTTCACGGTCAGGAAGACGAAGCATACGCCCGGGAACTGCAGAAAGCATCCCACTGCCCTGTGATCAAGGCCTTTTCCGTAAAAACCTCCCAGGATGTGGAGAAAGCCCTGAAAAGCCCGGCAGACTACATCCTGCTGGACCAGGGAGCCGGAGGAACGGGAAAAACCTTTGACTGGTCCCTGGTACCGGAAATCAAACGCCCCTTTTTCCTGGCAGGCGGGCTTGGAACGGAAAACTTAGAAGAGGCAATCGCCAGATTGAAGCCCTGGGCAGTGGATCTAAGCAGCAGTCTGGAAACAGACGGCAGAAAAGACCCGGAAAAAATAAAGGCAGCAGTAGCCATGGTAAGGAAAATGGAAAAAGACAATTAAAATAGAAAGGAACAAAAATATGTCGAACGGAAGATTTGGAATACACGGAGGCCAGTACATTCCGGAAACTCTGATGAATGCAGTGATCGAACTGGAAGAGGCATACAATCATTATAAAAATGACCCGGAATTCAACCGGGAGCTGACAGAACTATTAAACGAATATGCGGGCCGTCCGTCCCGTCTGTACTATGCATCCCACATGACCGAAGACCTGGGCGGAGCAAAGGTGTATTTAAAACGAGAGGATTTAAACCATACGGGCGCACACAAGATCAATAACGTGCTGGGTCAGGTGCTTCTGGCAAAAAAAATGGGAAAAACCCGTGTCATTGCGGAAACAGGAGCAGGCCAGCACGGCGTTGCAACGGCAACGGCAGCGGCGCTGATGGGCATGGAGTGCGAGGTTTTCATGGGCAAGGAGGACACAGAACGTCAGGCGCTGAATGTGTACAGAATGCGTCTCCTTGGTGCGAAGGTTCATGCGGTGACTTCCGGAACCGCAACCCTGAAGGATGCCGTATCGGAGACCATGCGTGAGTGGACCAACCGTATTGCGGATACCCATTACGTCCTTGGTTCTGTTATGGGACCGCATCCATTCCCAACCATTGTGAGGGATTTTCAGGCAGTGATTTCCAAAGAGATCAAAGAGCAGATGCTGGAAAAAGAAGGAAAGCTTCCGGATGCAGTCCTTGCATGTGTGGGCGGCGGCTCCAATGCCATTGGAACCTTTTACCACTTTATTGAGGACAAAGATGTGCGTCTGATCGGATGCGAGGCAGCAGGCAGAGGCGTGAATACAGCGGAGACAGCAGCAACTATTGCCACCGGAAGGCTTGGCATTTTCCATGGTATGAAATCCTATTTCTGCCAGGATGAATACGGACAGATCGCCCCGGTATACTCTATTTCCGCAGGGCTTGACTATCCGGGTATCGGACCGGAGCACGCTCACCTTTACGACACAGGCAGAGCCGAATACGTCCCGGTAACAGATGAGGAGGCCGTGGAAGCCTTTGAGTATCTTTCCAGAACAGAGGGGATCATCCCTGCCATCGAGAGCGCTCATGCGGTAGCCTATGCGAGAAAGATCGTTCCCCAGATGGATAAGGACCAGATCGTGGTTATTACCATTTCAGGACGGGGAGACAAGGACTGTGCAGCCATTGCACGATACAGAGGGGAGGATATCCATGAATAAGAGAATTACAGAAGCATTTGAGAAGGGAAAGGCATTTATTCCCTTTATCACCTGCGGCGACCCGTCACTGGAGATCACGGAGCAGATCGTTTACGCTATGGAAGAGGCGGGAGCTGATTTGATCGAGCTTGGAATTCCTTTTTCTGATCCTACGGCGGAAGGTCCTGTGATCCAGGCAGCCAACGTGAGAGCCTTAAGCGGCGGCGTTACTACTGATAAAATTTTTGATATGGTGGAAAGGATCAGAAAAAACACGGACATTCCCATGGTATTTATGACCTATGCCAATGTGGTCTTTTCCTACGGAACAGAGCGCTTTATAAAAAAAGCGGCAGAACTTGGTATGGACGGACTGATCCTGCCTGACGTACCCTTTGAGGAAAAGGAGGAGTTTGACATTGTATGCAAACAGCATGGTCTGGATCTGATCTCTCTCATTGCACCTACCTCCCATGACAGGATCCGTACTATTGCAAAGGAAGCGGAAGGCTTTGTCTACTGCGTTTCCTCCCTTGGAGTAACGGGAATGAGAAGCCAGATCACCACGGATATTGGAGCTATGGTGGCGCTTGTAAAGCAGGAAAAGGATATCCCCTGCGCTGTGGGCTTTGGAATCTCAAATCCGGAACAGGCGGAAAAAATGGCAGCCCAGGCAGACGGCGTGATCGTAGGTTCAGCCATCGTAAAAATCTGTGCAGCCCATGGAGCAGAATGCGTACCTTATGTGAAGGAATATGTAAAATCCATGAAGGATGCCATCCGGGGACTGTAAGTGATACTATAAAAATAAGGGGGTAAAAAGATTGACTTTTTCCCCTCTTTTTTTTATAGTATTTATTGACATATCGAAACATAAATTCATAAGGAAAAAGATGAGGGATTGTTTGTGGACAAAAAACTGATTTTTATATTTAACCCCAAGGCGGGAAAAGGAAAAATCAAGACAGCCCTGATGGATATCGTGGATATTTTTAATAAAGGCGGATATGAAGTGATCATCCACGCCACCCAGTGTCCAAGGGATGCCTACGAGCAGGTGAAAATATACGCGGATAAGGTTGATCTGATCGTGTGCAGCGGCGGTGACGGTACCCTTGACGAGGTAGTCACCGGTATCATGGAAATCGGCAGCAATACACCCATTGGCTACATACCGGCAGGAAGCACCAATGATTTTGCCAACAGTCTGTTTATGCCAAAGAATATGCTGACAGTGGCATCTATGATCATGGAGGAGGAGCTTTACCACTGCGATATCGGCAGATTTAATAACAAGACCTTTGCCTATGTAGCGGCATTCGGATTATTTACAGATGTGTCTTACCAGACAGACCAGGACCTGAAAAATATTCTTGGACATCTTGCATATGTTCTGGAAGGCATGAAACGACTTTTTGACATAAAATCTTACCATATGAAAGTCACTGCTGACGACAGGGAGATCGAGGATGATTTTATTTACGGAATGGTGACCAATTCCAGGTCTGTAGGAGGCTTTAAGAACCTTACAGGAAAGAATGTGGATATGAATGACGGTCTGTTTGAGGTGACCCTGATCGTCAGGCCGAAAAATCCGCTGGAGCTGCAGGAAATCATGACAGGGCTATTGACAGCAGAGGATAATTCTGACTTAATACATTCATTTAAGGCAAAAAAACTGGTCATTGAGGCAAGTGATCAGGTTCCATGGACACTGGATGGGGAGTTCGGAGGAGAACCGAAGACAGTGGAGATTGAGAACCTGCATGAAGCACTGAACCTGTATCTGAAAAGCACGAGAAATGACTGATGAATAAAGAGGAGAGAGAGAATGGGAGATTTTATTAATGTGACGGAAACATTTGGGTGTGATGTGTTTAACGATTCCGTTATGCAGGAGCGCCTGCCCAAAAAGGTCTATAAGGAATTAAAGAAAACCATTGAAGAGGGCAAGGGGCTTTCCATGGAAATCGCGGATGTGGTAGCCCATGAGATGAAGGAGTGGGCCATTGAAAAGGGTGCTACCCATTACAGCCACTGGTTCCAGCCTCTTACGGGAGTGACAGCGGAAAAGCATGATGCTTTTATTTCAGAGCCAAAGGAAAATGGCAAGGTACTGATGAGTTTTTCAGGAAAAGAGCTGATCAAGGGCGAGCCGGATGCGTCATCCTTCCCATCAGGCGGTCTCCGCGCCACCTTTGAGGCGAGAGGCTATACGACCTGGGACTGTACATCACCTGCCTTTGTGCGCCACGATGCTGCAGGAGGAACTCTCTGCATTCCAACCGCATTCTGTTCCTATACCGGTGAGGCATTGGATCAGAAGACGCCGCTTCTCCGCTCCATGGAGGCAATAAACACGCAGGCACTGCGTCTGCTGCGGCTTTTCGGCAACACCACCTCCAAGCGGGTTACGCCGTCCGTAGGGGCAGAGCAGGAATATTTCCTCATTGACAAAGAGAAATACATAGAGAGAAAAGACCTGATTTATACAGGCCGTACGCTTTTCGGGGCAATGCCTCCCAAAGGCCAGGAAATGGATGACCATTATCTGGGGACGATCCGCCAGAGGGTTTCCGCATACATGAAGGAAGTAAACGAGGAGTGCTGGAGGCTTGGCGTTACGGCAAAGACACAGCATAACGAGGTGGCTCCGTCGCAGCATGAGCTGGCACCCATCTATGCGCCTGTGAATATTGCGGCAGATCACAATCAGTTAATGATGAGAATCCTGAAAAAGGTGGCAAGCCGTCACGGAATGCGCTGCCTTCTCCATGAGAAGCCGTTTGCAGGTTTAAATGGCTCCGGCAAGCACAACAACTGGTCCCTGACTACGGATGATGGTATTAATCTGCTGGATCCGGGGAAAACTCCTCATGAAAACGTCCAGTTCCTTCTGGTTCTTACCTGCATCCTGAAAGCAGTTGACGATCATGCTGATCTTCTGCGCGAGTCAGCGGCAGATGTGGGAAATGATCACAGACTGGGCGGCAACGAGGCACCGCCTGCTGTAATCTCCGTATTTTTAGGAGAACAGCTTGAGGATGTGCTGGAGCAGCTTATCAGCACAGGTACCGCAACACACAGCAAAAAAGGCGGAAAGCTGGAGACAGGTGTAAAGACGCTGCCTGATTTTATGAAGGATGCTACGGACAGAAACCGTACATCACCCTTTGCGTTTACAGGAAATAAATTTGAATTCCGTATGGTGGGATCCAGAGATTCCATTTCTTCCTGCAATGTGGTTCTGAACACCATTACAGCAGAAGCATTTAAGGAAGCCTGTGACCGTCTGGAAGCTGCGACGGATTTTGAACTGGCTGTTCATGATCTGATCAAGGAATACGCAACAGACCACCAGAGGATCGTATTTAACGGAAACGGATATGCACCGGAGTGGGAAAAAGAGGCGATTCGCAGAGGACTTCCAAACCTGCCATCCATGGTAGATGCCATCCCGGCTCTGACGACGGACAAGGCAGTTAAGCTCTTCGAAGAATTCGGCGTATTCACAAGGGCAGAGCTGGAGTCCAGGGCAGAGATTCAGTATGAGATTTATGCAAAGGCGATCAACATTGAGGCAAAGACCATGATCGATATTGCCACCAAGCAGATCATCCCGGCAGTGATCAAATATACAACCGTGCTTGCGGAGTCCATTAACTCTGTAAAGGCAGTGGGTCCCATCGATGTCAGCGTACAGACAGACCTGCTGAAAAAATCCTGCAGGCTTTTAAAGACTACCAACAGCGCCATGAATAAGCTGGGCAAGCTGGTGGAGCAGATTCCGGATCATCCGGAGGGAAGGGACAGAGCCGTATTCTGCAGGGAAAAAATCGTTCCGGCTATGGAGGCGCTGCGTACTCCGGTAGATGAGCTGGAAATGATCGTAGACAAAGAAATGTGGCCGATGCCCTCCTATGGCGATCTTATTTTTGAGCCATAAGAACGAGCGTCATGAAAAGAGGGCTGTATGAGCAGCCCTCTTTGTCGTCAGTAAGGAACTGCGATTCTACAGAAAGAAGAGGTATATTCCAATGGAGGAATTTAAGTTTTTAGAGGAACAGGGAGTTTCTGCCTGCCTCATAAAAGGGGTGGAGGAATTCCGGAAACAATATGAGGTGTCAAAGGAAGCTGTTCATAGAGTCATACAGCCTGACATTCCGTTTTACGGAAGGGAGATCCTGGAAATGGCGATTGCCGCCCTGCTGGAAGGGGAAAACCTTCTTCTTGCAGGACCAAAGGCCACGGGAAAGAATATTCTGGCTGAAAACCTTGCCTGCATTTTCGGCAGGCCGGTGTATAATGTGTCTTTCCACGTAAATACCAACAGCGGCGATCTGATCGGTACGGACACTTTTGCGGATAATGAAGTAAAGCTTCGGAAGGGCAGCATTTACCAGTGCGCTGAGTACGGCGGCTTTGGCATCCTGGATGAGATCAACATGGCAAAAAATGACGCTGTGTCTGTGCTTCACGCGACCCTGGACTACCGCCGTTCCATTGATGTGCCGGGTTACGATAAGATCGACCTGCATCCAGCGGCGCGCTTTATCGGGACCATGAACTACGGATATGCAGGAACAAAGGAGTTGAATGAGGCGCTTGTCTCACGTTTTCTCGTGATTGATATGCCGCCTCAGACAGAGGAAACGCTGGGCTTTATTTTCGGGAAAATGTTCCCGGACGTAAAGAAAAAGGCAATGGAGCAGTTCATCGGCCTTTTCCTGGACCTGCAGTTAAAGTCAGCAAACAGCGAGATCTCTACCAAGGCCCTTGACCTGCGTGGCCTTCTGGCTGCGGTAAAAATCGTGGGGACAGGACTTTCTCCATGGCAGGCTGTAAAAATGGGAATTGTAAATAAAACCTTTGATGTATTTGAGAAGGAAATCGTGGAGGATGTGGTGCGGACCAGAATCCCTGCAGAGTGGACAAGAGAAGATGTCTATGAAGCATAATATTTCAGAAATCAATATTGAAGAATTCCAAATGGATCTGGAAAACAGGATCCGAAATCTTTTGTGGACCATAAGCGGTGATTACAGCCAGGAAATGAAGCCGGATGTCTCTCTTTTTCTGCGCTCCAAGGCCATTGCACTGTACGACGGCATCAAGCAGGGGGCTTTGGCGAAGTTCTATGACAAGGATTTCCTGGTGCTCTATCTGGTAAAAAAAGTCTTTCTTGGAGCAGACGAGGGAAGTCTGATGACCATTGCCCAGCTCTGCATTGAGGAGGCGATCGGAGAAAAAATCTGCGCCCAGCGTCCCGGAATCCGGTCCATGCAGAGGGAAGCCTTTGAGGACATTCTGGAGCAGGAGTATGAGAGAATGCCTGCTTTGGGCGATACTCTGGGGCGGCTCCGGGTAACAATCCTCCGGGAGCGCATCGATAAATGCCTTGGAAAAAAGCCATATGAGTCCTCTGAAAAGACAGGGAAAAAAACAGGGCTGGCGAAGTACCGGGACATGGTGGCGCTTGCAGGAGAGACAGAGGATACGATGGAGCTGGTGCGCGTGATCGACCAGCTTTACAATGCCATTGTGGAACCGGGATTTGAACGGGAAAAGGGAACTCTGGAACAGGTGCTTGCCGTTACCATGGAGGATCTGACGGAATATGACTGGCGTGATTTTCTTACAGAGGAAATGTACGAGGATGCCCTGGAAAGCTATGTGGAGCAGCTTGCCGGTAATATGGCGGCAATGGAAAACACTGCCGTTACCCAGGAGATGGAAGAAAAGCGGGAAATCAGGCGCAAGGTCACTGTGCTGCCTCCCGAGGCGCTGGAAAAATCCTACACTTACGTGGAACTGAATTTCGGAAAAACATATCTCTCAGAAGCAGAGGAAAAGCGCATGAATTACCTGATGTGCCGGGATATCCACAGCGACTGCAGCCTGTATTTTACAGAGGGGATCCTGAAAAATCCTGTAAAACGTAATTATCAGTATGAGTATGCTAAACGGCTGAAAAATAAAAATGTATGGCTTTATCACGACAAACACAGGATCGTAAAGCGAAATATCGCAGTCCTTACGGAAATGCTGAAAAAATCGCTGGTTCTCAGGAGTGAAACACAGGAGGTCCTGTCAGACAGAGGAATCATTGTCCCTTCACGGGTGTGGCGCATCGGCAGAAGCAGGGAATCTGCCATTTTCAGAAGGGAGCTGAAAGGGGACGCGTCGGATTTTGTGGTGGATGTGCTTATTGACGCCAGCGGCTCCCAGATGAGCCGTCAGGGGGAGGTTGCGCTTCAGGCATATATCATCAGCGAAGCCCTGAGCAATGCGGAGATCCCTCACAGGGTCATGAGCTACTGCACTTTTTGGGATTACACCATTCTGCACCGTTTCCGGGAGTACGATGACCCGAGAAGCGCCAATGAAGACATTTTCAATTATGTGACATCCTCCAACAATAGGGACGGGCTTGCTGTGAGAGCGGCAGGCTACGGGCTTTTGATGCGGGAGGAAGAGAAAAAAATCCTCATTATCCTCAGTGACGGACGCCCTTATGATGTGATCGTGAACCGTCCAAATGCAAGAAATCCGGCGCCTTATCACGGAAGCTATGCTGTTTCGGACACAGCGACCCAGATCAGAAATCTGAGAAATCAGGGTGTCAGCGTACTTGGAGTTTTTGCGGGAGAGGAGAAGGATCTTGACACAGAAAAGAAAATTTTCGGAAAGGATTTCGCCTATATACGGACAATCAATAACTTTTCCAAGATTGTGGGTCGGTATCTTATGAAGCAGCTTGAACTTGACAGCTAATGGAAACAGCAAACTATTCCTTGATTCGCTGTTGCTTTTTCTGTATAATGGCATAGGATGTATCTAAAAAAATACAGGAAAGAGGAAATCAAATGAGTAACAACAAAGAGTTCAAACCGTATATCCCGGCAGAAAAGATCACGCCGGAATTTACGGTTACATCTGTTATCATGGGTGTAATTCTTGCAGTGGTATTCGGTGCTGCGAATGCGTATCTCGGTCTGCGTGTAGGTATGACCGTATCGGCTTCTATTCCGGCAGCAGTTATCTCCATGGGCGTGATCCGCGTTATCATGAAGAAAAACTCGATTCTGGAGAGTAACATGGTACAGACCATCGGTTCAGCCGGTGAGTCTTTGGCAGCAGGCGCCATTTTTACCATGCCTGCATTATTCCTCTGGGCTAAGGAGGGCCTGTGTGACAAGCCCAGCCTGGTGGAAATTACTTTGATCGCACTTTGCGGCGGTGTGCTGGGTGTACTTTTTATGGTACCGTTAAGAAACGCTCTGATCGTAAAAGAACATGCAACCCTGCTTTATCCGGAAGGAACTGCATGCGCAGATGTACTTCTGGCTGGAGAAGAGGGAGGGGCAAATGCTTCCACAGTATTTACCGGTATGGGACTTGCCGCAGTATTTAAGTTCCTTGTAGACGGAATCAAGGTGATTCCTGCTGATATTGCGGCAGCCTTTAAATCCTTTAAGGGTGAGATCGGTATGGAGGTGTATCCGGCGCTTCTGGGCGTTGGCTATATTGTAGGGCCAAAGATTGCATCCTTTATGTTTGTTGGTTCCCTGGTGGGCTGGATGGTGATCATTCCGCTGATCTGCCTGTTTGGGCCGGATACCGTTATGTATCCCGGAACAGACCCCATATCTGTCATTTATGCGAAGGGCGGAGCAGCAGCTATCTGGAGCACCTATGTAAAATATATCGGTGCAGGCGCAATTGCCACAGGCGGTATTATTTCCCTGATCAAATCACTTCCTCTGATCGTGAGTACCTTCCGCGATTCCATGAAGAGTCTGAAAGGCGGAAAAAATACCAGCACTGCCAGAACTGCACAGGATCTTCCGATGAATGCAATCCTTTTAGGGATCATTGCCATGGTATTTGTCATTTGGTTTGTTCCGGCAATCCCGGTAAACTTCCTGGGAGCACTGCTGATCGTGGTATTCGGTTTCTTCTTTGCAACTGTATCCTCCCGTATGGTAGGACTTGTAGGAAGCTCCAATAACCCTGTTTCCGGTATGGCGATCGCAACGCTCTTGATCGCAACTTTTGCAATCAAGGCTACAGGTGATAACGGAATTAATGGAATGACAGGCGCAATTGCCATTGGTTCTGTGATCTGTATCGTGGCTGCCATTGCAGGCGATACCTCACAGGATTTAAAGACCGGCTACCTTTTGGGCGCGACACCGAAGAGACAGCAGATCGGTGAGTTGATCGGCATTGTGGCTTCCGGCCTTGCAATCGGCGGTGTTCTCTATCTGCTTGACACGGCATGGGGCTATGGCGGAACGGAGGTTCCCGCACCTCAGGCAGGACTGATGAAGATGATCGTAGAAGGTATCATGGGCGGCAATCTGCCCTGGACGCTTGTATTCGTAGGCGTATTCCTGGCAATCGGTCTGGAGATTCTCCAGGTTCCGGTTATGCCTTTTGCAATCGGTCTTTATCTGCCGATCTACTTAAATGCGACCATTATGATCGGCGGTATAGTACGCTGGGCTATGGATAAGAGAAAGAATGTGGATGAAAAAACCAAGGAGCAGCAGGTGACAGACGGAACCCTTTACTGTGCCGGTATGATTGCCGGCGAGGGTCTTGTGGGTATCCTGATGGCGATCCTGACCGTAGTGGGAATCAGTCTGGATCTGTCCGGAACCATTAATCTTGGAAACGCAGGCGGTGTGATCCTTATGGTTGTCATGATCCTGTGTCTGCTGAAATTCTCTCTCTGGAAGAAGAAAAAAGCCTGATGAAAAGAAAACAAGAAAAAAAGATTAACTATCTGGACCTGGTTCCGAAGAAAAACGAAGAGCTTCGGTGGCATAGTGATCATAAGGAACGCATGATCCTGGAAGTAGAGAACAGAGGAGTGTTTCACACAATTGCACAGAAGTTTTTCGGAAAACCACGCTTTACCAAAGTACATCTGGATGATATGGGGACCTTTGTATGGCCGCTGATCGACGGGGAAAGAACAGTGGCAGACATTGCAGTCTTTGTAAAAGAGAAATTCGGGGAAAAAGCTGAGCCGCTTTACCCCAGGATCGTAAAGTATTTCCAGATAATGGAAAGCTACCATTTTATAGTTTTTACTAATAGGAATGAAGGATAGTGGCAAACTAAGAACGGGCCGGATGGTCCGTTCTTTTTATACATTACTTTACCATGTTAGAGGAGGAAAATAAGGAGGAGAAGGAATGTTTTACAGAAATAAAAGACCCTGGTATGCAGATTATATATTGATTATCCTGGGAACAGCGCTGATGGCAGTTGCAATCAATTCTGTATTTGATACGGCGGGAATGGTCACAGGAGGCTTTTCGGGTGTTGCGATCATTGTCAAGGAATGGACAAAAGGATTGGTCGGAGACGGTATTCCGCTGTGGGTGACAAACTTTGGACTGAATATCCCGCTGTTTTTTATCGGCATGAAGGTGGGCGGCTTTGAGTTCGTTAGAAAGGCAGTGACAGGAGAGGCTTTTCTGTCACTGTGGCTGGCTGTGCTCCCGGCTTTTAATCTGGCGGGGGATGACCTTTTGCTCGCTGCCGTTTATGGCGGTGTGATCCAGGGGGCTGGTATCGGCCTTGTTTTCTTGGGACGGGGCACCACAGGCGGAACGGATATGATGGCAGCCCTGCTTCAGAGAAAAATGCGGCATTATTCCATTGCACAGATCATGCAGGTCATTGATGCCCTGGTGGTGCTGGTGGGTATGTATGTGTTCGGAGTACAAAAGGCACTTTATGCCATCATCGCTGTATTTCTGGTGACGAAGGTTTCCGATGGGCTGATCGAGGGTTTGAAATTCTCAAAACAGACGTATATCATCACCGAGAAACCGGAGGAAATCGCGCAAATGATCATGAAGGAGCTGGACCGGGGCGTGACAGGCATTCATGGAAAGGGAATGTATTCCGGGCAGGATAAAATGCTGCTCTACTGCGTGGTAGACAGAAAAGAGATTGTGACCCTGAAAGAGCGGGTGGATGCCATTGATCCAAAGGCTTTTGTTATTGTCTCAGATGCGCGTGAGGTCCATGGTGAGGGCTTTATAGAGAAAAAAGCATAAATTTTGCACAAGTTTTTGTAAATTTTTTCTATTTTCCTCTTTCTTTTTTGGTGAATTTGTATTAAAATATCTCTAGGTATGAAAGATTTTTTGGAAAAGAACTTAAGAAAGCATACACTTTACGCGAGAAGGGATTGAAGGGAATGATATCGAATCAGGTACTGCAAAATACACTTGAAGGGCTTAAAGAGATATCCAGAACGGAGTTCTGTGTCATTGATACAGACGGTAAGACTTTGGCGTCTACCTTTAGTGATTTTGTAATTCAGCCAGCGGATATCCAGGCATTTGTGGAGTCTCAGGCTGACAGCCAGCTTGTAAAAGGATACCAGTATTTCAAGGTGTGTGACGACTATCAGTTGGAATATATCCTGGTAGCCCACGGTGACGACGAAGATACTTATATGGTAGGAAAACTGGCCGCTTTCCAGATTCAGAGTCTGATAGTAGCTTATAAAGAACGTTTTGACAAAGACAGCTTTATTAAAAATCTGCTTCTTGATAACCTGCTTCTGGTTGACATTTACAACCGTGCGAAAAAGCTCCACATTGAAGCCGATGTGCGCCGTGTTGTTATGATCCTGAAATTGCAGCAGGAAAAGGAGCATAGTTCGATTGAGAGCGTGAAAAGCCTGTTTGGCGGCAAGAGTAAGGATTTCATCACAGCAGTGGATGAGAAGAGTGTGATCATTGTCAAGGAGCTGGAAGAAGGCGAAGGCTACGAAGAGATGGATAAGCTTGCCCAGACGATCCTGGATACACTGGGACTTGGCAGGGAGAATGACACACATATTGCATACGGCACCATCGTAGGCGAGCTGAAGGAAGTATCCCGCTCCTATAAAGAGGCACGCATGGCTCTCGATGTAGGAAAGATTTTCTCACCGGAAAAGGATGTGATCGCATACAGCTCTCTTGGAATCGGGCGTTTGATCTATCAGCTTCCCATTCCGCTGTGTAAGATGTTCATCAAAGAGATTTTCGGCGGCAAGTCCCCGGATGATTTTGATGAGGAAACCCTTACTACAATTGACAAGTTCTTTGAGAACAGCCTGAACGTGTCTGAGACCTCCAGACAGCTTTACATTCACAGAAACACTCTCGTTTACCGTCTGGATAAGCTGCAGAAAAGCACAGGACTGGATCTCCGTATCTTTGAGGATGCCATTACCTTTAAGATTGCTCTGATGGTAGTACGGTATATGAAGTATATGGAGACGTTGGAATACTAATGCGGCTTTGTGGTGTTTTTAAACTTTAAAATTCATAATTTGTCAACCATTTGTCTACCGTTTTTAGAAGCGGTAGACAAAGTTTTTTTATGGCAGATTTAAACAGGTTGACAGCTTAGGCCTGCGTAAGAATGTTTGTTAAGATAGCACAGTCTGTTTTCCGCATTTTTCCATCCGGCGCCTTCATTTTCAAACCGTGACAATTTATCACGGTTTCATTTCCTTCTGCTTTGAAACGTTGTTTTAATTTTCTCCTTTCTGACTTTATCATCAAAGAAAAACTCCAGTTCCTGCTCAAAGCCGCAACGGATTGGCGGCGTTTTTGTGTAACATTTGTGAAATACCTTGATTTCAGGAGGTTCACTGTGTATAATAGGTTACCGGATAAAAAAGCGGCAAAAAAGGGTTGCGTTTTATCTATAAATATATTACAATAATGTTACGAAAAAGTTACATGCGCAAAGGCGCACACGCAATTCAGAAATAATCACAGGATCTGAAGGAGGATATCATGATTGATTTAATAGATGTAACCAAATCCTACGGTCAGGGGCTACCGGCTGTAAATCATGCGAATCTGCATGTGGATAAGGGTGAGTTTGTGTTTATAGTGGGAAGCAGCGGTTCGGGAAAATCCACCCTGATCAAGCTGCTTTTGAAGGAACTTGATTCCACATCAGGAGAGATCATCGTAAGCGGAGAGCGGCTGGAGGGTATGAAGCACCGCCGTGTTGCAAAATACCGCAGAAAGCTGGGCGTGGTATTTCAGGATTTCCGTCTGCTCCGTGACCGCAATGTATATGAAAACGTGGCATTTGCCCAGCGTGTCATCAACCGTCCTACCCGTGTGATCAGGAAGCGTGTACCGGAGGTTTTACAGGAGGTAGGGCTTGCGGGAAAATATAAGGCTTTCCCGGACGAGTTATCCGGCGGCGAGCAGCAGAGAGTGGCACTTGCCAGAGCCATCGTAAACCGACCCGATATTCTCCTGGCCGATGAGCCTACAGGAAACCTTGACCCAAAAACCTCTGAAGAGATCATGCAGCTTTTGGAGGAGATCAACGAGCGTGGAACTACAGTCCTGGTGGTAACCCATAATAAGGAAATTGTAAACACCATGAAGAAGCGAGTTCTTACTATGCATAACGGTGTGATCGTCAGTGACGAGAGAGAGGGAGAGTATTATGAGGCCTAGTACAATCTGGTTTACCCTGAAACAGGGTATTAAAAATATCAAACGTAACTGGATGTTTTCCATTGCATCCGTTTTGACCATGGCAGCATGCATCCTGCTGTTCGGCATATTTTACTCCATTGTGAACAATGTGAGCAGCATTGCCCATAAGGTTGAGGAAGAAGTACCGGTTACCGTATTCTTCAATGAAGGAACGACCCAGGAGCAGATGGAAGCGGTGGGCGCTTTGATCGCACAAAGACCTGAGGTGGCAAGGATCGAATTTGAATCTGCGGATGAAGCGTGGGAAAAGATGAAGCAGGATTATTTCGGAGGCTCTGATATGGCAGATGGCTTTAAGGATGATAACCCTTTGATCAACTCCTCCAATTACCATGTATACATGAATGATATCAACAGGCAGAGCGAGCTGGTGGCATATATCCAGAGTCTGGAAAATGTCCGCGAGGTCAATCAGTCGGAGCAGGCGGCAAAAACCCTTGGTTCTATTAACCGTCTTGTTTCCTATGTATCCATCGCTATTATCGCTGTGCTTCTGCTGATATCCATTTTCCTGATCAGCAATACCATTTCAGTAGGTATATCTGTCAGAAAAGAGGAAATCGGAATTATGAAATACATCGGTGCCACAGACGGTTTTGTCCGCTCACCCTTTGTTCTGGAGGGTGTGGTATTGGGCATCATCGGTGCGGCAATTCCTCTTGTAGGTCTTTACTTCGGATACAACAGTGCTATTTCTTACGTACTGAACAGATTTAATGTGCTGACTGGAGTGGTTGAATTTATTCCGGCAGGAGAAATTTACCGTACACTGCTTCCGATAGGTCTGGGACTTGGAATCGGAATCGGTCTTGTAGGAAGCTTCTGGACAACAAGAAAACACTTGAAGGTGTGAGAAAACTGTTTTACAATCAGAATACGGAAGAGATATTGGCTGTCGAGGATCCGGCAGCCTTTTCTTTCATGTTATGCGAGAATGCGCACTGCGCGCAAGAGGAATATGGTTGCTGGCGTAACCGCGCTTCGGCGCGGGAATGTGTTATATCAGTAGATAGACAGGAGTATGGAATGACAAACAGGGAGTTTTTGAAGGGCGTGACAGTAGGAGCGCTTTTAACAGGCGCTTTGACAGTGGGAGGATTTACCGGATGGATGAAGGCATCTGCTTCCGATTCCGTGGTGAGCGATAAAAGTACAAAGGCAAAGCTGGAGTATCTGGAGAAGATCATAGATGCAAATTATCTGGAAGAGAAGGATGAGGAGGCGCTGGCAGAGGGCCTTTACACAGGACTGCTTTACGGTTTGGGAGATCCTTATTCGAGATATTACACAGAAGAAGAGTATGACCGGGAAAACAAAGAAAATGAAGGCTCTTATTCAGGAATCGGAGTTGTGATCACAGAAAACAGCGAAGGAGGCATCCTGGTGACAGAATGCTATGAGGGCGGTCCGGCAGAGCTGGCAGGAATGGAGGCTGGCGATGTGATCAGTGCAGTTGACGGAGAGGACATTACAGAAAAAACCACCGCCCAGGTTTCACAGATGATAAAAAATGATGAGGATGGAAATGTGGTTCTGACCATCCACCGCACGGATGTGGAAGAACCTCTGGAAATCACGGTTTCCGTTACGGATGTAGAGCTGCCTACCATTTATTCGGATATGCTGGAGGACCACGTTGGCTATCTGAGGATTTCAGAATTTGCCATGGTTACGCCGAAGCAGTTTGAGGAACAGTTTGGCGGACTTCAGGAAATGGGAATGGAGAAGCTGGTGATCGATCTGCGCTACAATCCAGGAGGCGTACTAAGCTCCGTGTGCGGAGTCCTGGAACAGATTTTGCCAGAGGGAATGATCGTTTATATGGAAGATAAATACGGCAACAGGCAGGAGCACACGTGTGAAGGAAAAACGCCTCTTGAAATCCCACTGTCTGTGTTGGTGAATGAAGAGAGCGCCAGCGCTGCTGAGGTTTTTGCAGGAGCTGTGCAGGATTATGGAATCGGCACCATTGTGGGCACCACCACCTACGGAAAGGGAATCGTACAGACGATCATCCCGCTCTCAGATGGAAGCGCCGTTAAGCTGACGACGGCGAAATACTATACGCCAAACGGAAATGACATCCATGAAGTGGGGATCAAACCGGACGTGGAGGTAAAACTTGACACAAGCCTTTTGAACAAAGAGAATATCAGCCGCGAGGATGATAACCAGCTTCAGGCGGCACTGAAGGCATTGGGAGAATAGAATGCCTGTAAATATGGGCTTTCCGGGCATTGACAAAAGGAAATGATTGGATTAGAATGAGTAGAGTTATGAAAGAATTTTGTATGGAGGAACCGCAAATGAGACACGATTTTAAGAAAATCGAACCGAAGTGGCAGAAAAAGTGGGAAGAAAAAGAAGTATTTAAGGCGGTTGACGGAAGCGACAAGCCTAAATTTTACGGCCTGGTAGAGTTCCCGTATCCAAGCGGTGCAGGTATGCACGTAGGTCATATCAAAGCCTATTCCAGCGTGGAGGTAATTGCGAGAAAGCGCAGGATGCAGGGCTACAACGTACTGTTTCCCATTGGCTTCGATGCCTTCGGTCTGCCTACGGAGAACTATGCGATCAAAACATCCACCCATCCGCGTATCATTACAGACCAGAATATCGAGAAGTTTTCCAATCAGCTAAAGAGTGTGGGATTCTCCTTTGACTGGAGCCGTGAGATTGATACGACCCAGGAGGATTTTTATAAATGGACCCAGTGGATTTTCCTTAAAATGTTTGAGAACGGGCTTGTTTTCCGTGATAAGACGCTGGTAAACTACTGCCCGTCCTGTAAGGTAGTTCTGTCCAACGAGGACAGCCAGGGCGGAAAATGTGATATCTGCCACAGCGATGTTGTGCAGAAATCAAAGGACGTTTGGTATCTGCGGATCACCCAGTATGCGGACAAGCTGCTGGAAGGACTGGATGAGGTTGAATATCCTGCAAATATCAAGCAGCAGCAGATTAACTGGATCGGACGTTCCGAAGGTGCCTTTGTAAACTTTACAGTGGACGGCATTGACGAGACACTGCGAATCTATACCACCAGACCGGATACCCTTTTCGGCGTTACTTTTATGGTTATTGCGCCTGAGCATCCTCTGATCGACAAATATGCGGACAGGATCGGAAACCTTGACGAAATCAAGGCATACCGTGAGGCATGTGCAAAGAAGACGGAGTTTGAGAGAACCCAGCTTGTCAAAGATAAGACTGGTGTAAGGATTGAGGGACTTGATGCTGTCAACCCGGTAAACGGCAAAAAGATTCCGGTTTATATTGCAGACTATGTAATGATGGGCTACGGCACAGGCGCGATCATGGCTGTTCCGGCTCATGATCAGCGAGACTATGATTTTGCGAAAAAATTCGGCATTGATATCATTCAGGTAATCAAAGGCGGAGACATCTCCAAGGAAGCCTATGCAGGAGACGGCGAGATGATCAATTCCGAATTCCTGAATGGATATACCAATAAAAAGGATTCCATCAAACGGATGCTGGAGGAAATTGAAAAGAAAGGCATCGGTGAGGCTGGCGTGCAGTACAAAATGAAAGACTGGGCGTTCAACCGCCAGAGATACTGGGGAGAGCCGATCCCGATCGTTCATTGCCCGAAGTGCGGCGATGTAGCGGTACCTTATGAGGAGCTTCCGCTTCGTCTGCCAGAGATTCAGGACTTCCAGCCGGGAGAGGACGGACAGTCACCTCTTGCAAAGATTGAGTCCTTCGTAAACTGCAAGTGTCCGAAGTGCGGTGCAGATGCAAAGAGAGAGACAGATACAATGCCTCAGTGGGCTGGTTCCTCCTGGTATTTCCTGCGCTATATTGACCCGCACAACAGCGAAGCACTGGCAGACAGAAAGAAAATGGACTACTGGATGCCTGTTGACTGGTACAACGGCGGTATGGAGCATGTTACCAGACATATGATCTATTCCAGATTCTGGCATCATTTCCTGTATGACATCGGTGTAGTGAATACTCCGGAGCCATACGCAAAGCGCTCCGCACAGGGCATGATCCTTGGCTCTGACGGGGACAAGATGAGCAAATCAAAGGGAAATGTAGTGGACCCGCTGGATATTGTGAAGGAGTACGGCGCGGATGCGCTTCGTACCTATGTACTGTTTATGGGTGATTACGGCGCTGCTGCTCCGTGGAATGACAGTTCCGTGCGCGGCTGCAAGCGTTTCCTGGAGAGGGTGGCAGGTCTGACGGATATTATGACCGAGGAAGCTTCTGCACCGGATATGGAAGTGAAGTTCCATAAGACCATTAAGAAGGTTACCTCCGATATTGAGGCAATGAAGTTTAATACAGCCATCGCATCCATGATGTCCCTGATCAATGACATCTATGCTGCAGGCAAGATCAGCAGAGATGACCTGATCGTGTTTATCAAGCTGCTGTGCCCGTTTGCACCTCATCTTTGCGAGGAGATCTGGGAGAGCTTAGGCGGAGAAGGCTTCCTGTCCCTGTCCCAGTGGCCGGAATACGATGAGAGTAAAACTGTAGAGTCTACCATTGAGATCGGTGTGCAGGTAAACGGTAAGGTCCGCGGCACCATTGTGATCCCGACGGGCTGTGATAAGGAAGAAGCATTGTCTATCGCAAAAGCGGACGAGAAAATTGCTGCTTTCATGGAGGGCAAAAATCTGGTAAAAGAGATTTATGTTCCTAATAAGATTGTAAACTTTGTAGTAAAATAAAGGATATACCCTGAAACGGCGCAGAGCCGTTGGGATAAAGAAATAAGCCCCGGCTGCATAGCATGTGTTATGTGGTTGGGGCTTTTTATTACTTCAAAATTTAACGATAATCATTAAAAATATATTGATATTCATGAATTCTCGTGATATAATCCAGCTATAAAAGGTGAGTCCATAAATAACAGGATATATTGTGACTGCTTAAGAAATAAGGAGGATTGAGATGAGAAAAAGACAGAAAAAAATGGAAAACCAGGAATATCCGGATAAGTGGCAGCTTCCTCACCATTATGTGTGCCAGTTATGTGCAGAGGCTGGGATGGTCTGGTTTGGTTTTTCACTGATTATGACAGTGGTCAGTATGATCCAACTATTTCGGCTTCCTGCGGGAGAGATCGTACTGGAAAATACAGGATACGCATATGAGTTTGCAAGCATGGGAGGGATTGTCCGTTGCGGGATGCAGTATCTGCCCATGTACGGAGAAATTGTAAGCAATAAAGCCTTCTGTGAGGCTTTTTTGGGACTTTCCATACTGGTGCGGGATATTCCCTATCTGGTGCTGCTGGCTTATCTGGCGAAATTGCTGAAGACGATCCGCAGCTCCCACTCACCCTTTGTGGCAAAGACAACGAAATATGCCAGAAGAGCCGGAATTCTGATGGTTCTCATGGGATTTTTGGAGAAACTGGTGATGCAGACCGGGATGGCTGCGATTGCCTATCATACGTTTTATATGAACAATCCATTTGTTCCCCAGTGGATACTGGCGGGGGTGATCGTCCTTCTTATGAGTGATATTTTTGAAAGAGGCTGTGAGCTTCAGCAGTTTTCCGATGAAACTTTATGATATACAGGAAGGTGAAAACATGGCAATAATATTACGGCTTGACCGTGTGATGGCAGACCGGAAAATGTCCCTGAATGAGCTGTCCGAAAAGGTAGGGATTTCCAATGTAAATCTATCCAATCTGAAAACAGGCAAGGTAAAAGCAATCCGTTTTTCCACCCTGGACGCTATCTGTAAGGTACTGAATTGTCAGCCCGGGGACATTCTGGAATATCAGGGGGAAGAAAAATAAAAGAAGGGGTCTTCTCACAAACGGTCAATGGGGTATAATAGTAATTGACCGGAACGGTTAAGGGAGGTACCGGAATGAATGAAAAGTTTTTTGCACTGCCAGAGGAAAAGCAAAAAAGCATTATGGATGCGGGCTACCGGGTGTTTTCTCAGAATTCGTATAAAAAGAGCCCTATGAGTGAGATTGCGGCGGAGGCAGGAATCAGCAAATCCCTGCTGTTTCACTATTTTTATAACAAGCGTGAGCTGTATCTCTTTCTCTGGGAAACATGCGGAGAGGTTACGATCCGGTATCTGGCAAAGTACGGCTGTTATGAGCAGACCGATTTCTTTGAGATGATGCTTCGGGGAATGCGGGCAAAGCTTCAGATTTTCAAGGAATATCCATATATGTGGACATTTGCAATCAAGGCATTTTATGAGAAGGATCCTGCGGTGCGCCCAGCCATCTGGGAAAGCTACCAAAAGCTGCTGAATTATAAGGCAGCGGATGTTCTGGAAAGCCTGGACGCAGAGCAGTTTCTTCCGGGCCTGGATCTTAAGATGATGTATCGTGAAATGTATCTTGCCACAGAGGGATATATGTGGGAAATGCTCAGAACAGACGCAACCATGGACGGGGATAAAATAGAGCAGGACTTTATGGACATGATCGCATTCTGGAAAAAGATATACCTGAGGAAAGAGGAAAAGGATGAAAGCAATTAAAACAGAAAAGCTATGCAAATATTACGGAAAGGCAAGGGGCATCACGGACTGCAGCCTGAGCGTGGAGCAGGGGGAGTTCTTTGGCTTTATCGGACCGAACGGCGCCGGAAAGAGTACCACCATCCGAACCCTTTTGGGACTTTTGAAGAAAACCAGCGGAAGCGGAGAAATCTTCGGCATGGACATTGAGAAGGAAAAAGAAAAAATACTGGATTGTGTAGGCTATCTGCCCTCTGAAACAGCATTTTACGCCGGAATGCGTGTCCGGGACTTGTTAAAGCTCTCCGCAGATCTGCGAAAAAAAGACTGCCGGGCAGAAGCGGAAAAGCTGTGTGAAAGACTGCAGCTTGATACCTCCAAAAAGGTGGAGGAGCTTTCCTTGGGAAACCGCAAAAAAGCTGGGATTGTCTGCGCCCTGCAGCATGATCCCGCGCTGTTGATCCTGGACGAGCCTACCAGCGGTCTGGATCCTCTGATTCAGAGAGCGTTTTTTGACATTCTGAGAGAGCGGAACCAGGAAGGGACTACTATTTTTCTCTCCTCCCATGTGCTTTCCGAGATCCAGAGGAACTGTACGAGAGCTGCCATTATCCGGGAAGGACGCGTGATCGCCTGTGACAGTGTGGAGGCTTTGGCAAGGACTAGCGCCAAAAGGGTTTCCGTGCATGGAGAAGTGGATCTGTCAGGGCTTAGCGGGCTTCGGGACCTGAAGCAGGGAGAGGGCAGCACAAGCTTTCTGTACAGCGGAAGTATGGAAAAGCTGCTGAAAGTCCTTTCTGTGGGAAAAGTCCATGATTTATCTATAGCAGAGCCGGATCTGGAGGAGATTTTCCTTCATTACTATACAGAGGAGGGAAAGAGATGACGATTTGGAAGCATGAACTGAAAACAGGGAGGATCTCACTGATTATCTGGTCCGCGGCAGTCGCCTTTCTCATGGCTGTGTGCATTTTGATCTATCCGGAAATGGCAGATCAGATGAGCGTGGTCAGTGCCATATTTGCCCGGATGGGCGGTTTTTCCCAGGCATTCGGAATGGATAGGATCAATTTCGGAGAGTTTATCGGATTCTTCGGAGTGGAGTGCGGAAATATCCTTGGGCTTGGCGGCGCTTTTTTTGCCGCTCTGCTTGGAGCTTCTGCACTTGCAAAGGAGGAAAAAGACCATACGGCAGAGTTTTTGCTGACCCATCCCAACAGCCGAATAAAAATCATCGGACAAAAGCTCTGCGCAGTATTTACGCAGATTTTAATCCTCAATGCAGTGGTGATCGTGATCACAGCAATTTCGGTACTGCTCATTGATGAGACAGTGGACGCTGGTCTTTTGGCACTTTTATTTCTTGCATATTTTATTATGCAGATCGAGGTGGGGGCGATCTGCTTCGGCATATCAGCCTTTGTACGCCGGGGCGAAATCGGCTTGGGACTGGGCCTTGCAGCAATTTTTTATTTCCTGAACCTCATAGCCAATCTTACGAAAAAAGCCGAGTTTTTAAAATATATCACCCCCTTTTCCTATGCGGAAAGCGCGGATATCATAGCCAATGAAGCCTTAAGCGGAAAATATCTGGCTGTGGGCATTGCCTTTGCCATTGTCGGGATCGGGGCGGCATTCTGGCAGTATGGCAGAAAGGATATTGCGTAGATTTTTATAATCTGTCAGCTTGGCTGTATAGGAAGGTATTGCTGGGTTTAAACTATGAAAAGGCACATAATTAAAATTATTCGTATATTTGCCTGTGGGTAGTATTTGTGGTATACTTACTGATAAACAGAACTATTAAATTGTGCTTCAGTCATAAAATAGTGTTTTAAGAACCATTTATTAGGATTATTTTTGGAGGTGCCACATGACAAAAAAGGCAGTAGAAAAAACTACGACTACGAAAAAAGCTCCGGCGAAAAAGCAGACTAAGAAAGCTGTATCAGAAGCAGCTTCTGTAGAGAGCAAGGCAGAAGCAGTGGAAGAGCCGAAAGCTGAAAAAGCCAAAGTCGAGGAAACGAAAGCGGCAGCCGTTGAGAAAGTTAAAGCAGAAGAGCCAAAAGCTAAGCCAGCCAAAGAGGTGAAAGCAGCAGAAACCAAGACTGCTAAGCGTGCCAGAAAGGTGAAAGCAGAAGAACCCAAGGTCGAGCCGACCAAAGAGGTGAAAGCAGAAGAGCCCAAGGCTGAGGCAGCCAAAGAGGTCAAGGCAGAAGAGCCCAAGGCCGAGGCAGCCAAAGAGGTGAAAGCAGAAGAGCCAAAGGTTACGAAGCGAACCAGAAAGGCTAAAGCAGAAGAGCCCAAGGCTGAGCCAGTAAAGGAGGCCAAGGCAGAGGAGGCTAAAGCTGAGCCTGCCGGAGAAACCAAGGAAGAGCCAAAGGCTGAGCCTGCTAAAAAAACAAGAACAAGAAAATCCAAGACAACAACTGCTGAGAAGGATAAGACGGAAAAGCCAAAGAAAAATACTGCCAGGAAAACCAAACCAGAAAAATCCGAGGAAAAACCTGCAGAGAAAATCAAAGACGAAGAGCCCAAGGCTGAGCCTGCTGAAGCACTGAAAGCAGAAGAGCCAAAGGCAGAAGTCTACACCACACCCAGAAGGAGTGTTGCTTTCATAGGCTCAGAGTGCTATCCGTTTGTAAAGACCGGAGGCTTGGGAGATGTTATGTATGCACTTCCCAAGGCATTGGTAAAACAGAATTGCGATGTGAAAGTAATTCTTCCACGTTACAAATGTATTCCATGGAAATATCAGGAGAAAATGGTATACAGAGGTTCCTTCGAAATGGATTTATGCGCCGATGGAAAATCCTATTATGTAGGAATCATGGAATATGTCTGGGACGGCGTAGTCTATGACTTTATTGACAATGAAGAGTTTTTCAGCAGCGGAAATCCATATACCAATCTGGTGGATGATATTCCGAAATACTGCTACTTTGCAAAAGCAGCACTTGCTGTATTGAACTATTTGGATTGGACTCCGGATATTATTCATTGCCATGACTGGCAGGCTGCGTTAGTTCCTGTATATTTGAGAACGTTGTTCGAAAATACGAAGCTGGCTTCCGCAAAAACCATTCTGACCATTCACAACCTGCGGTTCCAGGGAATTTATAACATCCCTACGATCCGGTACTGGTCAGGACTGCCGGATTATGTATTCAACAAGGACGCATTAAAAGAAGGATATGAAGACGCCAATATGTTAAAAGGCGGTCTGACATATTCCAATATCATTACAACTGTCAGCGACACTTATGCAGGTGAGATCCAGACACCATACTACGGCGAAAAGCTGGATGCCCATTTAAGATATCATTCCGGCAAGCTGAGAGGCATTGTAAACGGTATTGACTATGATATCTGGAATACATACACCGATTCCAGATTGTATGAAAACTATGATATCACCAATGTATTAGATAAGAAAAAGGAAAACAAACAGAAGCTGCAGGAAGAGCTGGGGCTGGTTCAGGATGACCACAAATTTGTCATCGGACTGATTTCCAGACTGACAGACCAAAAGGGACTGGATCTGGTCAATGCCATTATTCCGCAGATCATGGATGAGCATACGCAGATCGTCGTGCTTGGTACCGGAGATGCAGTATATGAGGATTCCTTCCGGTATTATGAAAACGCTTATAAGGGAAATGTGTGCTCCAATATCATGTATGATGAGACAAGAGCTCATAGGATCTATGCAGGTGCGGATGCCCTTCTGGTACCTTCACAGTTTGAGCCTTGCGGATTAACGCAGTTGATCGCCATGCACTACGGTACTGTCCCGATCGTTCGTGAGACAGGCGGATTGAAGGATACGGTAGAGCCGTACAATATGTATTCCAATACTGGAAATGGCTTTACCTTTGATTATTATGACGCCGGCTTATTGCTGGATGCCATCAACAGAGCAAAATCCCTGTATTTCACAAACCGTTGGTGCTGGGATGAAATGGTCCAGAGAGATATGGATAAAAACCTGTCCTGGGATAATTCCGCAAAGCAGTACAAAGATCTGTATTTGGAATTAACCTGGTAAAGGTTACAGTGGCTGCACATGAAGCCCAGACAATAGAAACTATATATGAGAATCCGGAGCAGGGAAATTTGCTCCGGATTCTTTTCATATACCATAAAACTCCCCAAATTAAAATATCTGCATATATTATAGAGAAACATCATAATAAGGTATGCAAAAAAATGAGAGAATATGTATCAGTTTCTTTGGAAACTCATTTGTTTTTCGGAAGAATTATGAAAGAGCATGCATTGTTTCTTCTGGCGGCTTTTCCGGCAGGGGAGACGGCATATAGAAGCAGAGCAGACTGGTTCCGCATGCAGTTCGAAAGAGCGCTGGAGCGTGCGGTCCGGCTTGCTGACGGAATGGTGGGAAGTGAAATCCTGCGCTCCGGAGAAGTCACGACGGAGTTTACGGAAATGGCGGAACAGCAGACGAGAAGGCTGACAAAAATACCCATTGATATCCGGATCACCCGGGCAGAAAAGCGGCTGCGGGCAGGCTTTGCAGAATGTCATGACAGAAGAATGGTACAGCAGGTACGACAGCTGAATCAAAATGTCCTGCAGCTTTTAAACGGTCTGATCATGTTAAAAGAGCAGATTCTGCGGGAAGTTTCCGCATGCACACTGTATACGTCGAACTATCCGCTGCTGATCGAGCACATTCTCCGGGAAGCAAAGCTCTATCGGCAGATCATCACGGTGCTGGAGGAAAAAGGATGTATGCCTCACGAAGATTTAAAAGAGGCAGAAATGTTCTGGAACCGGATCATGATGGAGCACGCATTGTTTATCAGGGGGCTGCTTGATCCGACAGAATGTGAGCTTATAGAAACAGCGGATGCTTTTGCCGGGGATTACTGCCGTCTGCTGGAGGAAGCGAGAGAGCAGGATTGCCGGACCATGGACAAATTGACGAGAAAGACATTGGAAACAACGGAGAAGTACCGGGATTTTAAGACTGCAGGTGCGGAAGGGATCACAGGCTGTGGCATACGCTCCGTGACACTGCCGCTTCTGGCAGATCATGTGCTCCGGGAGGCAAATCATTATCTTCGCATCCTGGAAAATACAGGGAAAGGGAGGGTATAAGCAATGGAATTATGTCAATATCCCAACCCAAATAAGACCAGGAATTTCACCATAGAAGCGATACAGCTTCCTATTGTATATAACCGGTACGGTGATCATGACCCAAACGGTCTGATGTATGTGCTGGAAAAGGATGCCCGGAGGATTCAGGAGGAAGCTGCCAGAAGATTCCGGCAGTCACCGCCCCAGCCCTATGAGGAAGTGCAGCCTTTGGTACTCCGCGTGAATCTCGGAGATACGGTCAAGGTATGCTTCCGCAATTCTCTGAACCGCAGGCTGTCCATCCATGTGCAGGGGCTGTCGTATGATGTGATGACTTCGGACGGCACCAGTACGGGATTTAATCAGGACAGTACCACAAGCCGGGAGATCCTTTACACATGGTATGCAGATACGGAAGGTGTATTTTTATTCCATGATATGGCGGACGCCAGAAGCAGTGAAGATGCCACAAATGTTCATGGATTGTTCGGAGCGGTGATCGTAGAGCCGCCCGGGGCAAAATGGTTTGATCCACAGACAGGAGAAGAAATGGAAAGCGGTCTGATGGCGGATATTTATCAGCCTGGAAAACCGGCCTTCCGGGAATATTCCGTGTTCTTCCATGATGAACTGGAGATCCTGGATAAGGACGGAAATCAGCCCATGGACCACCGGACGCATCTGCTTTCGTCTACGACGGCGATCAGCTACCGCTCGGAGCCTATGAGAAACCGGATGCCGCTTACCCACGATCCGGCAGATTCGGGAGAGGATATATCTATGAGCTCCTGGGTATATGGTGATCCGGCACCGCCCATTCTCAGGGCTTATGTGGGAGATCCGGCAAAAATCCGTCTGGTACACGGGGGAATTAAGGAAACACATGTGTTCCATCTTCACAATCACCAGTGGAGGCTGGAGCCAGAAAACCCGGTTTCTACGATCATCGACTCCATTACCATAAGTCCGCAGGAATGCTATACGCTGGATATCCTGTATGGAGCAGGAAGCAGGAACGGGGTCATCGGTGATGTGATTTTTCATTGCCATCTGTATCCTCATTTTCATGAGGGAATGTGGACTTTGTGGAGAATCCATGACCGTTTGGAAGATGGAAGCGGAAAATTGCCGGATGGAACTCCTGTCCCGCCGCTCCTGCCGCTGAAGGACCGTAAGCAGCCGCCGAAGAAGGATGAACTTCATCCGGGATACCCCAATTTTATCTGCGGAGAGGTAGGAAAACCACCGCGTCAGCCGCCTTGCGGTGTATTGGATGCGGAGGGAAATATCGTGGAATGCCCGACTCCTCTGGAAAAAGCAAATTTCGTGGAAAATGCCGCGCCCGGCGCATTGTACACAGACACTTGCCCCTGCCATACTGTGGGAGATTGTGACTGCTGCAAAGAATGGGAGTGCGAGAAAGAGTGCGAGAAGGAGTGCAAGAAAGAGTGCGAGAAGAAGTGCGAGAAGGAATGCAAGAAGGAGTGCGAATACATGAAGAAGCAGGAATGCGGGAAAGAAGAGGAGTGTGACAAAGAGCAGGAAGGAGATATGGGGAGTGCACATGATATAGAGTGCAAATGCGATGACTGCAAAAACTGTCCGAAAGTATGCGAACAGTGCAGAAACGTGAGAGTCTTTGAGATCGCCCTGGTGCAGGCGAAGCTCACTTACAACCGATATGGGTGGCACGACCGGGAGGGACGATTCTTTGTCCTGAAAGAAGAGCTGGAGCGGTGTGGAGGCCTGGATTCCTATATCCGTATGGTGGAAGAACAGAAAATTAAGGTAGAACCTCTTGTAATACGTGCAAATGCAGGAGATTGTATCGAACTGCGCACCACAAACCTGCTGCCGGAATTTCTGGAAGCGAATGCATTCCAGCTCAGGACCATAACAGACATTGCCGGGCATCATGTGCATTTGGTGAAATTTGACACCATTACCTCCGATGGAGCGGCAAACGGCTGGAACAACATTGCAGGAGCAAGAAAATGCGAAACCCTGGTAGAGCGCTTTTTCGCAGACGAGGAATTGCGGACCGTATTTTTCCATGACCATCTGTATGCCAACGCACATCAGCTGCACGGAGTATTCGGTGCGTTGATAATAGAGGAGGCAGGCGCCACCTTCCACAATATACGAAATGGAAAAGAACTGCGCTTTGGAACTCAGGCAGTCATCCGAAGGAGAGACGGCACATCCTTCCGTGAGTTTGCGCTTTTTGTCCACGATTTTGCCTTTCTATTTGATAAGGACGGAAAACCTCTGAATCCTCCGGAGGTTCCGGGTTCTCATGATGATCCGGGAGTGATGGGGATCAACTACCGTGCGGAGCCCATGAGGGAAAGGCTGAAAAAGCATGAGGACCCGGCTTATATTTTCAGCTCCTTTGTGCATGGCGACCCGGCAACGCCTGTTTTGGAAACCTATCCGGGAGACGAGATCATGATCCGGCTGATTGATGGTGCCCATGAGGAGCAGCATGTGTTTAATGTAACCGGAATGTCATGGAGAAAGGAATTGGCAGATGAGCAGTCACCGCTGGCTGCGTCCCAGACGATTGGTGTCTCGGAGGCATTTAACTTAAATATCAAAGAGCCCTATCAGGCAGGCGATTATCTGTACTATTTCGGCGGCACTGACGATGTATGGCTTGGACTTTGGGGAATCATCCGGGCTTATGATAAATATCAGAAGCATTTAAAGCCCCTTTGCAAAGGAAAGGATATGCTTTGTCCCCTTCCACCGTGCCCGGGAAAGGATGACGTGGTAAGGCGGTATGAAGTGGCTGCGGTTCAGACTGATTTGGTATATAACCGATATGGGGATCATGACCCGGACGGACTGATCTTTGTCCCGCTGGAGGATGTGGATCTGGTATTTGCCGGGAAATATAAGCCGAAGCCATTGATATTGCGCGCAAATGTGGGAGACTGGCTGGAGGTTACGCTGCATAATGTATGGAATCCGGACCATCCGGTACCCTATTTCGATTATCCAAGGGTGCCGCTGGACTTCCGGCACAAGCCCTCTAACAGGGTTTCTCTGAATCCTCAGTTTCTTCAGTATGACCCGGTCAGCGATTCGGGGATCAATGTGGGATACAACCCAAAAGAGCAGACAGTTGGGCCCGGTGAGAGCAAGCGTTATCTCTGGAAGGCTGACCGTGAATACGGAGCATGTATTTTGCAGTCCTTTGGGGATATGCGAAATCACAGGTATCACGGACTGTTTGGAGCTGTGATCGTAGAGCCTGCAGGAGCAAGCTGGTACGAGAATTTTACGGGAAAAAGGAATACTTTTGCGGAGCAGGCGGTGATCACGGCACCGGGAACAGAAAGCTTCCGGGAATATGTACTGTTTATCCAGAACGGAATCCGTCTTTTGGATGCGCAGGGCAATCTCATCCAGACTGCGGCTGCGAACAGCGAGGAGCCCGTTGATCCGGAGGATACAGGAGAAAAGGGTTACAACTATCGTTCAGAGCGGTTTGCAAACCGTCTTAAGAGGGATTCGCGGGTGTGGAAGGTGTTCAGCAGCAGGATCCACGGTGATCCCGCCACACCGATATGGAAAGCCTATTCCGGTGACCGGGTGATTTTCCGGACCATGATGCCAGCGGATAAACCCAGAAATGTGTCGTTGACGATTCATGGGCATTTGTGGAGAGAACAGCCGAACGATGCGTTCTCAAGAGAGATTCCCCTCCAGGGAGGGATCAGTGTGGGCAATCGCTTTGACATGGAGCTGAAAGGCGGCGCCTCCTGTCCGGGAGATTATCTGTACCGCTCCGGAAGCCTGGGATGGGATGTGGAATCCGGCATGTGGGGAATCTTCCGTGTGATGAAACGCTCCATCCGGTGCAGGTGCAAGGATGCGTGCGGAAGAATCTTAAGATGCATTAGATAAAGAAGGGATAACGAAAAACGGGGAGCTGCTGCAGCTCCCCATTTTTCACTGGCGCTGTTTACATGAAAGCAGATAAATGGTACAGTAGTAAAGGAAAAATGTACGGCTTTATGCGCTAAAGCAATTCATACAAAACGATCATGAAAAAAAGGAGAAATCAACTATGAATTACCGTGATTTGGGAAACACTGGTTTAAAGGTAAGCGAGATTGGCATGGGATGTGAAGGCTTTGGGGAAAATAACTGCGAAAATGCGCAGCTTCTGTTTGATACGGCGGAAGAAAGCGGCATTAACTATTTTGACCTTTATACATCTGATCCTGCAATACGAGCCAGCGTGGGAAAGGCACTGAAGGGAAGAAGAGACAAGTTTATCATTCAGGCGCATATCTGTTCCATATGGAAAAACGGACAGTATAAGCGAACACGGGATATTGAGGAGGTAAAAGCAGGCTTTCAGGAATTGCTTGCTCTTTTGCAGACAGATCATATTGAGGTGGGAATGATCCACTACGTGGATTCCATGAAAGACTGGGAAAACATTGCAAACGGCCCGGTGCTGCAGTATGTGCGGGACCTGAAAAAAGCAGGAGTGATCCGGCATATAGGAATGAGCAGCCATAATCCCAGAGTTGCACTGGAGGCGGTAAGAAGCGGTGCCATCGAGGTTCTTATGTTTAGTGTGAATCCCTGCTATGATCTGCAGCCTGCCAGTGAGGATGTGGAAGAACTGTGGCAGGAAAAGAATTATGAGGCCCCTTTGGTGAACATGGATCCGGAACGTCAGGAGCTGTATGAGGTCTGTCAGCGTATGGGAGTGGGGATCACCGTGATGAAGGCTTTCGGGGGCGGCGACCTGCTGGACGGAGCATTGTCACCAGCCGGAAAAGCCCTGACTGTGAACCAGTGCCTGCATTACGCGCTCACCCGTCCCGGAGTGTCAACCGTTCTTGCCGGAGCCCATTCCGTAGAACAGCTTAAAACCAGTCTTGCCTATGAAGATGCCCCTGATGAAGAAAAGGATTACGCTCTGGCATTTGCCGCGTTCCCGAAAATCAGTTGGAAAGGTCACTGCATGTATTGCAGCCATTGTGCGCCCTGTCCAAAGAAGATAGACGTTGCAGATGTGACAAAGTTTTTGAATCTGGCAAAGGCGCAGAAGGAAGTGCCGGAAACTGTCCGTGAGCACTATGAAGTCCTGGCTCATCATGCAGGAGAGTGTATACAGTGTGGTTCCTGTGAGACACGGTGCCCCTTTGGTGTTCCCATTATGGAAAACATGAAGGCGGCAAAGGAGATTTTCGGAAAATAGGCTTACTGTTTTGCAAGCCGGACAAGCCTGCAAAAGTAAACATTTCACATATAGTTCACAAATGAATTAGCACTCGCACTTGACAAGTGCTAAAAATGGAGTTATTATAGTACAAGTAGAACAAAAGAAGCTGAGTGCTTACCCTGCAATCCCGAAAAAGAACCAAAGAAACCGGAAGCAGAAAAAGAAATACATTGCCATGGAGGGTTAATTGGCACCTCTTTATATATGGGACTGCATGATTACAAAATGTAACATGCAGTCTTTTTATTTCAAAGGAAAGTAATCCATCAGGAGAATTGCAGAAAATTTGTGAAAGGAGAATGACGTATGGGAGCAAAAAGAGACTACTATGAAGTTTTGGGAGTAAATAGAAATGCAGATGAAGCGACCATTAAAAAGGCATACCGTAAGCTGGCAAAAAAATATCACCCAGATACAAATAAAGGAAATACTGCCGCAGAGGAGAAATTCAGAGAAGTGACAGAAGCCTATGAGGTATTAGGGGATGCGGAAAAGAGAAAAATGTACGATCAGTTTGGAAACGCCGCATTTGACGGCACTATGGGTGCCGGAGATGCTGGATATCAGTCAGCAGGAAACAATGGAGGAAGCTACCGGGAATTCCATTTTGAAGGCGGAAATATGGATGACCTGTTCAAAGAATTCTTCGGAGACGGATTCGGAGGAACAGGCAGCTTCCACAGCGGCTTTCAGGGGGGCTTTGGCACAGGAGGAAGCGGCTTCGGCACCGGCGCAAGAGGCGCAGACATTACGGCATCCCTGCAGGTGAGCTTTGAGGAAGCTGTCTTCGGATGTGATAAGGTGATCTCTTTCCAGGATGAGAATGGTCGTGCCCAGTCTATAAAGGTCCACATCCCTGCAGGCATTGACAATGGAAAGAAGATCCGACTGAAGGGAAAAGGCAGAGAAGGTCTTTATGGCGGTGAGACAGGGGATCTTTTACTTGAAATCTCAGTTGCGCCGAAAGACGGATACGAAAGGAAAGGCAACGACATTTACACAAGTGTACAGATCCCCTACACAACCGCAGTTTTTGGCGGAGAAGCCCTGGTACCCACCCTTTACGGAAATGTTAGCTGCCGCATCAAGGCAGGAACCCAGTCCGGCTCCAAGATCCGGCTCAGGGGAAAAGGTGTTGCCTCCATGAATAATCCTTCCGTAAAAGGGGATGAATACGTAACCGTACAGATCCAGGTCCCTCGGACACTGAACGCGGCCGCGCAGCAAAAGCTGAGGGAATACAAGGCGGCTGCAGGATTATAAAAATGAGAATGAAAACCCAAGATACGGCGTGCGGCTCCCGCTTCAGGGTAACGCCTCCGGTATCTGTATTTCACTGTGCCTGCCGTTTAAATACATCTTATTTAGCAGCATATTGGATATGATGACATTTCTTTTGCTGAACTGAGGAAAGTTTTCAGCAAGAAGCTTTGAGAGATCTGTTTTGGAGGTCAGATCGACCTGCAAACAGAAATATTTGGCTTTGGGAAGGTGAAGTATCCGGCTATCGTTCTCAACTGGGTGAAGAACCTGGACAAAAAAGGAGAACGATGCAGGTGATGCTTCACCGTCAACTAAAATTCCGGCGGGAAATACCGGGACCATATTCAGATCCTGAGCATATTGAAATAAATCCATAGCTGTTTTTTCTTTCTGTAACAGATCATTCCAGTTTCCACAAAATGTTTTTATAAAAAAGTAGCGTTCTTCGATCTCATGTGAGTAAATCCCCTGATGATCGCTGTACTGTTGATTCCGCTCCAGAGCCTCTAAATTGAATTGTGTCAATTCCAGACCAGTCTGCATATCGGCAATTTTTTCCTGCATGACACGTTTGCCGTCCTCAAAGATCTTTCTTCCATCTAATCTGCCATTTTCATCAATATAATGCTTTAGATTTTTCAGAGGTATGCCAAGCTTGATACAGAGGGTAATGGTATCCAGCAGATCAAGCTGCTCCGGCAGGTAATATCTGTATTTGGTCTGCGGATCGATCCATGCCGGCATCAGAATTTTCAGCTTTTCGTAATATCGGATTGAGTTGGCATTTACATTTCTTAGTCTGGCAAATTCATTAATTGTTAGATAATCTTTCATTCACCGTATCTCCTTGTGACATAAAAATCAGCCCATATTTTCTTGACCTTATTATTATAACAAGGTTTATTATAAAAGTAAATGTCTGCGTATACGGCATTACCAGGTAATATGCGACAGAAAGTAAACGATAAGGAAGGTTGGTGAAAAGAATGAATACGTGCAGCTGTGAAAAAGATATGTGGAATATGGTTTATTCTGAGAGTGAGCCGGTTGACCTGAGAAATGTAACGCTTCGTGTAGAACCGCTGTTTGATACATGTTTAAAGATGCTTGCAAGTAAAACAGACAGGGTACTGGACTTTGGATGCGGGACAGGGGATATTCTGTTTCAATATGTCCAGTGCAGCAAAAAAGGTCGGGGTGTTGGCGTTGATGTGGCGGAGAATGGAATCAATTTTGCAAAAAAAGACTGCAAAATTGAGTGGTTACCGGAATGTTCATTTTTTTGAAGGAGATGAAAACTTTCTTGATACCTTTGAGGAAGAACGGTTTGATGGGATTATCCTCTCAAATGTGCTGGATGTTATGACCGAGGATGTGGGATACCATACATTAGTTAATCTGGACCGTGTTTTGTGCGATGGAGGATATTGGTTTATAAAGCTGAATCCATTCTACTCCAAGGAAGAATTGCAGGCCATGAACTATGAAGAAATGGGAGAGCATATGTACGGGGAAAAAGGAATTCTGCATCTGAAGCAGGAATCCACGCCCTATTGGATGAAGGTCTTTGGAGAAGTGGGCGAGGTGGAACGGTACGTGGAATTTCCATATGAATGGCAGCCTGGAATGAACCGTATTTTTCTTGTGAAGAAAAGGAGCAGGAAAAATTGTGCTTGACCTTATTATTCTAATAAGGCTTATGATGAAAAAAAGGATATACAGGAAAGGTGGTATAAATATGGATGCAAATGCAAAAATAAAATTACTTGAGTCAAGATTACAGACGATCACAGCCAGAGGAAAAGACTGTCAGGGAGTGTGCAGAAGAATACAGCGGGATATCAGAAACCTGAAAAAGCAGTTATAGGGTTCGGTTCATCGACAGCTTTTATTCATACACATTTAGCGGACACAGATTCTTCACAAATAAATTAGCACTCGACTCTTGACAGTGCTAACAACATATGTTATAGTACATATAGAACAAAGGAACAGAGCAAAACAAAAAAGTTCAATCCAAAGTTCATTGCACCCTACATTATGGAACTGTTCCATAGTGCTGATGAATAAATAGTTGATTTGATGAAAGGAGAAATGACTTATGTTAATGCCTAGTATTTTTGGAGAAGATTTATTTGATGACCTGATGGATTTTTCATTCCCGAGAACAACCAGAGTTATTCACGGAGGAAACACACAGAATGTGATGAGAACCGATGTGAAGGAGACGGATCAGGGATATGAGCTTGATATCGATCTCCCGGGATTTAAAAAGGAAGATGTTAAGGTACAGTTGAAGAATGGTTACCTGAACATCCAGGCAGCACAGAACAGGAACAACGACCAGAAGGACGAGGATGGAAAATACATCAGAAGAGAACGGTTCTCAGGAGCGGTGAGCCGGAGCTTCTATGTGGGAGAGAAGGTAACAGAAGGTGACATCCACGCGAAGTTTGAGAATGGAATTCTGAAACTGACCCTGCCAAAGGCAGAAAATCGTAAAGTAGAACAGGAAAATTGTATCGCAATTGAAGGCTAACTAACACCGGAGGGCATTTCCATAAGGAGCGTCCTCCACAGGACCGCAGGCTTTGCCGCAGGTTCCTCCTAAAGGTTGGGGCTGTTGTACAGACTGATCAGATCAGATGTACGCAGCCCCCTTATTAAATTTATTCCCGCGGGCAGCGAGACAGGCGCCCGATTTCGCACGAACATATGACTTTGAAAAAAGCATGGATTTTATACAGTGATCATTGGAAAGGCATGGTGAAAAAAATGACGATAAAACCATTGGGAAATAGAGTTGTACTGCAGCAGAAGAAAGCAGAGGAAACAACAAGATCAGGAATCCTCATCCCGGACAGCGCAAAGGAAAAACCGCAGGAAGCGCTTGTGGTAGCAGTGGGACCGGGAAAATATACAGATGGGAAATTGACGGCTGTTTCCGTTAAGGAAGGGGACGCGGTTATCTATAAAGAATATGCAGGTACGACCATCAAGATTGGAGACGAAGAATATACCATTGTCTCTGAGGACGATATTATCGCAAAAGTAGAATGATCAGGAAAGAAGGATAAGGATTATGGCGAAAGATATTAATTTTAACGAAGATGCAAGAAAGAAAATGGAAGCAGGTGTGAACAAGCTTACGGATACAGTAAAGATCACTTTGGGACCGAAAGGACGGAATGTGGTTCTGGATAAATCTTATGGAACCCCTCTGATCACTAATGACGGCGTAACCATTGCAAAGGAAATCGAACTGGAAGACCGCTATGAGAATATGGGCGCGCAGTTGGTAAAGGAAGCGGCCACAAAGACTAATGATGTTGCCGGAGATGGAACCACCACCGCAACAGTTCTGACACAGGCTATGGTCAATGAAGGCATGAAAAATATCGCTGCCGGGGCAAATCCCATCATTCTGAGAAGGGGAATGAAAAAAGCTGCAGATTCTGTGGAAAGATCTATTATGGGCATGAGCCATCCGGTTACAGGCAAAGATCATATTGCAAGAGTAGCTGCAGTTTCTTCCGGAAGCGATGAAGTGGGGCAGATGATCGCGGACGCCATGGAAAAGGTTGGAGAGAACGGCGTTATTACCATCGAAGAATCCAAGACCATGAATACGGAAATTGAAGTCGTGGAAGGAATGCAGTTTGACAAAGGCTATCTTTCCGGATATATGTGCAATGACAAAGAGAAAATGACGGCAAATATGGAAAAGCCGTACATCCTGATCACAGACAAAAAGATTTCCAATATCAAGGATATTCTGCCGCTGCTCGAGCAGATCATGCAGGCAGGAAGCAGACTGCTTATCATCGCGGAGGATGTTGAGGGCGAGGCTCTTACCACATTGATCCTGAATAAATTAAGAGGAACTCTGGATGTTGTGGCAGTAAAGGCTCCGGGATATGGAGACAGCAGGAAGGAAATGCTGGAGGATATCGCGATCCTGACAGGCGGGCAGGCGATCCTGGACGACCTTGGAATACAGTTGAAGGATGTTACCATGAATATGCTTGGACGTGCCGCGTCCGCAAAGGTGACAAAGGACGATACGGTTATTGTTGGCGGAGAGGGCAAAAAATCAAAGATCAATGATCGCGTAAACCTCATCCGCAGACAGGCTGCAGAAACGACCTCCGAATATGATAAAGAAAAGCTTGTGGAACGTATCGCAAAACTGAGCGGCGGTGTGGCAGTCATTAAGATCGGCGCTGCTACGGAAACAGAAATGAAGGAAGCAAAATACCGTCTTGAGGATGCGCTGAATGCAACCAGGGCAGCCGTTGCGGAAGGCATCATAGCAGGCGGCGGCTCCGCATATATCCATGCCCAGAAGGAGCTGAAGGAAGTGATCAACCTTCTGAGCGGCGATGAAAAGACAGGCGCCCAGATCGTGGAGAAAGCGCTGGAAGCACCTCTGCGCGCTATTGTGGAAAATGCAGGGCTTGATGGAGCTGTGGTGATCAACAAGGTAAAGGAAGCCAAAGCGGGGATCGGATTTGATGCGTCAAAAGAAGAATATACGGATATGATAAAAGCAGGGATCATTGATCCGGTAAAGGTTACAAGAAGTGCCTTAAACAACGCGGTAAGCGTGGCATCCACGCTTCTTACAACAGAGGCGGCTGTGGCAGATATCAAAGAAAAAACACCGGCTGCTGCGGAAAATCAGGAAATGTACTGATAAAGCAATAGAGGGATGGTTGCAGAGCTATCCCTTTATTTTTATGGGATTTGTTCGCTGACAAATTGTTATGGAACATACCAGTTTTCCGGCAAAGGCGGGAGATAAAATGTGCAGAAGGAATGGCTTCTGAATGGGATACGGGGGTAACAAAAAGTGAATGAAATGAAAATCGGATGTTTGTTAAGGCAGGTGAATGCAGGTCTGATCCGGTACGGAAGGGAGCATATGGAGGATCTTGATCTGACTCCGGCACAATGCAGGATGCTGAAATATCTGTTAAGCCAGAACAAGAAGGAATATTGCCTCACGGATATCTGCATGGAAGCAAAAGTATCAAAGGCTACGGGATCCGTTATATTGAAAGCTTTAAGAGAGAAGGGGTATCTGCAGGTGAACAGCGATTCAGAAGACGACCGGAAGCGAAAGGTCGTTTTGACTCAAAAGGCGTATGAAATGCAGGATATCATTGAAGAGGGCCTGAAAAGAAGCTCTGCATGCATCTATAAGGGCATATCAGACAAGGAACTGTATGAATTGGAAAATACACTGAATAAAATGATTATGAATCTGAAACAGACAGTAGAAAGCTAAGGAGGGAAAGACATGGTAAAAACACTGTTTGGGCAGGTAAAGCAATATAAAAAAGTATCTATGCTGACTCCCTTGTTTACGGCACTGGAAGTATTCATGGAGGTGCTGATCCCAAAGGAAAAGGGATTGTCAAACGTGATCCCGTATTTTTATATTTTCCTGGTGGCAGGAATGCTGATCTCAAAATTTTCCACGCAGAAGATGATCGATGCCGGAAAGCATAAGATCCTGGTTGTGATCAGCCTGGTTGTTTTGTTTATTACAATGGGAAGCTATTTCTTTATGGCGACAGCAGTGCATCTGCTGGCAGCAGGATTTTTGCTGGGGATCGGTTATGGTATCCTGCAGCCTCTATTCCAGTCCTTTGTAACAGGTACGACTCCGGGTCCAAAGCGCGGAACTGCCAATGCCACTTATCTGTTATCCTATGATATTGGGATCGGGATCGGTTCCTTTGTAATGGGTATGTTTCAGGAAAGTATCGGCTTGTCCGCAGGGTTTGCAGTTACGGCGGCTGCCTATGTGATAGGCGGGATCATCTATGCTGCATATGTTGACCGGTATTATTTGAAATTGCAGCAGAAACAGCAATGAGAGCAGGGAAACGGAAGAGAAATGAAAGAGAAGGGAGGCATATGCGAAAAGGATGGTGAATGAGTGGAGCAAAAAATAAAGGATAAGGTAAAGGAGGCTTTTGCGGCTGTTTTGCCGATTACCGGAATCGTATTGGCGATCAGTGTTTTTCTGATCCCAATGGAATTGGGTAATATTGTTATGTTTCTCACCGGAGCAGTTATGCTTGTGATCGGAATGGGCTTCTTTCAGCTAGGGGCAGAGATGGCGATGACACCGCTTGGAGAAGGGATCGGTGTCATGATCTCAAAAACCCGGAGCTTGCCAGTGGTAATCATAATGGGTTTTCTCATGGGGACCATGATCACTATAGCGGAACCGGATCTGCAGGTATTGGCAGAGCAGATCCCCTCCGTTCCAAACCATATTCTGACTTTGGCGGTGGCCGTGGGGGTAGGCATATTTTTTGTGATAGCGATCCTGAGGATTTTGCTGCATATTAATCTGTCAGTTTTACTGATCGGGCTGTATGGACTTTTGTTTATAGCTGCCTGCTTTACCCCAAGGGATTTTTTAGCCGTTTCCTTTGATTCCGGCGGTGTTACGACAGGGCCGATCACGGTACCTTTTATTATGGCAATGGGAGTTGGTATGGCATCAGTCAGGGGAGACAAAAATGCTGCAGATGACAGCTTTGGACTGGTTGCCTTATCCAGTATCGGTCCGGTACTGGCAGTGTTGATCTTAGGATGCTTTTTCCGGCCGGAGGAGGCTTCCCATCAGATATTTTACGTGCCGGACGTTACCACGACCAGGGATGTGGCACGGGAGTTTTTGATCGGAATACCGCATTATGCGAAAGAGGTTTTTGTTTCCCTGATCCCTGTGCTGGCTGTCTTTTTCATTTTCAGCTCATAAGCAGGCGGTACAGGAAACGGCATGTGAAGCGTATTTTAGTAGGGTTTGGATATACTTATGTAGGACTGGTGCTGTTTTTATGCGGCGTCAATGTGGGATTTTCATTGGTTGGATCTGTCCTTGGGCAGGAAATGGCATCGGCGGGCTGGCATTGGCTTTTGATCCCTGTGGGAATGCTGATCGGTTATTATATTGTAAAAGCGGAGCCTGCCATTCAGATTTTAAACCGTCAGGTAGAGGAAGTGACAGATGGAATTGTCCAGGAAAAACAGATGAACCGCTGCATGTCTGTTGGCGTTTCCATCAGCGTTGGGCTTGCCATGCTTCGGATCCTGCTGGGTTTTCCGATCTATTGGCTGCTGATTCCCGGGTATGGGGCGGCGTTGATCCTTTCCCGCATTGTTCCGTCCATATTTGTCGGTATTGCCTTTGACTCAGGAGGAGTGGCGAGCGGGCCGATGACAACCACGTTTTTGCTGCCGCTCAGTATTGGGGCATGTGAGGCTTTGGGCGGAAATATTATGACAGATGCTTTTGGGGTAGTAGCCCTGGTTGCCTTGACACCTTTGATCGCGATCCAGATCATGGGGCTTCGGTACAAACAGAAGCTGAAGAAGGCGGAAAAAGCTGTTTTGAAAGAAATGATAATATCAGAGGACGCGGACGATATTATTGAGATGGAGGAAAATGAAAAAGATGAAAATAGAGAATAAACGCCCGCCTCTCAGGATGCTTATGCTGGTCACCACATCGAAAAAAGCGAAAAAGGCAGCCGCCTTATTCCAGGGCGGGGCAGTTCCGAGCTATTATCAGTTTTATGGACGGGGAACGGCGCCCAGTGAAATGAAGGCTATGCTGGGACTGGGAAATACGGAAAAAACGGTTTTGATGAGTATTATGCCTAAAATTTTTGCAGACAGGCTGATGCAGAAAATGTATAAGGAATTGAAATTAAATACCCCTAACAGCGGAATTGTGTTCAGCCTTATTATGTCGGGAGGAAGCAGTATGGTGGTCAATAAATTAAATGAGCTGCAGGACGAAAGCAGTCATTCGGCAGGAAAGCAGGAAACAGCAAGAAGGGGAGAGCGGGATTATGTGCTCATAATGGCTATTGTGGACCAGGGCTACAGCGAGGAGGTTATGGATGCGGCCAGATCGGCAGGTGCAGGGGGAGGCACAGTATTTCATGCCAGACAGGCGGTAAATGAGGAGACAATGAAATTCTGGGGAATCCAGATCCAGCCGGAAAGAGAAATTACTATCATCCTTGCTGCCCGGGAAGACAAGCTGGCGATCATGAAGGAAATTGGGGAAAAATGCGGCGTGCATAGTGAGGCAAGAGGAATAGTGTTTTCACTGCCAGTAGATTCCGCGATCGGTTTGGAATAGGATTACATTACGAAAAGGAGGAAATACACAATGAAAGAAGTAAAATCGCCGAAAAAGCCGCTTATTTATTATTATGGCATTGTGCTTCTGGTGCTGGTTTTGTTTAACCTGTTTGTCTCTCCCATACTGATGAGACAGCCGGTAACGGAAGTGGATTACGGTACCTTTATGCGCATGATCGAGGAACAGGAAATAGGGCAGGTTCAGGTGGAAAACACCCAGATCCTGTTCAGCGACAAGGACAATAAAAATATCTATAAAACAGGTGTCATGGACGACCCGGGACTGACAGAGCGTTTGTATGATTCCGGCGCGGTCTTTGCGAAGGATATTGAGCAGACAACCTCGCCTCTTCTCAGCTTTTTCCTTACCGTAATCCTCCCCATGCTTATCTTTATCGCATTGGGGCAGTATATGAGCAAGAAACTGATGGAGCAGATGGGCGGCAAGGATTCCCTTTCCTTTGGCATGGGAAAAAGCAATGCAAAGATCTATGTGCAGTCTACGGAGGGCATTCATTTTGATGATGTAGCGGGAGAGGATGAGGCAAAGGAAAGCCTGGCGGAAATCGTGGATTATCTGCATAATCCTCAGAAATATACAGACATTGGAGCTGCGATGCCCAAAGGACTTTTGCTGGTGGGACCTCCCGGAACAGGCAAGACTATGCTTGCAAAGGCGGTGGCAGGCGAAGCAAATGTGCCGTTTTTTTCCATCTCAGGCTCTGAGTTTGTGGAAATGTTCGTGGGCATGGGCGCATCTAAGGTGCGGGATCTTTTTAAGCAGGCAAAGGAAAAAGCACCCTGCATTGTATTCATTGACGAGATCGACACCATTGGCAAAAAGCGTGACGGACAAATGGGCGGCAATGATGAGCGTGAGCAGACTCTGAACCAGCTTTTGACGGAAATGGATGGTTTTGAGGGAAATACCGGAGTGATCATTCTGGCGGCAACCAACCGTCCGGAATCCCTGGACCCGGCACTGACCCGGCCGGGGCGTTTTGACCGCCGGGTGCCTGTGGAGCTGCCGGATCTGAAGGGCAGGGAAGAAATCCTGAAGGTACATGCCAGAAAGATAAAGGTGGCGGACGATGTGGATTTCCATACGATCGCGCGGATGGCTTCCGGCGCTTCCGGCGCGGAGCTTGCCAACATGGTAAACGAAGCGGCTCTGAGGGCAGTCCGCAATGACCGTTCAGTGGTCACCCAGTCTGATCTGGAGGAAAGCGTGGAGGTGGTGATCGCAGGCTACCAGAAAAAGAATGCGGTCCTCTCCAATCAGGAGAAAAAGGTGGTTGCCTACCACGAGATCGGACATGCTCTGGTGGCGGCAAAGCAGAACAATTCCGCTCCTGTACAGAAGATCACCATTATCCCACGCACCTCCGGCGCATTGGGCTACACCATGCAGGTTGAGCAGGGCGACAAATACCTGCTGACAAAGCGGGAGATTGAGAATAAGATCGCCACCTACACCGGAGGCCGTGCTGCGGAGGAGCTGGTATTTGGGGAGATCACTACCGGAGCTTCCAATGATATTGAGCAGGCGACAAAGCTGGCAAGAGCGATGATCGCACGTTATGGAATGAGTGAAGATTTCGATATGGTGGCAATGGAAACCGTGAGCAACGAATACCTTGGGGGAGATACCTCGCTGGCCTGCTCCCAGGAGACACAGCGCGATATTGATAAAAAGGTTGTGGAACTGGTAAGAGCCCAGCATGAAAAGGCAAAGCAGATCCTGGCGGAAAACCGCGGCAAGCTGGATGAACTGGCACAGTTCCTGTACGAAAGAGAAACAATCACAGGAGAAGAATTTATGGAAATCCTGGATCGTGAGACAGGGGAAGGAGGAACAGGCATATGAAAAGATATTCACATTTCGGATGGATGGAGCTGATCATTGGCGTTCTGCTTGTCCTGTTGGGGTTATTCACCCTTCTGCGTCCGGGCAGTGTTCTGACCTGGCTCATCCTGTTTTACGGCTTGCTGGCAATGTTTACCGGAATTTCCGATATCATATTTTATGTGAAAACCGAACGGCACATGGGATTTGGTCCTACGATATCCCTGGTTTCCGGCATTTTGAGCATCCTGTCAGGCCTGATGCTGTTTCTCTATCCTGGAGTCGGAAAATGGGCCATGGCAATTTTCTTTCCCATGTGGTTTATCGCCCATTGCATCTCCCGGCTTTCCCATCTGAATTTTGTGAGGGGTTTGGCAGGGACAGGATATTATATGGTGGCGCTGGTGATCAATGTGATCGGTCTGCTTTGCGGCTGCCTCATGCTTCTGTTTCCAGGTTTTTCTCTGGTAACCATGAACTATATTATAGGAATCTACCTGATCCTTCTTGGAATTGACAGCATCGTGCTTGCCTGCAGCAAGGCGGGAACCAGGTGGTAAAAGAGCAGGATGCGCACTGCTTTGCACGCTATTACACTAAGCTCGAAAATACCTCGTAAGTGTAATATGGTTGCTGGCGCAACCGCGCTTTGGCGCGAGTGTGCGCCAAGGCGCACACTTTTTTAATGCTGGAAAAATTTTACGATGCGGTTTATCAGGATTTTCAATTGCGCTGCGGTACGACAATACAGTCGTAACGAATGGATTTTCCCTTGAGGGTATAGCTGGGCTTTACGCCTGCCAGATAGGAACCTTTCATAGGGCGTTTTATCACGATCCTCCGGGGACTGCATGACATTGCTGCATCGAGCAGAATTTTTTCCTCAGAGCAGGGCTGTTCAAGCTGGTGCAGCAATTGGAATTTTTTCTTGATCAGTCCGCTTTTTTGACGGCTTGGAAACATCGGGTCAAGGACAACGATATCCGGTGGAGGAGTCAACTGGGGCAGCATTGCGATACTGTCTTCCATATGCAATTCCATTCGTCCGATCACAGTAGCCAGATCCGGATTTTCAAGGCCTCTGCGAAGCGCATCATAAAGAAGCAAAGCAATAATGGGATTTCGCTCATAGAGCTGTACCTGAAAACCTGCCGCCGCAAGCAGAAAGGCGTCTTCGCCCAATCCTGCGGTAGCGTCAACTGCCGTCAGAGGGCCTGGGATGCCCTTTAATTTAGATGCCTTTACCAAAAGCTCATGATTCAGGTTATTGGGAATGAGCCTGGGCAGCAGTTTGGTGAAATCGCCGCGCAGCACATGCCCATTTTCTGCAAAGGAAAGCCCATCTTTATCTGCCAGTAAATAAAAATCATCCGGTGAAATCGTAAACGGTTCCTGGATGGCATTTACCTTTAGCTTTTCCTCTGCTAACCGGACAATGGATCTGTCGGCATTGCTTTTGGCATAAAAAATTATATCTTCAGTAGATTTGATCTGTTCAGAATGTTTATTCATTTTTACCTCATGTCTTTAGGAAGAATTTCCGTGATTCCCTGCTTCACTTAAAAAAAGTCACTCTGCCGCCGGATAATGGCAAAGTGATTTTTTTCATTTTAACATATGTGCTGATGGAAATTCAACGTTTTGGAGAACTTATTCCTATTGTAATTAAAGAAAAACGTGATATAATAAAATAGAAAAAGAATACTTCGGAAATATTTTTGGCTGGAGGGATGAATGTGTTATATGAATATTTAAAAGGGACATATGGCGAAAATGTGCCTATTTTTGTTTCAGATATTGAATATGCGGATATGTCAGAAAACAATATACGTCAGCAGATAAAAAAGTTGACAGATACTGGTTTATTGAAACGATATGATACAGGCATCTATTTCATACCAAAGAAAAGTATATTTAAATCAGGAACACAGCTTTCTATGAAGACAGTCATAGAGAAGAAATATCTTCAGGAAAGGAATCAACGATGTGGCTATATTAGCGGGGTTGCGTTTGCTAATCAGTTGGGTATTACTACTCAGGTTCCTATGGCTTGTGAAGTGGTTACGAATAAGGCAACTAATGATTACAGGGAGACGACACTTGCAAAATCAAGAGTGATTATCCGGCGGCCCAAAGTCCCGGTGAATGAACAAAATTATCGCATTCTGCAGTTTTTGGATTTGGTGAAGGATATTGATCATTATGCGGAAATTACAGGAGAAGAATTGCAAAAAAGATTGTGCGTATATTTGGAAGCGAATTCCATATGTTTTTCAGACCTGGAGAAGTATTTAAGATATTATCCGGATAAGATTTACAAAAATTTGTTTGAAGCGAGGTTGTTGCATGGAGTACCTTCATAATGACAGAGAGAGATTTTTTGAAGCAATCAATTTGGTTGTATACCAGACTGGGATATCTGCAGAAGCGGTAGAAAAAGATTATTATGTCACAATGATTCTGAAGCATCTATCTGAAAGCCTTTCTTTTATTGTTTTTAAAGGTGGAACATCTTTGTCCAAATGCCATCACGTTATAAAGCGTTTTTCGGAAGATATTGATGTAACGATTGATATGTCATTGTCACAGGGACAGAAGAAAAAGGTAAAAGCAGCTATCGTGGAGATTGTGGAAACATTAGGTGTCAGAATTATAAATCTGGAAGAAACAAGAAGCCGCCGTGATTATAACAGATATGTAATTGCATATCAGTCAGTATTACCAGGAACAGGTGCAGTAGTACAGCCAACCGTGTTAGTGGAAACATCATATACAGTGGTATCATTTCCAACCGTTTTATTACCGGTAAGTAATTACATCGGAAAAATGATGGAGACAGAAGCACCAGAGTTTTTGACCGTATATGGTCTGGGACCCTTTGAGATGAAGGTACAAGGCTTGGAACGTACCTTAGCAGATAAAATATTTGCTATATGTGATTATTATTTGCAGGACAAAGTCAAAAAGCATTCCAGACATATATATGATATCTATAAATTGCTGCCGCTGGTGCCACAGGATGAAGAATACCACAGATTGGTTCAGGAGGTGAGAAATGTGAGGAAAGCATCCTCTATTTGCCCCTCTGCCCAAGATGACGTTGATGTTCCGGAACTAATTAAAAAAATCATTACAGAGGCAGTATATAAAGCAGACTATCAAAGTTTGACAGAAGGGCTTTTGGAGGAAAACGTTTCATATGAAACGGCTATTCAGGCACTAGAAACAGTTATAGAAAATAAGATGTTCAGCTAAAAGCGCTTGCTTTTAAGAGCGTGCTTTTTTCTATATTCGCCTGGAGTACAGGCGTAATGCTTTACAAATAACTTGGAATAATAGCTCAGGTGATTAAAGCCGCAGGCAGTTGCTATTTCAGATATTTTCCAGGAAGTATTGGATAAAAGATCACAGCTTACCTTTAAACGGTAATGGTTTAAAAAATCAATAGGTGACTGCTGAAGATAATATTTAAAAAGAAGACAGCATTTGCTGACACATACATTACCGGAGGCAGCAATATCAGAAAGAGTGAGCTTTTCTGCATAGTGCTGCTGGATATAAGCCACCATACTTTTCTGCGCTGTAAGATCAGGATGATCGGCCCCGGGTCCCGCTGCACCAGAAAAAAGCTCCGGATACCTTTGAAGGAGCTTGCTCCACAGAATATTTAGAATACCGATAATTTCCAATTCATGCGCGGTTGGCTGTTGAAGCTGTATCTCAGCAATGGTGTCCAACAGACTGCTTATTTGTTCTGCGGTGTCCCCGCCGGCTTTCATATGAATAAATTCCGCATTGGGATTTTGAATAACCGGAAGAATATAGCGCTGCTGCAGCAAAGTGTTTGCTGTGAATAGCTGTGGGTGGAGTAAGACGCAGATAAATTCACATTCATTTTGGGAAGTGCCATAGCCATAATGGAGCTGCCGTGAGTTGACCATCAGGCAATCCCCCTGGGCAAGTGCAATATTTTTTCCGTTTATGTAGTAATTCATGGCGCCCTTTTGAATCCGTATAAATTCAAAATCCTCGTGCCAGTGACACAGGGCACGTCTGCCAGGATAGTCCGACAGGCGGCTGGAGCGGACATAAAGCGGAATCTGAACCTGGTTATATTGAATGACTTCCGATGCGTCAGGCATCACATGTTCTGCATCGATCATTTAGTGTTCCTCATTTTTTTAATAGAATTGTTATAAAAAACAGCTATAATAGTGATAGAATACCCGATAAATATATAGTATCATTATAGCACGAGCTCGAATAATATGAAATGGAAAAAGTACGGGATGGAGGAATTGAAAATGGATAACATAGAGCGCAGGGATTTAGGACTTCCGTATATTTCGGATGAAGCGGTTATGGAGGAGCAGAAACGCTGCAGAAGGATCTTGCAGAGATTGAATACTGCAGACCGTTCCGATTTTGATGAAATCGGAAGGATTGTTAAGGAACTGTTTGGAAAATCCGAGGGGGCTTTTTTGAATCCTCCGTTTTACTGTGATTACGGAAGCCATATCGAAGTGGGGAAGAATTTTTTTGCGAATTATAACTGTACCATTATCGATGTGGCAAAGGTGAGAATCGGAGACAACTGTCAGATGGCTCCCAATGTGGCAATCTATACGGCAGGTCATCCGGTGCATCCGGTATCCAGAAATTCCATGTATGAGTACGGCATTGAGGTGACCATTGGGGATAATGTATGGATTGGCGGGAATACGGTAATCCTTCCGGGAGTTCACATCGGAAGCAATACGGTAATCGGGGCAGGAAGCGTTGTGACAAAGGATATACCGGATTGGGTGATCGCAGCAGGAAACCCATGCAAGGTTATACGGAAAATTACAGATGCAGATAAGGAATTTTATTTTAGACAGAGAAAATTCGATGATGAAGCATGGAATGTAATTGAAAATATGGGAAAGAGTGGAGAGGCGTAATTACTGATATAAAGCTGCCAAACCTTGAAGGACAGCGGGACGCAGAGCCGATCAGTGCAGCGATGCAGTGGTCGGTCCTTTCATTTTTGGCTATTATAGCTGAAAATGGGAAGCAAGGAAAATATTGGAGATAAGGATATGCATGAGGTAAAAGCAAAGGGGATTCTATCCCCGCAAAACGGCATGAATATATACAGGGGATGTACACACGGCTGTATTTACTGTGATGCCAGAAGCACCTGCTATCAGATGAAGCATGCTTTTGAAGATATAGAAGTCAAGGTCAATGCACCGGAGCTGCTGGAGCAGGCACTTCGCCGGAAACGGAAAAAATGTATGATCGGCACCGGAGCCATGAGCGACCCATATCTTCATCTGGAGAAAAAGCTGCGTCTGACACGGCGGTGTCTGGAATTGATCGATGAATATGAGTACGGTCTTTCAATTCAGACAAAATCGGATATGATCTTGCGGGATCTGGATTTGCTGAAACGTATCAACCGGAAAACGAAATGTGTGGTGCAAATGACGCTGACGACCTATGATGAACCTCTTTGCCGGATACTGGAGCCACATGTCTGTACAACAACGCGGAGGATTGAAGTGCTGAACATTTTGAGGGATGAGGGAATCCCGACCATTGTCTGGATGACACCCATTTTGCCGTTTATCAATGACACAGAGGAAAATATCTGCGGACTGCTGAATGAATGCCGGAAAGCAGGTGTATATGGAATCATGACTTTCGGCATTGGTGTAACGCTTCGGGACGGAGACCGGCAGTATTTCTATCAGAAACTGGATGAGCATTTTCCAGGTATGAAAGAGCGGTATATCAGAACCTATGGAAACGCCTACGAATTGCCAGTGCCGAGGGAAAAGGAATTGATGGAGCTGGTGCGGCGGGAGTGCCAAAAAGCCGGGATGGAATGGCGGACAGAGACGTTGTTCGAGTATATGCATCAGTTTGAGGACAAGCAGGCGGGAAAACAACTGTCATTATTTCCTGACGGTTGATTGTATGCTTAAAAGGTTGCCAATCGATGGGCGCAGTGAGGAATTACTGCGGTTAGTGGGGCTTGGCACTGCTGGTACGTCCGAAGCTCCTGATCTGCGACGAGTCAACGTCCGCCCTTCGAGAATTTGCAGGGCATTTTATGCAAGCTTCTTAAGCAGATCTGCTTCACACAGAGGACGGGAAAAATAGTAGCCCTGGATCATATTCACACCCCATTTCGCCAGCAGATCCCGTTCTTCCTGGGTTTCCACACCCTCAGCAACTACTTTGTAGCCCATGCTCTGGAGCACGGAAACGATTGTTTTATAAAAAACAAGGGTTCTTTCATTGATCAGAATTCCCTGGAGCAGAGAGCGGTCCAATTTGATAACAGAAAAAGGAAGTCTCAGCACTGTGTCCAGATTCGCGTATCCGGAACCGAAATCATCCAGGCATAACCCGATACCATGCTTGGAGAAGATGGAAATAGCCTCGTACAGCTTATTACTGTATTCGGTTGCTGCAGTTTCTGTGATTTCAAACTGAAAATATGATCCCGGAAGTCCGTATTCGTGAATAACATCTACCAGTTCCTGAATATGACCGCTCTTCAGGAACTGTGCGGGTGAAAGATTATATTTTATGTTCTGGATCTTATCCATCATATAGATATTTTCTTTTATAAAGCGACATACCTTGCGAAACTGCAGATAACTGATCTGGGAGATCAAACCATTTTTTTCTGCGGCAGTGATAAAAATATCCGGAGGAACATATCCCAAAGTAGGATGATGCAGACGGCTTAGAGCCTCCAGAGTGACATAGTTTTGGGTTTCCAAAGAGAACACCGGCTGATAATATACCTCAAAAAGATCTTCCGCAATGGCATCAGGAAGATAACGCTCTACTTCTTTATTAAACTGAAACCTCTTCCAGGTGTTCTCACTGCCCTGGATCGTGCTGGTCTCATCACTTGGCGGGACGAGAGAAATCAGATAATCCACGTAGGAGAGCAGTGTGTCATGGCTGTTTAACGTATGCGTATTGATCACACCGCATATAATGGCTGAAAGATGGTATTCACGCTGCTGAATATTGACAGTCTGACGGAAGAAATTCTGTATTTTGGCCAGGACTCTCTCGTATTCTGAGAGAGAATAGGTAAATACGATAAACCGCTTGCTTGTTGTTCGGAAGATATAGGGTGTCTCCGCTGCTTCCTGCAGCATATTGGCAGTAGTTTTTAAAACGAGATCTCCGAACTCTTTGCTCAGCACCATATTGATCTTTTTTAATTGATGAAGATCTATAGCGATGGCATGGAGGCTTCCTTTTTTCATAGCCTGCATGCCCCATTCCTGCATGCCCTGGATGTTGAAAACACCTGTAAGGCCATCGATATACTGGGTCGGATTGTTGATGGTCAGATATAATACTGTGACCCCAAGACCCAAGCCAAAGCCGGTCATCAGCAGGTTATTGTATACAGCCTGGATTCCCACACAGATTACTGTGATCAGGATAAACTCCCAGATAATGTAAAAGCGCATCTTACCGTATTCTTTGTAATGGATGATGCTGTCTGCCACGATAAGAAGGGCGTAAAAAATGGCGCAGAAATACATTCCTTCGTAAAAAGGACCGTGGATATAATCTCCATCCGATGTTACCTGAAAAAAGATACCGGATATTGTGTTGAACAACACCAGAATCTCCATGAGCGCTGACGGGAGGATACAAAGATAAAAGGCAGTGCCATGTTCAGTCATCTTTTTACGGTGAGTTGTGATATAGAGCAGCAATATGCAGGGAAAAGCTGCCTGCAGCATATAGAATATTGTAAGGATCAGCTTTAACAAACCGCTGGTTCCGGGTATTTTCTGCATGATCAACAGTGAGGATATGATGTCAAAGGCGATATCCATAATGCCGATATAGAGAAAAAAGCGGAAAAGCCGGTTTCTATTGTTGTCTATTTTTTTCTGGTTTGAAAAATGATATAGGATGATCAGCAAAAACACGAGGGCTGCTGCCAAAAAGCTCATATTATATTCCATAATGGCTGTCCTTTACTATTGGTTATCAGGCTGCTACTTTTTGATCCAGCCTTTGTCGGCGTACATATTTAGGTCTGCTGTATGTTTCCAGTCACTGATGCGCTGAAGGGTTCCGTCCGGTTTTCGAAGATTACTGATACCCCTTGCGATTGAAAGGGGATATCTTCCGGAAACATTGTACTGTTCAATGGCAGCGTCCAGATTTTGTGATAGTTTATCTTCGCTGTCGGGGGAATTGATGATAACTGCACAGAATTCATCTCCTCCGATCCGGAAGCAGATTCCCTGCTCACCAAAGGCTTTCTCAATGCATCTGGCAGCGGAAATGAGCATCTCATCCCCCGCATTATGTCCATAATTATCATTCGTATACTTTAATGCGTTTATGTCCATGAATACAAGAAAAACGTTTCTGTAGGAGGAGGCTTTGACTGCAATCTCAGTCACCAACTCGTCGAACGCCCGTCTGTTTTTCAATCCTGTAAGGCTGTCTTCTTTAGACAGGCGCTGATAAACTTGCATTTCCGCCTTAAAGTGGAAGTTTTCCACAACAGTGAGAATAAGGATTTTTATCAGAAGAAGGATAAAAATAATGATTCCCACTTCAAAAAATATTTCATAATAGGAAAGGCCTAAGAGCCAGTAGAATATCAGTGAGATTACACCGCTTCCGCCAACTATGCCAAAGGACTGAAGAATCGTTAGAATTTGTTTTTCGCCAGTCTTTTTATATTCTTTAAACAGTATCATGCCAAGTGCTCCAACGCCGAAAGCCAGTAAGAAGTGCGTGACAAACAGCATCTGAACAAAATCAAAGACTCCAAGATAATTGAGAATGCTCTGGAGTATGGCATTGATATAAAAGGCTGCAAGAAAGAAATCAATCACACGGTAGTTTTTCATGTTCTTGGTATTTTTTACAAAATGCAGCATCGGTATTGCCAGGAGCATGAAAGCGTAAAAGGAAATATACCGAATAATAGGAGAGGAGCCTCCCAGGGTCTGTGCTGTGGAGGAATCGGTTAAAAACCAGCAGCCGCACAGCAATAAAAAGACAGCAATATCCAAAAAACGTTTCTCTTCCATCCGCAGGCGCTTTAGGTAAATTGAAATCCAGATGGTAAGTATACTCAAAATTACCATAATAAATACATTGAGCAGAGGAAATAGATCCCGCATGCAGTTGTGGAGCAGGATTGCTGTGCTACTTCCTATATATACAGAAGGAATCTTGTAAATGCCGTTATGGATATCGGTATAGGTGAAAGCTACTGTTTCGTCTGTCAGTCCCCCGGGAAGATCCACTATGCAGTTTACCTTGGATGCCATCTGTTGGTTTCTGGGAAAGGTGGAATCATCGTAGGCATAAAGCTCCTGATCGCCTACGGTCACCTTCAGATGATACAGTGCACTTCTGGTTGAGAGGGTCTGCGGCGTAGCTGATGCCGGGATGCTGTCATGATACAGAGTCAGGGAAGAACCCTCCGTGGTCTCTATGACAGCAGGAAGCTGCACCTGTACGCGTTCTCCGTCTTTTAAATAATACCAGCCGGTATTCAGTTCGTTGACAGATCCCGGTGTGGCATAAAGCCCTACATTGATCTGCTGGAACAGCAACACAAGCATGGCAATACAGGCGAAGGACAAAAGGAATTTTTCGATTATGCGAAAATTATTTTTTTCTTTCATTTTGGACCTCCGTTCTATAGACATTTTACCATGATATTTTAGATTTCACCATATAGAAATTAAAAATAAAGAAGGCGCGTTATATTCCGCTGCCGATAAGTTCGCTTACTTCTATGATTTATTGCCGATAATATGCTATACTATACAGCAGATTAGAGTCGTTATGGCTTGGGAATTAACAGGGAGATCACTCCGGCGGGGGAAAAGCTATGAAGAATATTCAAAGTATACAACTGATCGAGGAAAGCAAAGAAGAGATCCTTCCGGGCTTTACACCTGATTTTCCTTACATTGCCACCTGCGCTGAACTGGACAAGTATCTGGAACCTTTTACGCCCTGGCATTGGCACAGAACGGTGGAATTGTTCTACATCAAAAGCGGGTCTTTGGAGTACAGCACTCCCAATGGAAAATGGGTATTTCCTGCCGGTTCCGGAGGAATGGTCAATTCCAATGTACTGCACACCTCCCGCTTTCAGCGAAGGAAAGACAGCAATATCCAACTGCTGCATCTGTTCGACCCTACCTTCCTTTCAGGTGAACACGGGAGCCGGATTGAAACGAAATACATTCTGCCGCTGACAACAGCTCCCGGCGTGGAGATGATCCCTCTTTTTCCGGAAGACCCTGCACAAGCGGAGGTCTTGCAGGATATCAAAAATGCCTTTAAACTTTCCGAGCAGGAATGGGGCTATGAATTGAAGCTGCGGGAGCTGCTTACCCGCATCTGGATGAAGCTTTTTGAATTGGCCCGTGCGGACATGGAAAAGAGCGGCAGCAAGGAATCTGACGAAAAGATCAAAGCTCTGTTAGTCTATATCCACAAGCATTTGCAGGAAGAAATTCCTGTAGAACAGTTGGCACAGACGGCCCATATGAGCAAACGGGCCTGTTTTCGCCTTTTCCAAGATAATTTACATATGACGCCTGTAGAATATATCCGAAGCTGCCGTTTGCAAAAGGCATGTCAAATGCTGGCTCAGAGCAACGTGCCTGTCACACAGATCGCACACAGTTGCGGACTTGGTTCCAGCAGCTATTTCGGAAAGATTTTTCGGAATAAATTCAACTGTACGCCATTGGAATACCGCAGACATTGGCACGATTGTGAGAAAAACAGGCGTTAATCGTATATCTATTGTGTCATTTTTGCACTATACTGTCAGTAAAGAGATAGAAAAGATCCAAGCTTGCGGTCTCTTTTGAGTTTCAGGCGAGGTGGCGAAAGCCAACCTCAGCCCTCGGCAGCGAGGAGGGATATCAGGATGAAAAATCTGACTTTACGTTACAGTATTACTCAATTTACCTTTTGGGCGGCATCCACCGGAGCTGCCAGCTTTGCAACCACCTATTTGCTGAACTGCGGAATTTCTTCCGGTGCTGTAGGGGCTTTACTTGCCGCCGCGGGGGTTCTTTCCTGTATAACGCAGCCTGTCCTTGCAGGAATCGCTGATAAATCCCGGCGGTTTCAACTGTTAAAAATGCTGATCGGAATGACCTTTGTTGGGGTTGTAAGCTTTTGCATCCAATTGTTTCCCAGTGTCCCCGTGGCGCTTGCAGGAATTTGCTATATGGTCGGCGTCTGGAGTTCGGATGCCATGATTCCTCTTACAAACGCCCTGTACATTTCCTATACCGAAGTAGGCTTCCAGATCAACTACGGTGCCGGACGCGGCATCGGATCAGCCGCTTCAGCCATTTCCTCACTGGTACTGGGGTATGTGATCGCACAGCTTGGAAGTACGTGGATGATCCTGCTGCTCATTGGCTTTCGGCTTCTGTGTATACTGTCTCTGTTTGGCTATCCGAAAATCGAAAAACCAAAAGCAGAGCAAAGCAGTACCGCTCACAGCTGCTCCATTTGGGCTTTCTTTTTTCGCTACCGCTGGTACTGTGCATCTCTGGCAGGAATCCTTTTCCTGGGAATGTACCACGCCATGACGGAAAATTATCTGATTGCCATTTTGGGGCGATTGGGCGGCGATAGCAGCCATGTAGGAACTGCTCTGTTTATTTCTGCGATGGCTGGTGCTCCTGTGATTTTCTGCTTTCAGCGGGTTCGCAAATTATTGTCCAATACCAGGCTTTTGAAGATTGCAGCCTGCTCTTTCCTGTTAAAAGCTGTTCTGTTTTATTTTGCCAAAAGCATTGGTATGATTTATCTATTACAGTTGCTGCAGAGCACTTCCTATGCCTTTCTGGCGCCAACCCAGGTGTATTACGCACAGGCGAAGGTTCGCCAGGCAGATATGGTCAAAGGACAGGCTTTCAGTACCGCGGCTTATGCACTGGGCTGCTCCGCTGGGAATTTTACAGGCGGTCAACTGTTGGTATTTGGGGTGGATGCCATTTTGATTGCCGGAATTATCATGGCGCTGATTGGCACGATACTCCTTTTTGCCACGGTAACAAAATCTGATTTCAGAAATGAGGTGACCGCCAATGGGAAGTGTTTATAATGCCGGGGATATTGACAAGACAGACGGATGCAGGCAGGCGGCAGCTATCCCCACCCCTTTGCTAATACTTATAGATGATTCAAAATGCCCGTAGATTGAAGGAACAGGATCAGCATAACAATTGGAAGGACATATTTTACCATCACCACATATAACTGTTTTCTTCTGAATTTTGTCCCACCGCGTTCCATTTCCTCTGCAATCCAGGACGGTTTCATGATCCAACCGACAAAAATGGATGATAGCAGGGCGATAAACGGCATCATAAAGCTGTTACTATACTATATCCCAACGCAATGACCGCTGTTGCGATCAGATATATGATAGTTAAGATGCCTGTTGTCTTCTTCCGTTCTGTATGGAAGATTTCCATGCAGTTTGCCGTAATGGACTCCAATACAGATATACAGGATGTCAGTGCGGCAAAAGCTGCCAGTATGAAAAACAGCAAGCCGATGATTCTCCCGGCTGTTCCCATGCGATCAAATACCTTCGGCAGGGATATGAACATGAGTCCGGGGCCTGCGGACATGCCATCTACTCCAAAGAAGACAAATACCGCCGGAATGATCATCACGCCGGCAAGAAGGGCAACGCCTGTATCCATGATTTCAATCAATGAAACCGATCTTCCCAGATTCACATCCGGCTTCACATAGGAGCCGTAAGTAATCATGATTCCCATGGATACGCTCAAGGAAAAGAACAACTGACTCATGGCATCCAGTGTGATCTGTAAAAACCTTGAAACTGTCATTCCAGACCAATCCGGTGTCAGATATACTTTGAGTCCCTGAAGTCCGGTTCGAACGCTTTCGCCATCAGTGCCGTTTTTGAGCGTCAGGGAATAACATGCGATCCCGATCACCAGGATCAGAAGTAACGGCATCATGGTCTTCGAGACTCTTTCGATTCCCTTTTCCACACCCTTATACACAATAAATGCAGTAAGCATCATAAAAGCGAGGCCATACCATACGGAACGGGGTGATGTAATGAAACCTGTAAAACAATTATCCTGCGCTGCTGCCTGTGTTCCGTCCGTTAGAAAAAGAACAATATATTTCAGGATCCAACCGCCGATCACCGCATAGTAAGTCATGATGAGTACCGGCACAAAAAATGTTATGACACCCAGAAACTTCCATTTCCGATTCATGCTTTCATATGCGTGAATAGCACTTTTTCCGGTTCTGCGTCCGATTGCAATGTCGGTAGTAAGCAGCGCAAAGCCAACTGTGACGATCAATACCAGATAGATGAGCAGAAATACCCCGCCTCCATCCTTCGCTGCCAGGTAAAAAGGCTGCTGAACTTCATAATGTAACCCCTCCGGCTATTAGCCACGTAGTCAAACAGTTAGAGCGCGAATTTGGGTTCTCTTTATTCATACGAAACCGCCGTGGTGTTAAGCTTACTACTTCCGGCGAAAATGTTTTGCAGATTATCTCAGACATTGTAAAAAAAGAGGACGCATTACACCAACTCGTTTCCGAGATTAACGGTCTCGAAAAAGGTCATGTCCGTCTTGGTATTTTTAATTCCATGTGCAAATACCTTCCATCTTTGATTCATAACTTTAACAAAATTTATCCCCATATCACCTTTGAAATTTATCAAGGATCATATGAGGACATTATTGACTGGCTGAAAACCGGAGTGGTTGATATTGGCTTTTTATCAAAGACTGTAAATCCGGGTTTCCCTTTTTATGAGATTTTTTCCGATCCGCTGATGTGCATTCTGAAGAAAGAAACTGAAACCTCATCTGAAACAGAGATCCCTCTGGCAAGTCTTGCGACCTCACCTTTTGTCATGCAGCGGGAATCCTGCGACGCAGATGCCAGACGGATCATGGATCAGATGAATCTGGATGTCCGCACCGTGTGCCATGTGGTAGACGATAAAACGACCATAGAAATGGTAAAAGCTGGTTTTGGATTTGCAATCATGCCCCTGCTGACAATGTATGGTTTTGAGCAGGAAGTCAAGATGCTGCGGATTATGCCGCCCGAAAAGCGTATCATCGGTGTGTCCGTCAGCGATGTGTACGATTTATCCCCGTCCGTAAAAAAGGCATTTGATTTTATTAAGGATTACGATTTCTCCGAGTGAGTGTCTTCAAGTTACCGTTGATTTACATTAATATTCAGGAGCATCATACTAACAAGAGATGCAGGAATCTTTTAAGAGAAACTTAGGACTGGATGGAAGCCATATTCAACGAGAAAAAGGATCTGAATTCCAGGCAGTATCTGCGCACCTACATGGGACATAAGGAGCTTTCCACCACGGCTTACTATATCCACCTCCTGCCGGAGAAGTTTGTATTTGGGCGGAAGAAGCAAATCAGCAGAGCGATACCGCGTATATTAATCGTCTCGATTTTCTTTACAAATGAGTATTTTTCAAAAAAGTATAGTACAATGGTTTGAGTAAATGAACAAAGGAGGTTGCGCTTATGTCTGAACACAGAGAAGATATCAATCGGCTGGCACAGGAATTTGAAGGCTGCCAGAAAATTCTGCTGGCCCTTGGGGATGAGAATCGTCAGCATCTTATGCTGGAAATGATGCGGATGGAGCATTGCGGCGGCGTTCGGGTAGGCACGATCACGGAGAGAACCCACCTTTCCCGTCCTGCCGTGTCTCACCATATACAGATACTTAAAGATGCCGGTATCTTGAAAATGCGGCGTGAGGGAACAAAGAATTATTATTACTTTGATGCGGATACAGAAGCAATGAACAGACTTCTGCAAATGCTAGGACATGCGAAGCGTATTATGGAACAGTTGCCGGACCGGAGTGGTGAAAATTTGTAAAAATGTAAAGGAAACAGAGAATTACCTATGATAGAAAAGATGCAAAGTGTATTTGTGCCAGTGCTGCAAGTTGTGGGAAAACATAGCCATTCAGCCGATTCATATGGGAAATACAGGATTAGGCCCACATGGGAGATGCGTTGATGTCTTTCAGGATGGAACGGTGCAGTTCGTTACAACCGCCAGTCATGGGAACAGATGCGTTTACCAGGCATTACGGTAAACAGAGGCAAGGCAGAAGAATCATTAAAATGGGTTCATGACATGTCACAGAAAAAAGAATGTATGGAGATTTTGGCAACCCATGATCCGGAAATAAAACCGCATAAGATTATATTGTGAGAAAGAAGGTAGAATATGATTTATTGTTTTACAGGAACCGGAAATTCACTCTGGGCAGCAAAAGAGCTTGGAAAAATCCTGGGGACACCAGTTGAAGGGCTTATAAAGTACAGGAACATGCCATTAGAATGCCAGGATGATATGGTAGGTTTTGTTTTCCCTACCTATATGGGAGATATTCCATGGATTGTAAAAGAGATTCTTGTGAAGGCGAAAGTCAGGACAGACAGCTATGTGTTCCTTGTAATGACTTCCAATAATGGACAGAGCGGCAGATCTTTTCAAAGCGTGGATGAGGCCCTGCAGATAAACGGTGGTCACTTATGTGCAGGATTTGATCTGCAGATGCCAGGAAACTGTCTGATCAGTTCTGCAGAAGAAAATCAGAAGAGGCTGGCTCAGGCCCCATCTGTCATAAAGGAAATTAGTGAGACAATATGCAGGAAGCGCATGCTTTATGAGCCATCAGGCAAAAAGGCTGAAACCGGTTTTGTTGAGAAAAGCTATTTTTACGGAACCCATTCCCTGAAACGTCTGACGCTTATGAAAAATTTTAGGGTTACCAAAGACTGTATAGGCTGTGGGGTATGTGCTTCGGTCTGTCCGACAGACAATATCGTCATAAACGGTGGAAAAGCAGTGCATAAGGAGCAATGTGCAGCATGTTATGCCTGTCTCCATTGGTGCCCGAAACATGCAGTAAAATTGAAAGTACCCACATTAAGCAAACGGCCGCAATACCATCATCCGAAAATATCCTTACAAAATGTAAAGGAGTTGAAGGAGGGAGAGGTTTCATGATTTTGTATTTCAGCGCGTTTGGAAACAGCCGTGGAAAGCCTTTGCCATTGTTGGGCGGTTTATAATATTGGCGACTCCAGTAAGGTACATAATATCATGTATTCCATTTGGAACGCTTATGAGCTGGTCAGAAATATTTGATCTTGGATATAGAATATAGGAATAGAAGAAGTGCTGTCCGATGTATGAAGCATTGGCAGCACTTTCTGTTGATGAAAAAAGTGGATGTAAAAGGATAGGATTACGATGAAAGATATAATTGCAAAAGCTATCAGAACTGTAACGGTACCGCCGATACTGGCAATAGCGATGTTACTGATTTTTCGATTTACGTATGGAAATGAATTTGCCACAATTCCGGTACTGATCTTAGAAATACTGTTTTTAGTGATCGTTCCAGTCAGTGCATATCCCCTTTCAAATTTAAAAAAAGAGGAGGGAAAAAATGCAAGGGAACAGCAGAGAAGACTGGCATTTATTATGAATTTTTCGGGATATGCGCTTGCACTTCTGGCTGGTATTATCAACAGGGGCAGCCAGATGCTTCAAATCATTTTGACAGGGTATTTTATAGCAGTGGTGGTTTTAACGGTCATCAATAAAGTATTTAAGATCAGGGCCAGCGGCCATGCCTGCAGCTGTGCCTTGCCGTATTTGTTTTTTTGTTATTGGTTCGGGATGAAAGCAGCCATAATTTGTGGCCTGCTGTATTTGGCTGAATTTTGGGCATCGATTAGGTTGAAACGTCATACGGTTCAGGAATTTTTGCTTGGAAGTGTGGTGGCTGCCATTATTTTCATTATGCTCATTCTGATATTTTGAATTTTTAAAATATTTAATGGCGGCATAAAAACTGCCACCAGCTTTTGCATCTGGTGGCAGAAAGATTTTCATCAATATTCAATTCCAGGAAATCGATTATGTCAGAATCAGTCCTCACCATATTTAATTCTTGCCACACCGGTATCACAGGCCGCTGCTGCCACAGCCTTGGCCACAGCAGGACCCACGCGGGGATCAAAGGCTTTCGGAATGATATAGTCAGCACACAGTTCTTCGTCAGAAATCAAACCTGCCAGAGCCTGGGCCGCAGCCATTTTCATTTCCTCGTTAATGTCTCTGGCCCGCACATCAAAGGCGCCACGAAAAATACCAGGAAACGCCAGCACATTGTTAATCTGGTTGGGATAATCGCTGCGGCCTGTGGAAAAGACCTTTGCGCCGCCTGCCTTGGCGTCATCGGGGAAGATTTCGGGTGTGGGGTTAGCGCAGGCGAAGATAATAGCATCCTGATTCATGGTTTAGACCATGTCAGTTGTGACCATACCGGGAGCGGACACGCCAATAAAGACATCAGCCCCCACCAGCATATCGGCGAGAGTACCGGTCTTTCTATCCAGGTTGGTGACCTGGGCCATCTCTTCCTTGATCCAGTTGAGACCTTCACGGCCAGCGTAAATCGCGCCTTTACGGTCGCACATGGTAATGTGTCGGAAACCGGCGGAAAGGAGCAGCTTCACGATGGAGATAGCCGCAGCACCGGCACCGGAGGTGACGATCTTCACATCTTCTTTCTTTTTCCCCACCACTTTTAGTGCGTTGGTGAGACCTGCCAGGGTGATTACGGCAGTGCCATGCTGGTCATCATGGAAGATGGGAATATCGCACCTTTCTTTCAGCTTGCGTTCGATCTCAAAGCAGCGGGGTGCGGAGATGTCCTCCAAATTGATTCCGCCGAAGGACCCGGAGATGTTATATACTGTCTCCACAAATTCATCCACGTCCTTAGTTTTGATGCAAAGCGGGAAGGCATCAACTCCGCCAAAAGACTTGAAAAGCACGCACTTGCCCTCCATGACTGGCATACCAGCTTCAGGGCCGATATCGCCCAGTCCCAGAACAGCAGTACCGTCAGTGATAACAGCACAGAGGTTGTGACGGCGGGTCAGGTCATAGGACTTCTCAACATCTTTCTGGATTTCCAGGCAGGGCTGTGCTACGCCGGGGGTATAGGCCAGAGACAGGTCATCCCTGGTAGCCACAGGTACGGTGGCTGCTACTTCAATTTTTCCTTTCCACTCGTTGTGGAGCCGCAGGGATTCTTTTGCGTAATCCATTCTTCAAATCCTCCTTAATCCTCAAACGGGAAGTGGTAATCAAGTCCATATTCGTTACGCAGGGCGATAAACTCCTTCTGAATAGCTTCACCCACAGGTACACCCTTGTCTTTGCGGTCTTGCCAGGCCAGATATTCCTTCTGGTAAAGCCGTAACCCTTGAAGCCGCCGGTTTCCTCGCCGAGACCACCCAGGGGAAGCAGTGCGCACTTGCCTGCACGCATATCCCTGAGGATCTGTCCGGAGTCCGTCATGGTGTTGCCGTCCTTCGTGACGACCAGGCCAGCGGGGGTGGGTTTTCCGGAGCGTTCATAGAATTCGAGTTTCCCGTTTTGCACGATAGAAGTGGCACAGTCAAAATTGAAGGGGAATTCCTCATCTGTGGGCATAGTGAATGTAAAGGGATTCGTGCCCATCATAGGCTCTATGCCAAAGGTAGGTGCCACAGAAGGACGGGCATTGGTACCTGTGATGCCGATCATACCGGCTTTTTCTGCCATGGTTGTCCAGTAGCCGGCAATGCCGTAGTGGGTGGAATTACAGATGGCGCCTCCCGCCATACCGTAATTTTTGGCTTTTTCAATGAGCATTTCCATCATCCTGTAGCTGGCGACCATGCCCATGCCATTGTTGGCATCCATCACGACGGTTGTTGGGGTTTCCTTCATGATGTCCAGCTTCGTCACCGGAAGCAGCGTACCGTTTTTGATGCGGTCGAGATAGATGGGTTTGAAGCGGTTGCAACCATGACTCTCAATACCGCGGCGGTCAGACTCCAATAAAACGTCCGTGCAGATTCTGGCATCTTCTTCAGGCACACCGTATGCTTTAAATACGTCGATCATGAAATTGTTGATCAGTTCCCAGGATATATAAGGTCTTGTTTCCATGTAATTTACCTTCTTTCTTTTTACTAGTCTTTTGCCCAGCCGAAGGAGTATTTCACTGCCTTTTTCCAGCCGGCAATTTTCTTTTCCCGAATTTCTGTATCCATTTTTGGTACAAAAATCCTGTCTACGCCTCTGTTTCTAACGACATCTTCCTTATCAGACCAATATCCAACCGCCAGCCCGGCAAGATACGCCGCACCCATTGCCGTTGTTTCTACGCAGGACGGCCTCTCAACAGGCGCTTGAATGATATCTGCCTGATCCTGCATAAGAAAGTTGTTGTGGCTGGCACCGCCATCCACCTTCAACTCCGAAAGCCTGATACCGGAGTCAGCCTCCATCGCTTTCAGCACATCATAAGTCTGGTACGCCAGAGATTCCAGTGTGGCTCTGATAATGTGGTACTTGTTTACGCCTCTGGTGATTCCCACGATTATTCCGCGTGCATACTGATCCCAGTAAGGCGCACCCAGGCCCGTAAAGGCCGGCACTACATAACAGCCGTTCGTATCCTTGACTTTGCACGCCATGTACTCAGAATCCTCGGCACTGTCAATCAGCCGCAGCTCGTCTCTGAGCCATTGTACGGAAGCGCCCGCCACAAAGATAGAACCTTCCAACGCGTAAGTAATTTTGCCGTCCAGCCCCCACGCGATAGTGGTTACGAGTCCGTTGTTTGAAAAGACAGGCTTATCTCCGGTATTCATCAGCAGGAATCCGCCTGTGCCATATGTATTTTTTACATCACCTGGCTGAAAACAGGTTTGCCCAAAAAGCGCAGCTTGTTGGTCTCCAGCTGCTCCGGCGATTGGAATTTCTCCACCAAAAAAGGCTGGATCGGTTTTTCCATATATGCAGCTTGAAGGCTTGACTTCCGGCAACATAATCCTGGGAATACCAAGTGTTTGCAGGATATCGTCATCCCATGTGAGCGTATTGATATTGAAAAGCATCGTTCGGGAGGCGTTGGAGTAGTCCGTTACATGGACTCGTCCCCCTGTGAGCTTCCAGATGAGCCAGGTCTCCACGGTTCCAAACAGAAGGTTGCCGGCTTCCGCTTTTTCCTTTGCGCCGGGAACATGATCCAGAATCCATTTGATTTTTGTTGCCAAAAAGTATGCATCGATCACGAGTCCGGTCTTTTTGCGGATTTCTTCTGTAAGTCCCGCGGCCTTCAAGCTGTCGCAGTAATCGGAGGTGCGTCTGCATTGCCAGACGATGGCGTTATAAATAGGAATTCCGGTTGCTTTATCCCAGATAATGGTTGTTTCACGTTGATTGGTGATACCAATAGCAGCTATGTCACTTGCCGTCGCACCTATCATGTTCATAGATTCCACCGCTACGCCCAGCATACCCGCCCAGATTTCATCGGCATCATGCTCGACCCATCCGGCCTTGGGAAAAATCTGTTTAAACTCCTTTTGCGCCACGGAGCAGATATTACCCTTTTTATCAAAAAGTATTGCGCGGTTACTTGTCGTTCCGGCATCAAAAGATAAGATATATTTTCCCATCTGCGTGCTCCTTTTTCTTTATATCCGCTTATTGAGCCAGGTGAGTATGTCCTTATAAACCTCGTCCCGGTTGATTTCATTGAGCATTTCATGGCGACCGCCGTCATACAGCTTCATACTTACATCCTGTACACCGGCTTTTTGGAAGCACTCGTAGGCCTTTTTGACGCCCTTGCCGTAATCGCCGACTGGGTCTGCGCTGCCGCTCATAAAGTAAATCGGCTTATTAGGATCGACCCTGGAGATGTTGGACATGTTTGTCACATATTTGACACCCTTTAACATGTCACCGTAAAGACCTGCCCTGGCTGTAAACCCACATAACTCGTCGTCCATATATTTATCTACCTGTGCAGTGTCTCTCGACAGCCAATCACACGGTGTTCTGGGACTTTCAATCTTCTTGAGGTAGCTGCCCATCGACAAATCGTTAAGCTTGGTGCCATCCGAGTCATATCCGTTCTTTTTGATCGTCTTCTTTGCCATCCTGTTTCCTACATCGACAATTAGCTTGCCTTGATGACCGGTTCCGGAAATAATTGCCATATCGTACTTGTCCGGATAATCCACGATATAAGTTCTCACCAGGAAGCTCCCCATGGAATGACCGAACATCACATATTTTATGCCAGGATACTGGGCTGCCATGATGTCGTGCAGGCATACGAGGTCTTTAACAACATGGTTCCATCCATCTTCAGGGAAGAACACACCCTTGTCTTTTTCACTGGTGATTGTTTTTCCGTGGCCAAGATGGTCGTTCCCAACGACAACAAAGCCGTTGTTTGCCAGGTATGCCATAAAATCACGGTATCTGTCGATGTGTTCCGCGATGCCGTGTGCGATCTGGACGACAGCCCGTACCTGTCCATCTGGTTCGCATTTGAGTGCATGGATCTTGTTTTGACCTGTTGAAGAGTCAAAATAAAAATCTGAGAATTTTGCCATTTTTAATCCCTCCTATAAATATAAATATTTGTATAAAAATTTCTGTTGAATTTTCACGAATCATCTGCTGCAATTGAACGACAAGGTTCTTTCGCGGCAGTACTTGTGTTGGTGCGATCACAGAGAAAACAAATGGATTATGGGGGATTTACATTTGCCCGCTCAATACATTCCGGTTTTTCCATAGATAATCTATAAGAGATACAACAGTCAGAATGAGAGCAATCCAGGTAGTGATCCTGGCGATTATGTCAAATGCCCCGCCAAGATTGAGGATTAAAAGAATTACCATGAGCATCTGGAATACAGTTTTGAATTTTCCCCAGATACTCGCTGCGATCACAGTCCCCTTATCGGAAGCTACAAGGCGAAAGCCGCTGATAATGAATTCACGCCCGATGATAATAATCACCATCCATGCCGGTAGTGCATCCTGTTCTACAAGGCAGATCATTGCAGAGCAAACGAGAAGCTTATCTGCGATTGGATCCATAAACTTTCCGAAGTCCGTTATCTGATTGTTTTTTCGCGCAATGTATCCGTCCAGCCAGTCAGTGGCACTTGCGAGGATAAAGACTGCGGCCGCTGCATAATTTCCATTTTTACCGAGATCATCCCATAGCATCAGAAATACAAACAGTGGCACCATGCAAACACGTAATATAGTAAGCTTATTCGGTAAATTCATCTCCATCCTCCCCTTTGTGTATAAAAATCTGCGATCTTATTTATTTGGTGGTTTCACAATAGCATAAACAAAGCAGCGAGGTCTTTAGGCAAACAATAGGAAAATGCCTGATTTTTAGGCATAACGGGCAGTTTGCCTAGAATGTGTATTTCATGAACCATTATTTTTCTGTCACCTGAGTGATTCTGACTTAGATAAATTGTACCGGAAACTGATAAGATATCACATGGATGGAGATATCGACCAATGGAACATGGTGTTAAAAGCGGGAGGATATGAAGAAATTCCTGGGAATTAAAAACTCAGGACAACCGTAGCTTCCCTATCCCAAAGGCTTGTAGTGATTGAAATAGTCACTGCAGGCCTTGTTTTTCGCCCATTTTCAGGGTGTTTTGGGCAACCTGGGGTTCCTCGTGCGATTCAGGGGATATGGCGATAATAGAGAAAATGCAGATAGGGGGGTGGATACGGATGCTCATATGAGATAGCTGGGCGGGCGGCAGAAATTGTTTTCTGTTGCTCATTTTAATGATTGAATATTGACAAAATCCGATCAATGAGCTATGATGATAGAAAAATTAGAAAATCATATCACTGACTCTGCGGAGGATAACATCAATCTGTTCCTGGATTATGTTATTGACGAAGCGAAGGCAAAGGATATCATATTAAACCTGACCGTAATGGATTTTTCAGAGATCCTGCAGAACGAGCATAAAGGCTTTGAACACGAAAAGTTGTATGTATTTGGCAAGGATGTAGTTCTGTTGGAGAGAAACGGAACGGAAGAGAAGACGGTTTCTCTGTATATCAAGTTCAACAAGCTGGAAAACTGTTTTGTGATCGTGATATCGTTCCATGAACAGAAATATCCGCTTACATACTATTTCAAATAATCAGGAGGCAAATCGGAGGTGGTCATTATGACAGAGAAGGGAAGAAAAGATTTCTGCATCGAGTGCAGGAAAGAGACGGAGTACCTTTTACAGAAAAAGGACATCGTAAAAAATATAAGGGATAAGGATTACACATTCGGGATCACAGTGGCTGTTTGTTCCGAGTGCGGAGAGGAAATGAGCATTCCGGGTTTGATTGATAAGAATGTTAAGGAAATCGATGAGCAGTACAGGGCGGCAGAAGGCCTTGTGTCGATTGATGACATTGAGAAGCTAATGAAAATCTATAAGATTGGTAAGGCTCCGCTGTCCCTTGCTCTTGGATTTGGAGAGGTAACCATACCGAGATATCTGGAAGGGCAGGTTCCTTCAAAAGAGTATTCGGATGTTGTGAGGGCTGCATTGGCATCTCCCGCATATATGAAGAAGAAACTCATGGAAAATAGAGAGAAGCTGACGGATGCAGCATATAAAAAGGCGATGACGGCGGTGGACAGCATAGAGAGCCTGTTTTCAGTGTCAGAAAAGATGCTCAGGGTGATTGCTTATGTCTTTGAAAAACTGGAAGAGGTAACGCCGTTGATGTTGCAGAAGCTTCTTTATTTCATCCAGGGCGTTTATTCCGCATTGTATGGGAAGCCAATCTTTGAAGAGGACTGCAGGGCATGGGTGCATGGTCCAGTTTATCCGGAGGTATATGAGCTGTTCAGGGATTTCAAATATAATCCGATTGATGATGCGAGATTTGCACTGCTTGAAGGAACTGCGGATGTGCTGACTGAGGAAGAGAAGAATGTGATTAATCTTGTAGTGAATACCTTTGGCATGTATGGCGGAAAGGTACTGGAGCGGATCACGCACAACGAGGATCCGTGGAAAGAAGCTAGGAAAGGCTATGGCGACAGTATTCCTTCGAGCGAACTTCTGCCAAAGGATCGCATCATGAAGTATTATGTTGCTATAAACCGTAAATATGGGATAGGAACGGAAGAAGGGCTTAAGACTTACATCCATGATATGTTGGATAAGGCATCGTAAAACAGGAGAGTACCTGCGGCGGACAACTGAATAAGCTGAAAGCATAAGGCTCAGGAAGGATCATTTCCTTCTGAGTCTTATTTTTTTGCGTTTTTTCCTCGAGGGGTTTAAAAAGCCCATCTTTCTTTGAATGGGATATGCAAGGGAGAGGAACTTTCTGCAGCGAGGTGAGAAGCATGGCGAGAAAACACAAGATTGTCATCAACGTCTCTGATCCAAACGGGCGTAAGGCAAACGTGCTCAGGGGTGCCGACATGAAGCTTCTGACAAGACTTCTTAAGTTCCTGTTCGGAGATTTCACACAGATGTATCTTTTATCGCCGGGGCAGGCGGTGGAATCAGTAGACATCCGTGAGGTCAAGGAAGGAGGAAAAACATGTCAAAGATGAGCGAACTGAGTTTGGTGCTTCAGGAACTACAGTCACCGGTGCCGAATCCGTTCTCGACCCATCTGGAAAAATCCAGCCTCTGTTCGATCAGTACCTGCGGATCCGGGCTTATGATGCGCAGTATCGGATGCCTTGGATCGTGTTTGACCGGGATGAAGTAAAGGACTTTGATGAAAAATCTTTTGCATTCCCCGGCACAGTGCAGTATACTACCCATAGAGTTCTGCATTTGGAGGATATGGCAATATGCATGTAACGGAAAAGTTAATAAAACCACTGACTGAGGTAAGATATTTAAATGCGGATAATGTGGACCGGTATCGGAGCATTATGCGCATTTTTTATGAAAATTATGAGAAATTGAAGTACTGGATGTATCAGGAAGAAGTTTATGCCGAGATGATACAGGATCCGTATTTTGCTGAATACCGTATAGAGCAGTGCCAGCAGGACCTTACGGCATTAACAGAATGGAAGAATTTGGTGACGATTCAGGATACGAGACATGCGTCTTCTATCGATGAGTTTAAAAAGAAAAAGTTTCGCTACCAGATGTCGGAATACAGTGTGGAGATTGAGAGGCTTGTGCTGCGTCTGGAGAATCTTTTTATTGAAGGGGCTTCGCTGGAACCTACACTTTTGGAGAGAATACGGCGGGGCATCGAGAAGCTTCCCGACATGGCATCCCAAAATTCCGATGAAGTTTATACATGGTGGAATGATCTGAATAATGATTTTATCCGGCTGAATCAGAATTATCAGGATTATATCAGGGATTTGAACAGTGTGAAGGCAGAAGAAATGATGCGGACCAGAGAATTTCTTGTGTTCAAGGATAAACTGGTGGAATACCTGAGAAGTTTCATCAAAGGGCTGCAGCGCAATGTGGGAGTGATTGAAGAAAGTTTACGTCTGCTGGATGAGGAGGTGCTGGAGCAGGTATTGGAGAAGGTCAATCAGTATGAGCTTTCCATTCCAAGGATGGATGTGGAAGTATCGATTGAATTAATCGAAAATAAGACAAGGGGACGTTATCAGAGTATCCGGAACTGGTTTGTGGCAGAGAACGGACAGGAAAACGAGGCGGGTAAGTTATTTGACGCGACAAATGAAATCATCCGGAGAATTACCCGCTATGCGACACAGTTAAGTGAGAAAAATGCGTTTGGAGCCAATCGAAGGGAAGAATACCGGAAGGTGGCAGAGATGTTCTTAAAATGTGAAAATCTGGCGGAGGCGCAGAAAATGTCAGCAGTGGTGTTCGGTCTGGAGCGGACGTATCATTTGAAGGGAGATGCTTCCCGCGAGACGGAGAGCATGAATAAAAGTGTTTATGAAGAGATGGCGGAAGAGTATATTCTGAAACCGAGAGTACGTACTTACAGAGAAAAGTCGAGACGAAGCTCTATTGCGGATGCCAGTCGGGAAAAAGAAACGATACGGAATCAAATGATGCGGCAGATGAAGGAAGACCGGAAGAAAATTGAGCTGTTGGAGAAAAATGGGCGGATCGATTTCTCTACGCTTCCCGTGATTGAGCCGCGCGTGCGGGAAATCCTGCTGAAGTGGCTGTCCGATGCGCTGGAAGATGCAGGATATTCTGCGAGGACAGACGATGGGAGAGAATACAGGCTGGATATGGAGCATGCGAATGAGAAGTGCGTGGTGCGCTGCGAAGACGGAAATTTTACGATGCCGGGATTAAGTATTGTATTTCAGGAGTGAAAGAGCAGGCTGATATGTAAAGTGGTTAAAATCAGAATATTGCGCAGGAATTAAACGTGTTGATAAGGATAAAAAGTATGAATGAATTGGAATTACTGCTGGACAGGCGTTGGATTTTAAAATCAGAAGATAAAGAACTATACTATAAAATCCGGGATTCGATTGGTGATATCCGCAAATTTGCAATGGAGAAGATGGGCTGTCAGGTGATTGAAAATTCTCTTTTGGTGAAGCTGGAGAAGATTCCGGCGATTCCGGAAACCTTTATGGGAATTGGAGAGTTCACATCAAAAGAAGAGTACGCGTTTCTCTGTATTTTGCTGATGTTTTTGGAGGACAGAGATGCGGAAGATCAGTTTATGCTCTCACAGCTTACAGAATATATTACGGCAAATATGCCGGGAGAGCCGGTGGACTGGACCGTGTTCACCAGCCGGAGAAAGCTGGTGAAGGTGCTGCGCTATGCAGTAGCACAGCAGATTTTGCGGGTTACGGATGGGAATGACGATGTATTTATGGATGAGCAGTCCGGGGAAGTATTGTATGAGAACACCGGAGCTTCCCGATACTTTATGAGAATCTTTTCCAGAGATATCATGGACTATGGAAGCCCCGCAGATTTTCAGGAAAGCGACTGGTTTGAGATGGATGAGGACCGGGGGATTGCAAGACGGCATCGGGTATATAAACGGCTCCTGTTTTCTGTAGGAATGTACAGGGATGCCGGTGCAGAGGAAGACTTTGAATATCTAAAATATTATGGCAGACGGCTTTCTGCAGATCTGGAACAGAATTTTGATTGTCGGGTTCATATCCACAAGGGAAGTGCATTTCTGCTCATGGGGGAAGATTGTCATATGGGAATGGCATTTCCGGGAAATAATGCAGTATCTGATATTCTTTTGCTTTGCTGCGCCAAAATCAGGGAAAAAGTAGAACTGGGCGTTTGGAACATACGGAATGATGAAACAATCTTTGTGGGAATCATGGAATTTGAACAGATGCTAAAAGAGGTGAAGACAGATTTTGGAAGCGGTTTTACAAAGAATTACCGGGAGATGCCGGAAGGAGAATTTGTTCGGGAAATGCTGGAACATCTGGAGCGATGGACATTTATTAGGCGGGAAGAAAAGGAACACGGGATCGTGATCTATCCTTCGGCAGGGAAGATGGAGGGGCGTTATCCGAATGATTATGCGGGAGGCAGCAGAAATGAACAGTAGATGGCAGGCAAATAAAATCGGATTGATTAATTTCTGGTACTATGATGAACAGGAATTTCCTTTTGTGAAGGGGAGAATGCTGCTTCGCGGCTCCAATGGCGCCGGAAAATCTGTTACAATGCAGAGTGTGATCCCTCTTCTTCTGGATGGAAATATGAGCCCGGAACGTCTTGACCCATTCGGTTCCCGGGATCGGAAGATGAGCAGCTATCTTCTGGAAGAGGATGACGGAAGAGAAGAGCGGACCGGCTATCTTTATCTGGAATTCCGCAGACAGGAAAGCGAGACCTGGTTCACGATTGGAATGGGAATTCGGGCGAGAAGGGGAAAGCCTCTGGATAAATGGTATTTCAGCCTGACAGACGGAAGAAGAATCGGAAAGGATTTTTATTTATACAAAGAAACCGATGAAAAGGTGACTCTCTCCAGAAAGGAACTGGAGAATCGGATTCAGGGCGGAGGAAAAGTATTCGACCGGCAAAACGAGTATATGGAATATGTAAACCGCCAGATTTTCGGGTTTGAGACGGTGGAAGAGTACAAGGAAATGCTGGATTTGCTGATTCAATTGCGTACGCCGAAGCTGTCAAAGGGGTTTAAGCCTTCTGTTATCAATGACATTCTGAGCGATTCTCTGCAGCCTTTATCGGATGAGGATTTACGTCCTATGTCCGAGGCAATTGAAAATATGGATGTCATGAGCATGAATCTGAAAGCCCGCCAGGAGGGAAAACAGGCGGCAGAAAAAATCAACAGGGTATTAGACAGGTATAATCGACTGGAACTGTATGAAAAAGCAGTTCATTGTGAAGAGAACCAGAAGGAGCTTGCAGCATTATTAAGAGAAGAAAAGAGCAGAAAACAGAATCTGCAGGAGTGTGAAATCCGCGTAAGAGAATTGGAACAGCACAGAAGTGAGCTGGACGCAGAAAAAGCAGCGCTGGAGATGGAACGCGAATCCTTGAGCAAAAGTGATGCGGTGGCATTGAAACAGAAGGAAATAGATCTGGCATCGAGAATCGCGGAAAAAGAAACGACATTAAAGGAAAAGGAAACTCAGCTTGCGGCCAAGCAGGAGCAGTATATTGAGACGGAAGCAAAACAGAGGGAAGAACAGGACAAAGAGTATCAAAAAGAGCAGGAATTGACAGATCTGCTGGAAGAAATGCAGGATGAAGCAGATGAAATGGCGTTTGAAGAGCATGGATTTTTCCAGATGGAATTGAAGGAGGCTTTTCGGAAGCCTTATTCCTTTGATACGCACCAGAAGCAGTTTGAGAAAACACAACAGGGAATCCGGCAGGGTCTTCTGATTTTGCAGGAAGCAGAACTGCAGCAGAGACAGGTGGAAGAACTGCTCAGGAAGCGTGAAAAGTATCAGCGGGAAACAGACGCTGCTGAACGTCGTGTTAATGAAGTGGAAGCGGTCCTGGTGCAGACGCAGAATGAGTGGAAAGAAAAATTCTACAGTTGGAGCGGAAAAAATCAGGAGTTGATCCTATCCGGAGAATTGCAGAGAGAACTGGCACAGTTTGCGGAGAATTATGATGAGCAGTCTGATTTTGCAGGAGTACGGCGGGCGGTAGCAGATGTATGGATTGAGAAAAAGGGTATACTGGAGTCGCAGAACCGCCAGGATCAAGAGCAGATTCTCAGATTACAGAAAGAATACGAAGAAAAACGGCAGGAATTGGAGGAATGGGAGAATCACAGAGAACCGGAGCCGTTCCGCAGCGAGGCGGTATTGAAAAACAGAGAACGGCTTCGCGAGAGAAAGATTCCGTATCAGGAATTTTATAAAGTAATCGAATTTGCACAGAATCTGGATCAAACTGCCTGCGACAGATTAGAAGAAGCGCTGCTCTCTATGGGAATTCTGGATGCGCTTGTGATAGAAGAACAATACAAAGAGCAGGTGCTTCATATGGATCCCGGCTGCTGCGACAAGTATTTGTTTGTAACAAAACAGCGGGCAAAGAAGAGCATTCTGGATGTGCTGGATCTGAATGATTCTGTCAATGATATTTTCTTTAATCAGAGGATTATTGGGATTCTGGAAAATATTGCATATGATGCGGATGGAATCACAGCAGTTTCTGCGGATGGCGTCTATCAGATCGGTGTGCTTACCGGTACGGTGACTGGTACTTATGAAGCAGGATTTATTGGAACGAGAGCAAGAGAACAGAATCGCCTGATGAAGATCAAAGTATGCAAAGAGGCCATGGAGGTGCTTTCAGGAGAGATCAAAGCACTGCAGGAGAAACTGGAAAAGCAGAAACAACGGATTCGGGTACTTGGTGAGGAATATGCAGCGCTTCCGTCGGATGAAGATCTTCGGACAGCGTACCGGATGCTGCTGGATGCACAGCACGAAGCGGAACAGTTGAAAAAGGAAAGCGGCCGTCTGGATGCGCAGATTCAGGACATAACGGAAAAGCTGAGAGAACTCAAAAAGGAAGCCCTGCAAATTGCGGAAAAGCTGTATCTGGTCTGCCGCTATGAAGTGTTCCGAAATGCAGATGCCGCGGCAGGAAGATACGGACAGCATTTTGCCCAGTTAAAAGCGGGACATGAATTATATCTGCAGATCGTATATCATCAAAACGAATTGAAACTCCGTCTGGATGATCTGGATGCAGATCTGGATCAAATCCGATACGATATGGGAAATACAGAAGCTGCCCTGAAAAGGGAACGCGCCGAGTACAGATCCGTGCAGGAGCAGTTAAAGCTTACAGACTATGAAGAAATCAGGGACCGTCTGGATACCTGTATGAAATGGCTGAATGAGTATCCGCATGAATTGCAGAAATGTGTGGAAGAAAAAGGACGGAAGGAACAGCAGATCAGGCATCTTCAGGAACAGATAGAGAGAAGCGCGGAGATCATCCAGAGCTGCGAAAGCAAAGGAGCATATCTCAGGAGATGTTTTGAAACGGAAAGGGCACTTGGCTATGTAGGGCTGCCGGAGGAATCAGGTGAAGATGCAGGAATGGTACGGAGTTCTCTGGAACCGGATTGCCAAAATCTGCAAAAAGAAACGGTAATTCGTAACCTGAACGAGATTTATTTTGGAAACCGCGGATTCCTAAATGATTATCATCTGACACAGACAGAGATATTTGGAGAACTGGAAGAGCAGGCAGGTCCGGGATATCCGACAGCAAAACGTCTTGATATTTTTGCGAGGTATCAGGGGGTGAAGATTCCGTTTGGAAAGCTTTTGCTGCATCTGGAAGAGGAAATCGAAGAACTTCAGGAATTAATTAAAGCCGGAGACAGGGAATTGTTTGAGGATATTCTGGCAAATACAATGAGCCGGAAGATTCGCGGAAAGATCAACAGTTCGAATACATGGGTGGAAAAGATGAATGTTCTGATGGAAGCAATGAATACATCAAGCGGACTGAAGCTGAGTCTGCGCTGGAGAAGTAAAACAGCGGAGCATGAGGACCAGTTGGACACGAAGGAGCTGGTCGGACTGTTGAAGAAGGATTACCGGCTCATGCGGGAGGAAGAAGCGGCCCGCCTTTCCCTTCATTTCCGATCCAAGGTAGAAGAGGCAAGACGGCATGCAAAGGACAGCGGCGGTATGGTTTCTTTTTATCAGGTGATGAAGGAAACACTGGATTATCGGAAGTGGTTTGAATTCCAGCTTTTCTATCAGAAGAGTGGGGAACGGCAGAAAGAACTGACAAACAGTGCTTTTGGAACCTTCAGCGGCGGAGAAAAAGCGATGGCTATGTATGTACCTCTGTTTTCGGCTGTCGTGGCAAAATATCAGGGCGGGCGTGCAGATGCACCGCGGCTGATTTCGCTGGATGAAGCATTTGCCGGAGTGGACAATAAAAATATCAGGGACATGTTCCGTTTGATGACGGAATTTCAGTTTGATTTTATCATCAACTCCCAGGTGCTTTGGGGAGACTGCGATACATTGGACGCGCTGGCAATCTATCAGTTGCTCCGTCCGGAAAATGCAAAGTTTGTAACGGTCATGCCATATCTGTGGAACGGACAGATGAAGGAGATGGTGGAGGATGAAGAAACACTGGAGCGAAGAGCCGCAGAATTCGCTGTGTAATGCGTGTGTGGAATATTTCCGGGAGCGCCCGGTATTTGAGAAGGTATTGCGCGGTTTTCGGGAAAAATATATATCCTACGGAACCTTTTCCGGTACGGTGACAGTAAGAAATCCGAAGGAGGAAGAGCTGGCAGATTTGGAAGGCTTTTTTCAGAAAAATTATCATGGGCAGAAGAGTATCTCCGTTTCCGCAGCACGGTTTGAGAAAGCATTGGAGGAAAGCCGGTTTGGCGGTGTGGAGCCGAAGGAAATACTGGAGCTGTATTTTCAGGAAGAGATGACGGGAAAAAAGGAGCAGAAAAAAGAAGAAGAACGGAAGTGGCAGCAGATTTTTGCCAAGCTGCGGGAACAGTGCGCCGGAACTTGGGCAAAGAAGTGGATAACAGAAATGGAAGAACAAAAAAACGGTATGTATTCATACTTGCGGAAACTCTGGCGGGAATCCGGAAAAAATATGGAGGAGGTACGCAGTATTCTTCTGTTGGGAATCCGAATTCTGAATCATTTTCCGTATCGGCAGGATAAGATAGAGTATCTGGCGGTATTCGCGGCAATGATGACAGGAAATCCACATGCATTTGATGATGGAGCGAAAGACGGACCGTTTTTTCGAATGCTGGTTGAGTGGGATACAGAGCACAGGAATATCCGGGTTGAAAATTCAGATATCTTTCCGGCATTGCAAAGACAGAGGCTCTATCTTGCAGCAGGAATACTGCGGGATGATATGTCAAACTATGTGATGATTTCCGGCATTCAGGCGTGGAATAGGGACGGAAATCCTCATGCGGGTATGGATGGTTTCCAAAGGGAGGGGGATCCGGTACAGGTTCCCCTGTCTGTGGTTGCAGGATGGACGAGGACGGAATGTCCGGACAGGGAACTCTATATTGTGGAAAATCCTTCTGTTTTTGCGATGCTGTGTAGAAAATGGAGGGGAAAGAAGGCATGTATGTGCATGAACGGACAACCGAGGCTGAGTTCCGTTCTGTTGTTGGATCTGTTGGCAGAGGCAGGGATAAAGATATACTATGCAGGAGATTTTGATCCGGAAGGACTGCTGATCGCGCAGAAGGTGAAGCAATATTATAAAGGTGAGACAGTATACTGGCATATGTCGGTGGAAGAGTATGAGCGAAGCCGCTCGAGCGAAAGGATTTCGGAAAAAAGGAGGAAGGCGCTGGAGCGAATCACGGATGCAGACCTGGAGGATCTGGCAGAAGCGATTCGGAAGAGCGGGGTGGCAGGATATCAGGAAAATGTGTGGGAAATTTATGTGAGAGACTGAAATGAAGAGGAAGCTGCCATGCGGTGAAAATTATCGCAAGGAAATAATGGAGACAGGAAAATACAAGGAAAGGGATGGCATAGCGGCTATCCCTTTTCAAGTGCAGGAAAAGCTGTTAAAATAAGTCGGAAACCCAGACTTTATTAGGGGTTACGGAGAACACGAGAAGCGAAGATCATGGCTATTACTGTACCGAGGGCAAGTCGGGAACAGAGACCGGTCTATATTAATGGCGATATATTTAAAGGAACATTTAGGCGGAATTGGGAAGGTGATTATCATTGTACTCCCAGTGAAATAAGAGCAATGCTTCGTGATCAGACAGAACAGACTATGGATATGAAAATTCTGGAAGACTGGTCAATTTCAGACTTAAATCAGGAGTCTGTTCAGGCATATCGAAATCTTCACAGAAGCTGGAAACCTGGACATGTATGGGAAATGCTGGAAAATGAAGAGTACCTGAAAAATATCGGAGCTGCCGCCAGGTCAAAAATAGACGGAAAAATACATCCCACTGCAGCCGGAATGCTAATGTTTGGAAATGAATATGATATTGTCCGGGAGTTTCCGGAATATTTTCTGGATTACAGGGAAAACCTTGATCCAACAATCCGATGGACGGACCGTTTACAATCCAGTTCTGGGGAGTGGTCAGGAAATGTATTTGATTTTTATTTCCGAGTTTATAATAAGATCATAAAAGATGTGAAGGTGCCTTTTAAAATGGTAGGTGGTGTACGGATAGATGATACGCCGGTTCATAAGGCACTTAGAGAAGCACTGGCAAATTGTCTTGTGAATACAGATTTTTATGTGCCGCGGGGTGTGGTTATCAAAAAAGAAAATGATTTGCTGATATTTGAAAATCCGGGGTATATCCGCACTGGAAAAGAGCAGATGCGTAAAGGTGGAGAGTCTGATCCGAGAAATAAAGGACTAATGAAAATGTTCAACCTGGTTAATATTGGCGAACGCGCAGGAAGCGGTGTACCAGATATTTTTAATACATGGGAGCAGGAAGAATGGGTAGAGCCAATCATTGAAGAAAGATATGGCGATGCGTCACGAACAAGTTTAACATTATCGTTTGTAAAAAAACAAGCGAAAAAAACAAGCGAAAAAAACAAGCGAAATAAAACAAGCGAAATAAAACAAGCGAAAAAAACGTTGCAGAATAAAGAAAAAATAGGCGCTTTTCTTGAATATAACGGGGCATCAAAAACAAGCGAAATTGCCAAAATGCTTGGTTTAAGTGAAGCCAGAACCAGAGCACTTTTGAAGGAAATGGTATTAGAAGGAAGTATTACCGCTAGCGGTGGAACAAAAAAGAAAATTTATTTTTTACAAGAATAGTAAGGTATAGTCATACTCTAGAAAGATAGGATGGGGAACGATAAATAATAAGCCATGTAATATTTGTATCTAGAGAAAATTTTTGACCGTTTGAGGAAAATTGAACAAAGGGGTGAGATTATGAAGAATTTTCTTGGGTGAAAGTGAGGGGTGACGCGGTGATTTATTTTACAAGTGACTTGCATCTGGGGCATCGTGGAATAATAGAAATGCGAAATCGTCCATTTGAGAATGTGGAGGAAATGAATCATATTTTGCTTAGAAATTACAATGCGCTAGTACGGAAGAATGATATAGTATATATTTTAGGTGATATCTGTCATCATATGTTGGTAGAACAAGCCAATGAACTGATTGGAAAAATGAAAGGTAAGAAAATACTTGTTAAGGGAAATCATGACAAAATATACGACAAGAATCTATTTGACGAAGTTTGTGATTTTAAGACGATTTCATTAAATGGGATATATTTAGCATTGATGCATTATCCAATGTTGTCGTGGCCTAAGAAGAACAGTGGCAGTATTCAATTACATGGACATATTCATAGTGACGAAATGTATAATTTGGAAAATAAAATTGCGGGTATCAGAAGATATGATGTGGGTGTGGATGCAAATGGCTTTTATCCCGTATCGATAAAACAGATTATTGAATTCTTTGGAGGAACATAAAAATTGGAAAATTAGTTTTGAGAAGGTAAGTGATGTAGCGATGGGGTTTTACATGGATGGATTTGCTATCTGCAAGAGTTGTTAAAAGGAAAGATGCAAAATAAAGTATAATATCTACCCTCACCTTGGAATGTTCCAGTGTGAGGGTGATTTTGTTAAATTAAACGTAACCGGATGAGACGGAAATGCTGTTGGAAATATGTGAATACTTATTGACACCGATAGGAATATGGAGTAAAATCTAAAAGAACATTTGTTCTACTGAACGAAATTCAACAGAGTATTTTATAATAACTATCAGGACATAATTCGTTCAGAACCATTTGGGGAACATGGCAAAATCTCGTTTTACACGAAAAATTCGTGTAATTCACCTATAAAAATACTGGGAGAATGGTCTATGTCAAATGAAAAACTATTCAAATTAGAAGCACCATATAAGCCCACAGGAGACCGGCCGCAGGCGATTGCCAGCTTGTGGCTGGCTTTAAAGAAGACAATCAATGCCAGACTTTACTGGGGGTTACGGGGTCTGGAAAGACATTCACCATGGCGAATATCATTCAGGCATTGAATAAGCCGACATCAATATTGGCTCATAATAAGACGTTGGCGGCGTAGCTCTACGGCGAGTTTAAGGGGGTATTCCCGGAGAACGCAGTGGAGTATTTGGTGTCCTAGTTTATGTGGACAGAAAAATCGCGTTATTTAGTGTTGTTTGGTGCTGATTTATCCATATTTTGTGGACAAAAAATGCTGATATGGACTAAATAACACTGGATGGAATTTGTGACCTGCATTCGTGTAATGGACGAGATAATATTAGACGAGAATACTGCTTGGAGAACTGTAGGAGGTAGGCGGAATTAGAGGAATTTTATTTCCCCAATTCTTGGTACAATTATTGAGAATTTGAATGAGGTGAAAATACGAATGAATCAGGAGCATGAAATTGTTCTATATCAGGTTGAGGATACCAATATATGTGTGAATGTGTTTTTCAAAGAGGATACTTTTTGGATGACACAAAAAGTAATGGCGGAATTATTTGATTGTACAACAGATAATATTTCTTTACATCTGAAAAATATTTACAAGGAAGAAGAATTAAACGAGGTGGCAACTACCGAGTATTTCTCGGTAGTTCAAAATGAGGGGCAACGAAACGTTAAAAGAAAAGTAAAATGCTATAATCTTGATGCTATTATAGCAGTCGGATATCGGGTGAATTCTAAAAAAGCTACGCGCTTTAGACAGTGGGCTACAAAAACATTAAAAGAGTATATTACAAAGGGATTTGTTTTAAATGATGATATGCTAAAGAATGGCAGGCCTTTTGGAAAAGACTATTTTGATGAATTGTTAGAGCGTATTCGTGAAATCAGAGCGAGTGAGCGCAGAGCCTATCAAAAAATTACCGATGTTTTTGAACAATGTAGTTATGATTATGATAAGGACAGTAAAACAACAAAGAATTTCTATGCTTTTGTACAGAATAAACTCCATTTTGCAGTTACCGGGAAAACAGCGGCAGAGTTGATATATGAACGGGCAGATTCAGAAAAGCCTGCAATGGGGCTTACTACGTGGAAAGATGCTCCTAATGGAAAAGTACTAAAAAGGGACATAGGTATTGCTAAAAATTATTTAAATGAAAAAGAATTATCTCGTTTAAACAGGTTGGTAACAATGTTTATAGACTATGCTGAATTGATGGCTGAAGACGAGATATTAATGAGTATGCAAGATTGGGTTGATCAGACAAATCAGTTCTTGATGAATAATCGTCGCAAGGTATTATCAGGAAAGGGTTATATATCTCATGATACTGCTATAGAGAAGGCCAATAAGGAGTATGAGGTTTTTAGGGTTAAACAGGATCGAGAATATGTTTCTGAATTTGATCGAGAAGTGGAAAGATACCTAAAAGGTGAGAATATGTAAATTGTGTTTTGAGGTGGAAAATGGACAAGCAAAGACAGAATTTTCAAACAGCTATGAAATGTACTATTTTTGTAATTGTGTTGTTAATATTGATTTTTATTGGAATTTCTTTTTTATGGATAGCAATAACGCCGTATTCATTTAAAGAATTTTGGAAGGTTTTATGTTTAGTCGGAAAAAATGCTGGATCTTACAGCGTCTTATTGGTTGGAATTGTTATTACAATCTTTTTTTCAAGTGTATTCTAAAGAAAAGGATATAGAAAGAGAAAATGAAATAAAAATCGGAGAAGTTGGTTACTATACTTTAGCTTTTCAACGGAAAGAAGATGATTATACAGAAGAATTTTGTGGAGACAAAATCGTAGTGGAAGTTAATGATGAAAAGGATTACGATTTTTCACTAGAAAACAGAGAAGATGGATATTTGTGCTTCTCACATCAAAAGAAAAAAGTACAAATTTAAAGAATATCATGGCATTTGGAGAGGACTACATATGCTTCTCCATTATACTGCTCTACGAAGCCAACAAATGAGTTGGACAATAATAAAAACGCAGATATAAATCGTTACTTTTGGCTCATTCTTAATGCCTCAAGTGATAATGTTACTAAGAATTTTTGGATATCAGCCGTAACAGAAGAAGGAATACTGTTGTTTATTAAGGTTAAAGTACGACTAAAGGAAACAAATAAGAGGATGCATATTTCTCTTTTGCAGCAAACCACGTATTATAGAAGTAATAACAAATTATGCGCCTTATATAGATAAATTAAGCTATTTGTGTTATTAAAGTAGTGTGAAGAGGAACTTATCATGGATCATTTTGAATTAGTATCAGAATACAAGCCCACCGGCGACCAGCCGCAGGCCATTGAAGCCCTCGTCAAAGGCTTCAAAGAAGGCAACCAATGCCAGACTTTACTAGGGGTTACGGGCTCTGGCAAGACTTTTACGATGGCAAATGTCATCCAGCAATTGCAGAAGCCGACCCTGATTTTAGCCCACAACAAAACCCTCGCCGCACAGCTCTACGGCGAGTTTAAGGAGTTCTTCCCGGAGAACGCGGTGGAGTATTTCGTCTCCTACTACGGAAAAGTTGTGAAAACGGTGTTATTTGATGCTGTTTAGTCCATTTGTGACGCATTAATTGACGCATAACGGACGAAATAGCACTACCCAGATTAGATGAAATTGTATGGACGGGTGACTTGATTCGTGTAATTCATAAAAAGGCTTACTATTAGCCCGATTTGAAGTTTGATGAATAAATATTCTAGATGTTACTCAATTTGACATTGATAACGAAATTAAATGCTATATTGGCATGGATGTTAAATGGAGAGGTGATTGGCGTGGAATTCACCCGGCAATATTAAAGACAATAAAAAATGATAACCACCTACTATACTAAAAGTCAAATGGGACTCTGTGAATAGCGGAGGTACTGGCTTTGGAGAAGGGGAAGGTTTTAAAAGAAGATACAAAGATAGGACTTTGATTCGCTCTGGCGGAAATGCCGGATGCTGATTGAAGTCCTTTTTCTTTTCACAGGACAGTCACGTTCTGTATCTGACAGCTCATTTGGACAGATATATGTCCGTCTGCTTACTTATCGGGAGGATACGATTTATGGCAATAAAGAAATATGAAGAAACAGGGTTTTGTTCCGTGGTATTTGGGGAAATGGATACCACGGGACGAAAGTAGAATTATGATTAATAGAAGATATCCTCTATCGTCAATTGTTTAGCCGGATGCTGGTTATTGTGAGTTTTTAGCTTTGTAATCTTCGCCCCAATCCCACATAGCATCCAGAATGGGCTTGAGACTGTAACCAAGCTCTGTCAGTGTGTATTCTACATGGGGAGGAACTTCCGGGAAAACGGTACGGATCACCAGACCACTTTCTTCCATCTGGCGAAGTTGTGCAGTCAGAACTTTTTGCGTCACATGTCCGATGGATTTTTTTAATTCTCCGAAACGTTTGGTTCCAGGTAACAAATCACGCAGAATCAGCACTTTCCATTTATCGCTGATCAAGGTTAAAGTTGTCTCTACCGGGCAATCCGGTAATGCCTTTGCTGGTTTACCGGCAATTTCTTTTGTGGTTTCCATGTAATGAACTCCTTTCATAGTATCTTATAGGTGACTATAGTACAATATTATGCTTACCTTATAAAATGGCTGTACGGTTTTATTATAGGATCATCAGGAAGTAAAAGCAAGCAATTCCGAACAGAAAAAGACAGTCCGGCAAAAGCATGGTTTCCTGCTGGTAACTATACCACAATATTGTGCGTACTTCACAGAAAAAAGAAGGATTGCTACAATATGATCAACAAAGGCGAAAGCCCACAAACAAAATAAAACAAATTTGGAGGTAAGTACAATGAAGAAAGTGATCGAGTTTTTAAGTGAGAATCCTGTTCAGTATCTGGCAACCGTAGGACGTGATGGAAAAGCAAAGTGCCGCCCGTTCATGTTCGCGGGGGAAATGGACGGTAAGCTGTGGTTCTGCACCAACAACACAAAGGATGTTTACAAGGATATGCTGGAGAATCCTGAAATTGAGATTTCTGTTTCCAGTCCGTCCTATGCGTGGATTCGTCTGCATGGCAAGGCTGTGTTTGAAAACAACATGGCGGCAAAGGAAATGTGCATCGCAAACCCGATTGTGTTCCGGCAGAGGCTGGAAGCTGACTTTGGGCAGGAATCTGTCTTATATCATAAACGCGGAAAGGCATTGATTATTTGAAAGAATAGTCAGTGCCTTTTTTTGCGTTTAAGGATGCTGGAACATAAGAAAGGAGTGGGAAAGGTTCAAACCGTAATCAGGAAGAAGGAAAGGAGGAAACCAATGAAACAGAAACGGATGATATGGACATATGGAACGGTGATGCTGCCTCTGGATGTAGGAAAGCAGGCCCGGTATTTTCAGAATGGGATGCTGAAGGTGACAGAAAAAGTATTGCGGATTTTAGAGCAGGCGGAGGATTACATCAAATTTGAGACGGATGGGTTCTGCTACTGTATTGCGTACCACATGGCGGAGGAAAATGAGATGGCATTAGCAGCGTAATCCTGAGGGAGTATTCCGGAGGATATTTCCGGATACTCCCTAACGGAATATGTGAAGTTGGAGGTGTAAAATGGGATTATTTAAAAAGCTGGATATCTGGTCGGTTTACGATGGGCTGGATGAAATCATGGGCTATCTTGATAACGGGAATGAGAAAAACAGCATTTATTGGGACAGCTACAGTGAACAGATCAATGAAATGGCAAATATTGCTGGAGAGAAGTACGAGGAATTAGGAGAGATCCGCCACCGGTTGTTTTATCATTATGATCTGCCGTATAAGAATCTGGAATTCTGTGAAGATGACATGGCAAATGGCGGACATACAGATATATCATGGTGGAATACGGCAGCCTGCATGCTATCTGATACAGATATGGCCTGCTTATTGGAAAATGAAGGGAATTACGGATATTCTGATGTTGGAAAGGAAAAATTGCAACGGATACACGCATTAGAACGTCTGACGAAAAAGCAGCAGATGGCGTTGTATACAGAAGTAACCGGATTCATCATGCGGTATCTGGAACTGCGCGCTGCGTTTGAGACAATACTGGCAGTAATAAATGAGCTGGAATACAATCAGTCATTTACGGTAAAGAATGGGGAGGTGAAAGTGTCGGATGCGGCCTATGTATAGGAGAAAGTTCATAGTTGCAGGCTTAAAAAAATCTGATATAATGAAATCAGGAGAAAAGGCAGGTGAAGCCGGATGGCAGAAAAAAAGAAAGTAAAAACGGATGTAGTTTTGAAAGACTTCTGGCGCCAGAATGAACGGTTTGCGGACTTATTCAATGCAGTGGTATTTCAGGGAAAAGAAGTATTAAAACCGGAAGCACTTCAGGAAATGGATACCGATCTATCGGGAATTATCCGCTTCAAGGATTATGAGGAATCCCTTGTGCGGACCAGGGATGTGGTAAAAAAGATGGCGTTCGGTGTAGAGTTTGCTGTTTTGGGAATCGAAGCCCAGCAACGGATTCATTATGCCATGCCTTTACGCACACTGTTATATGATGGGATGGGGTATCTGAAAGAATACCAGCAGATTTCCCGTTCCCGTAAAACGGAAGCTGGGAATATGACGGAGGATGAATTCCTTTCCGGGATGCGCAGGGAAGACCGGCTGCATCCGATTATTTCGATTGTGGTATACTATTCAGAACATATCTGGGATGGCCCGATGTGCCTGAAGGATATGATCGTAGAGATGCCAGAGGAGATTGAACGTATCTTTTCGGACTATAAGATGAATCTTGTTCAGGTGCGGGAAAGTGATCAGTATGTGTTCCATAATGAAGACGTAAAGACAGTATTTGAAGTGTCAAGGGAAATTTTTAAAGGAAACTTTGATAAAATCAGAACCAAGTACAGGGACAAGGAAATAAAATCGGAACTGATTACAGTAATTGGAAAGATTACAGATTCAGCGGAACTGATGCGTCAGGGAAGCAGTCAGGAGGTTAATATGTGTACAGCATTGGAAAGATTAAAAGAAGAAGGACGCGAGGAAGGACGTCAGGAAGGACGCGAAGAAGGACGTCAGGAAGGTCGCGAGGAAAATATCCGGGATTTGGTGCTTGAATGGACAAAAGATGGCTATTCTGTACAAGAAATTGCAAAACTGCTGAAGAGGCCGGAAGAATTTGTTAAGAAAATTCAGGACGAATCTAAAATATTGATATAAGACTGTTGATTTTCCCTGCCATTTGTTCAGAAAGTGGCAGGGAAGATTCCTTTATAGGATGGGGAAGCAGTCGGGGGGGTGATATGTGTACAGCATTGGAAAGATTAAAAGAAGAAGGACGTCAGGAAGGTCGCGAGGAAGGACGCGAGGAAAATATCAGGGATTTAGTTCGTGAATGGACAAAAGACGGCTATTCGGTAAAAGAAATCGCAAAGTTACTGAAACAATCCGAGGACTTTGTGAGAAAAATTCAAAAAGAGGCTTCGGTGGTGATATAATTACCCGGCAGTAGATTAGCTGATTAAGGACGGGTGAGGATTTCATAAGAATGGACAGGGCAAAGCGTAAGATTAACAGAGAATATATTTAAGCTCACCCCGCAAATAACAAAAAGGCATCAGGGATCAACATGGTTCCGGATGCCTTTTTTGAATTGTCGAAATCAAACCCAGTAGGAGCACAGTACAAGCAGTTATTATCAGATGGAGGAATGGCATATGACAATAAAACAATATATTAAGAAATATGGCTGGGAGATAGAATGTAATCCCCAAATGTGCAGAGCAATGAGCGTAAATATCGGTTTTATTAACGATGAAAACAGGGAAGATCAAACACAGTTGGACATCATGGCATACGATGAAGGAGAACTGAGCAACCTGTTCAAAGATTTCTGCCGTGAGAACCGGTTCCCACAAAATACGGTCACTTATGTTGGTGTTGTACAAATGGCGGATAACATGGAAGAACTGGAGTAGTAACTTTTGAGCAGAAATGCAGATAAAAAACGGTATGCTTTTTAAATCGTGTCTGTTATAATGAATTGGGCAAGAGGTCAGGCAGAACAACAGGGAAATGGATACGGTAAAATGTGTCCAATACAGTGGAAAGTCTTGTTATACGCAGAGTAGTAAACATTTTATCTTAGGGCAGTATGGCTGTGTTCTGCGTTGTGCGGAAAAGCCATGTTGTCCTTTTTATATAAGATTATGGAAGAGCAGGAAATAAAGATGATCAGACCAATTATGAAAGATATATTTTTTTTGAATCAGAAATCAGAGCCGGCCACAATAGCGGATAAGCAGGTGGCGGAGGATTTGCTGGACACTCTGAAAGCACATGAAGCAGGCTGCGTAGGAATGGCGGCGAATATGATAGGGATAAGGAAAAATATTATCGCCGTAAATATGGGATTTGTGAATATCATAATGTATAATCCCAAGATTGTGAAAAAATCAGACGCCTATGAAACAGAGGAGGGGTGCCTTTCCCTGGAAGGTGTGCGAAAATGTACCAGATACCGGGAAATTGAAGTGGAGTATCAGGACGGCAATTTTAAGAAGCAGCGCCAGAAGTATTCCGACTGGATCGCCCAGATCATTCAGCATGAGTGCGACCATCTGCAGGGAATCATCATATAAGGAGCGGAATATGCGTAAAAAATATAAAGTGACAGAGATATGTGAATTGGATTTTGGCTGTGAAGGACGGCCGGAAGGAATGGAAGACCTGGTGCAGGTGCGGCTTTGTTCCACTACGGGAGAAAATATAACATTACAGGTTCCGGATGCCAGCTTGTATGAGCAGGATATTACAGAGGGTTCAGAAGTATTTTTGATGGATGGAAAATTGAAAAAGGCACTTGGAAATGACTGGATTGAAAAATGCGGCGGGAAAATGGATGCGCAGGGATTCATCAGACAGATGGAAAGACTGAAAGCGGGCGAAACAACGGTTTGTCCATTTTGCGGTGGTATGGTGTCAATGACTGCGGCAGAAAACGGGAAATACAAGTTTTCCTGCAATTCCTGTGATATGTATTTCATATCGGAGTGCAGATGACGAAAGGATGATTTATTTTGAAACGGCAGGAAATTTTTGATTACGCAAAGAAAGTATACGGGACGGTACCGGAATATCTCTGGAAACAGTATCCAGGTTATGCTGTCCTCCGGATGAAAGATACGGATAAATGGTACGCGGTCATTATGAATGTGTCCAGAGATAAACTTGGAATAGAAGGCGATGGGGAAGTTGAGATCCTAAATGTGAAATGTGATCCGGAAATGGCAGGCTCACTGCGTCAGGTCCAAGGGTTCCTTCCGGGATACCATATGAATAAAAATAACTGGATCTCCATTCTTTTGGATGGAACGGTTGGTGAAATAAAGATTTTGGATTTCCTTGACAGGAGCTATGAGCTGATAGAAAGCAGGGCAGGAAAGTAAGCATGCTGAAGATGAGAAAACCGTGATTGGAAAGAGGGAGAACATAGATGCTATTAACAATCAGAGGAGATATTACAAAGATTGATACGGTCACTGCGATTGTCAATGCCGCAAACACGAGCCTGCTGGGCGGTGGCGGTGTGGATGGGGCAATCCATAGAGCTGCAGGAAAACAGTTATTGGAAGAATGCCGGACACTTCACGGATGTAGGACCGGCGAGGCGAAAATCACCAGGGCATACAGGCTGCCCTGTAAATATGTGATCCACACGGTTGGGCCTGTATGGAACGGCGGAAACCATGGGGAGCCGGAGCTTTTGGCGGATTGTTATAGAAACTCTCTGCAGGTGGCTGTTGAACATGGGATTCGGACGATTGCGTTTCCGTCTATTGCCACTGGGGTATATCATTTCCCAGTTCAGCTTGCGGCACAGATCGCTGTGCGGACAGTAAGGGGATTTCTTATGGAGCATCCGGATAAGCTGGATGTGGTTATGTGGGTCTTATTTGATGAGCGTACCGAGAAGATCTATCAGGCGGAAGTGGAGAAATATGGAAAAGGTAAATGAGTGCGGAACGCGGATATATGTTGATGCGGATGCCTGTCCAGTGGTAGGTATTGTAGAAAAGCTTGCGAGAAAATATGGTATTCCGGTAACTTTACTCTGTGATACTAACCATGTACTTGTATCCGATTACAGTGAAGTAAAGATTATCGGCGCCGGAGCGGATGCAGTGGATTATGCTCTGATCGGGCTTTGCCATAAAGGAGATATTGTTGTGACGCAGGACTATGGTGTGGCGGCAATGGCACTTGGAAAAGGTGCCTGTGCGATTCATCAGTCAGGAAAATGGTACACAAATGAGAATATAGACCGGATGCTCATGGAACGTCATCTAGCGAAAAAGGCCAGAAGAGCCACAAAGAAAAATCATCTGAAAGGACCGAAAAAACGGAGCAGAGAAGACGATGAGCATTTTGAGAATGCTTTGGATTTGCTGATACAAAAGGTACTGAGTAATAAGGAAATATGAAAATCGAGATTTGGAGGATGCAATTATGTTGCAAATTAGAACTGCTGACAGTAGCGATTATAGCAATGTTAGAGATTTCTACTATTTATTGATTGATGCGATGGAAGATGCCGAGTATAAGCCAGGATGGGAAAAAGATATATATCCAACACAAGAGTTTTTGATCAGGTCTATTGAAAGCAATGAATTATATATTGGAGAGATGGACGGACAGATAGTCTCCTGTATGGTGGTGAATCATGAATACAATGATAGTTACAAGGACATTCAGTGGTCTGTTGAAGTAAAAGACTCTGAACTTTTTGTAATTCACGCACTCGGTGTTAATTCTTTGTTTTCTGGTAAAGGTATAGCAAAACAAATGGTTCAGCAAGTTATTAAAATAGCCCATGAGAATAATATTAAGACAATTCGGTTGGATGTTCTCGAAGGAAATATTCCGGCAGAAAAGGCATATACCAAAATGGGATTTATATATCTTGATACAATTCAAATGTTTTACGAGGATATAGGTTGGACGAATTACAAGCTGTTTGAGTTTATTGTTTAATTTACAACTTCCAGCTTGTGGTGTAGTTCAAATCAGAATATGGAGCTGTAATAGGATGAATGGTTTTTTATTATTGATACCGTTTTTAGTAATAAGATTTATATTATTATCCGTTTTGAATAGAGCATCGATACAGCGTGCTGCTCATTTTGCGCCTATGTGGGAAAATGAAAAAGCGGCTTATTTCATTTATCAAATATCAACCGCAGGAATAATGTTATATCCGTTTTTCTTATCAGTAAAAATAGACTTTTCATGGCAATTCTTCTTAGGTTTGATTAGTTATCTTGCAGGACTATGTTTATGTGTAATTACAATAATAAACTTCTCCGATCCTGATCCTGTGGGGCTGAATACAAATGGAATTTACAGGTTTTCCCGTAATCCTATGTATATCGCTTATTTTATTTGTTTTGTGGGAATATCTTTATTAACCCGGTCAATGGTACTATTCGGGATAATTGTAATATTTCAAATTTCAGCTCATTGGATCATTCTTGCAGAGGAAAGATGGTGTTTGGAAAAATTTGGAACGGCATATAAGCAATACATGAAAAAAGTACGGCGTTACATTTAAAAAAGCGGGATTTATGAGAGGTACATATCAAAGGCTTTAAAAGAGATGATCTGGACAACAATGGGAATTTTATCATGTAAAAAGCATTAGACGAAATTGCGATACATATGCGTCTATATTGCGACTGGTCTGATATTGACATATGATTTTGAAATTTATACAATGGTAAAGTAAAGTTTTGTGCATGCGTGAACCCGCATGGGGAGCCGCAAAACATTACACCGGAAGGCAACCATATTGCGTGGCTGTCTTTTTTTATGTGGAAGCAGAAAATTCCGTGTGGAAAGGAGGCGATTGGTTGGCAGGAAAAATCAAACAGGAGAAAACGGAAAGGATGCGTTCACAGTCGGGGAATCAGCGTTTTGTGCTGGTTCCCCGGTTCGCGTTTATTACCTTTCTGGCAGTAACACTTTTTACCATGACCGGGATGCCGGTGCTTGCGTCTGATATATTTGGGACCGCGAAGAATGCAATGCAGACAGTCTATACAGATGTGGCAGGGATTGCCACGGTGGCCGCTGTTGTGTGCGCCGCTGTCTGCCTGTTCCTGATGAATTTCTCAAAATCAGGCAGGACAGTAGACGAATCCCGGGCATGGCTGAAGCGCATAGTGGTCTGCTGGGCAGCCCTGATGACACTGGGCGCGATTGTGACATATCTGGAAAAGATCATTCCAAAGAGCATGTTCACGGGCTGATAGCTGAAAACAGATATTTATATGGCCGGCGCTCTCCCGGCTTTAGAAAGGAGGGTATCCTTTAAGGGTATGGGTAACGCATGGGCTGGTTATTAGAGTTATTGTTGGATGGGATCAGGGAAATCTGTTCACAGTTTATCGTGGATATGATGGAACTGGTAACAGAAATGTTTACGGAATTGCTGTCCTGTAACCTGTCACTGTTTGAAGAATTATTTTCGGTAGTCAGCGCCCTTTATAAGAATGTCATCGTGCCAATGGGGATCGCTATGCTGCTGCTGATCCTGGTGTGGCAGTTGTTCAAATCCATGTTTGGGAAGAGTGTGAACGGTGAGGAGCCGGTTGAACTGGTGATCCGGTCCGCAATCGCACTCTTTTTTGTAGTGGCGGCAAAACCGATTGTGAATTATATTCTCAAATTTGCGGGAACGCCCTATCAATGGGTGGTGGGGACAGAAATTAAAGTAGAGAGTTTTTCGGGCTTTGTCTCTGCTCTGGAAGGTGTTACGGAAACATTGGGGGTAGGAAAGCTGAGTATATCCTTTCTCATGCTGATTATGCAGTTTGTAGTCGCATGGAATTACTTTAAGATGCTGTTTGTTATAGCGGAGCGCTATGTCCTGCTGGGTGTTTTTTCCTACACAGCGCCATTGGCTTTTTCAACGGGAGGTTCCAAATCCACAAATAACATACTTGCGTCATGGTCGAAGATGTTTGGCGGGCAGGTTGTCCTGATTATTCTTAACGCATGGTGCATGAAGATGTTCCTGTCGGGCTATGGAAACCTGATGGCAAGCAGTTATGGGTTCACTAAATTTTTTGTAGCGACGCTTTGCCTTGTGGGATTCTGTAAGATCACTTTTAAAATGGATTCTTACCTTGCGTCCCTTGGGGTTAACCTTGGGCGTCCGTCCGCTGGCATGGGCGCAATGGGGCTGATCATGGCCGCAAGCCGGATTTTATCCCAGATTGGGAGAGGAAGTGCCGGAGCTGGAGGAGACGCCCCGGAGTCAGGAGAGAGTACAGCCACAACAGCGGCAGAGGGCGGTATGTCCGAAGGATTTACGGGTCCTATTCCTATGATGTCCGGAAACACAGCGGCTTCGGATATGGATATGTCAGATATTTCATCGGAAGGAGGCTTTGATGAGGCGCCGGATACTTCGGAAGGCTCCGGAGAATTTGGGGCGGCTGGATATCCTGAACAAGAAGCGGCAGGCGGAAGCGGTGTGTTAGAAGAGCTGGGCGTAGTGACAGGAGAGACGATGGAAGAGGGTGCAGATCCTGGAATCAGGACAGATGCCGGAACAGGGATTGGAAGGACAGAAGTTACGGGAGCGGAAAATGGTTCCATTTCGGAGAACCTTCCGGGAGATAACGGAATTCAGGTATCCGGTTCGGAAGACGGGACATCCATGGATATGAATGTATCCGGTATCCCGGAGTATGCAGACGGGTATGGTACTACAGATGGGTATGGTACTACAGACGGGCAGGTGGTTGAGGACGGAGCTGGTACTGGTAGTATGAGCGTAAAAGAAATAACTGAGGGGACCGCTTCGGAGACTGGATATGGAAACGGCAGTGCCGGCATTATCAGTGAAATTGGTGATTATCCGGTAGAAGAAGAGTTTTCAGATGGCGTGGATGAGAGTGCTATGGAATTGGATGGCAGTACGATAGACAGTATGGGAAGCGGCCCGGAATCAGAGGGTGTTTCCTACGGAAATGCTGGAGACGCATTTGGGAATGCAAGCCTTGCAAGCAGCAGGGCTTCCGGCAGGGGAACGGATTCAAATCCAAATGGAACTACGGGCATTATGCCGGGGATAGATTCGTATGGAAGCCCGGAGGGCATCATCGGTGAAGTTGGCGCAGATTTTGGAAGTGGTAGTATAGCTTCACATGGTTCATCTGACGCGGCAGGCGGTAGTGGGAATCCACAGGAAGGAGTCATGAGATCAGAAAGTGACAGAACCGGTACGTTAGACGATCTTGGTTTGTCTGGAGATGCCGGCGGAAATATCGCTGGAAATGATATGGAACTTGGAAACAGCGGCATAGCTCCGTATAGTACATCTGGCGCGGCAGGTATAAATGGGAATCCACAGCAAAGCGACATGGGAACAGGAAACGGCGAAAACGGCGCGTTAGATGATCTTGGTTTGCTTGATGATACCGGAGGTATGTCCGGGAATGAGACAGAACTTGGTGGAAGCGGTATAGCGCCATATGATGCAGCCGGGGCGGAAACCGTAGGAAAAACACTGGAAGATGACATAGGATCAGGAAAAAATGCAGCAGATGTATTATCCGGTATCACGCCGCCTGCGAACAGGGGTGGCATGTCTGATAAGGTAAACGGTGATTCTGATATGGACGGCGCAAAAAATTATGGAGACGAGGGAAGCAACGGCATTACCGGAGCGGCACCCGTGATCCATGAAGCGGCAAACCGTGTATCGGAAGAAGCATCAATGCCGGATGGGAGCAGTGCAGAGGAGAATCCGTATATGGCGGATGAGAGGAAGAAAGATGCGCAAATGCCCCGGGAAAATGCGGATCACAGTATGGAACCGATGGGGGAAATGGGCGGACAAATGAACCATATGCGCTCTGGAGGCCCGATTCCCGCAGAGAACCAGAAGGGAGATGGGCACAGAAAGCCGGCGCGGGAATTCCGGGAAGTACCAAAAACAAGGGAGGAATTAAGGCGCAGGCAGCAGGAAAGGAAAGAACAGAAACAGGCAGTGGGATACCGCTGAAGTGAAAGGGGTGAGAGAATGCAGGGGGATAAATGGGATTCCTCGCCGCTTGACGCGGGAGCGGAAACGGCCGCCCATACCGCACAGGCCGCCTATGCAGTCCGGGCGGCGGCGAAAGGCGGGACAGCGGCAGCTGGGGCCGCCACAGGTACGGCACTTGCCGGACCGCTGGGAACTGTTGTGGGAACACTCGTTTCCAGCAAAACATTCTGGAAAGTGATAGCCGGGATTTTTCTGTTCCTCTTCCTGTGGATGTTTATTATTGCGAATCTGATCGGCATTATTTTAAGTTATCTGGGATTTGCGAATGCGGATTCTTTCGCAAACGAAGCCCAGTCTGCACAATTATCAAACCTTCGGACAAGGGTGGAAGAGATATTCGCGAATGAAGAATACGCAAAAAATATTCTTTCGGTTATCGAAGCGGAGCGGGACGCAAATATACAGGAGATCAGTGCGGACAAAGAGAAGCATTACGAAGGCCATGAGCTTGTGGTGGTCGATGAATATGAGACAAAGCTGAAGCGGAACATAAGCTATTATCTTGCGGTCATGATGGCGGAAAACTGTGACAACGGCACGTTGTATTCTTTTCTGGGCTATCAAAACAGTCTGGGGCTTGATATGTCTACCAACCTTTCCAGCCCGTATGACGCGTATTTTGAAGAGGCTGCAAGGACATATAACGTACCCGTCGCACTTCTGATCGCAATGGCAAAGGTGGAATCTGAGTTTAACCCGAATGCGGTCTCCGGTGCCGGCGCAATCGGGATTATGCAGCTCATGCCGGCGACGGCGGCGGGGCTTGGCGTATCTGATCCATACGATCCGCGGCAGAATATCATGGGCGGGGCAAAATATATCGCGCAGAACATAGAGCAGTTTAAGAATCATTCAAATGGATTGGAGCTGGCAATCGCGGCGTATAACGCAGGCCCTAACGCGGTAGTGGATTATGGGTATCAGATCCCGCCTTATCCGGAAACCCAGGCGTATGTGCAGAAAGTGCTGGGATATGTGGAGATTCAGGACCGCAGGACAGCTCCGTCTGTATCCCAGGATACAGGGCAGCCGGATGAAGGATTGGGCAAATCATATGAGATCCTGAAGGAAGCAGTGGAAAAAAATGTGGAACGTTTTTTCTCCTGGTCTGTCACGGATGAAAGGGAAACAGAGTCCACACAGACGGTATACTGCCATCAGACAGAGGAAGGCAGGAAGGAAATTGATAAGGCCGCGTACGAGCAGCTTCTGGCGGAGGGCGGCAATGTATGGGAAGAGAGCAGGACCGTACAGGCGAAAAGGATAGAATATACCCTTGCACTTATGCTGAATGCGCAGCTTACGAATGTCGGGGGTGGTTACCAGTACAAGTTTGTGACAAACGAGACGGTTTTCAATCTGGTGATCAAATTATTAAAGCTCATGCAGGACGGGATTGACGCGGTAAAAAATGGCTTCTTTACCTTGTTCCGCTGGACGGATTTTATTACCGGAGGCAGCAGCGGAGAGGATTCCTATATCGGCAACATTGACGCATCCGGGGATATCATCACTTACGATACGGTGGCAAACTGCCAGAAAAGAGTTGTGTACTATAACCAGGGAGAAGAACCGTGGGCGAACATGGGTTATGGCACCAGTACAATCGGGGGAGCAGGCTGCGGCCCGACCTCTATGGCAATCGTTATTTCAACGCTGACCGGGCAGACAGTAAATCCCCAGATGACCTGCGCCTACTCCATAGCCAACGGAGAATATGTGAGTGGCGTGGGAACCGCACATTCTTTCCCGACGAACGCGGCGCACCATTGGGGGCTTACCTGCGAGCGGGTAGGAAAAGACCGGATGGGCTATGTGGTTCAGTCGCTGAAAGAAGGAAAGATGGTAGTTGAAATCTGTGAGGCGTATACCATAACCGGCAGCGGAAGCGGGCATTTTATTGTCCTGACAGGAGGAAGGCATAGTGCGGGATATGGGGATAAAGAAGGTAATGGCATTGTTTGGCGGCATTGGCGCCGCCTGTTTGGCTGGTGTCCTGTTGCTGCGCAAAAGGCAGAAAAAATATAGCTAAGGACAGAGAATAATGGAGGTGTGACATGGCACATAAAGAACGGGTAGATGTCTACACCATACCACCGAATTTTGCAAAGGAAGGGACGATCCTATCCGGAAGAGTTGAGGCCAGGAATGCCGTAGAAGCGGCAGCCCTGGTCCTTCTTTTATTTCAGCTCCTGATGGCGGTTGATTTAAGCGTAAAGGGGAAGATTTACGCCGGGATCATCGTGATTCTTCCGGTAGCCATCTTTGCGGTGATCGGGGTGCAGGGTGAGAGTCTTACATCATTTATCTTTCAGTTTTTCTGTTATCTTGCGAGGCGCAGGACGCTTACCGTACCAAACGGCCAGTACCGTCTGAAAAGGAACAGGAGGATTAGAAAGCAGCAGAAAAAACAGTACCGTAGAGAACGGAGGCAGGCAAAGCGGAAAGGGGGTGGAGAGCATAGAAAGCGAAGTAAAGGAACTAAAAAGGAAGCTGAAAGACGCAAAGCGCGCAGAGAAGAAAGGGCAAAGAAATTCGAGGAAGAAGCACAAAGAAGAGCGGAAACGGTACAACGTACGCATGAAGGAGGAAGCGCAGAAACGCCGCGAGGATGAAAAAAGAGAATATAAAAGGATACGGCAGCAGGAAGTGGAAGAACGGGCACTGAAAAAAGAACTGTTCCAGATCCCGGAAGCGCAGGAACAGCGGAAAATGCCCAGGGAAGCAAGGGAAGAGGATAAAAAGCCGCAGAAGAAAAGAAAGGAGCAGACGCTGGATTTTCTGCCGGTGACATGGGCGGCTTCTTATCTGCCAATCCGGCAGGTAAAGAACGGGATTATTCTGACATCCGATAACCGTTATGTCAAGCTGGTGGAAATTTTGCCAATTAACTTCCTTTTGCGCTCCCCCGGTGAGCAGCGCAACATTATTTTTTCTTTTATGTCTTACCTGAAGATCGCTCCATCGAAGATCCAGTTTAAGGTAGTGTCCAAAAAAGCGGATATCCTGGAGTATATTGAGAAGATCAGGGAAGAGGCGGAAAAAGAAACGGATGAGCGCTGCAGGCTTTTACAGGAGGATTACGCGCGTCTTATTAAAACGCTGGGCACAAAGGAGGCGATTACCCGGCGTTTTTTCCTGATTTTTGAGTACCAGTCCTACAATGGGAACAAGAATCCGGAGGAAAAAGATGTGTTCCTGTATATGAAATCCGCAGTCCAGACGGCAAAGAAATATCTTGCCCTGTGTGGAAATGTGGTACTGGAGCATGAGAATGAGACACGGTTTATTGTGGAGACGTTTTATCAGATCCTGAACCGGCAGACCAGTATGAAGGAGACATTGGATGACCGTATCCGGAAAGTGCGTGACTATTACCTTGAGGAAAATGGGCGGGACAGTATCCCAATGATTCCGGTAACAGAACTGTTCGCGCCGGAAACGATAGAGTTTCGGAACTGGAATTATGCGGTGATCGACGGTGTGTACCACACCTATCTGTTCATACCTTCACAGAAATACCGGACAAGGGTACCCGCGGGCTGGCTTTCCCTATTGATTAACGCGGGAGAGGGCATTGATGTGGACGTATTCTTTTTCAAGCAGGACAAGACAAAGAGCATGGAACGTATCGGAAGGAGAATTCGCCTAAACCGGTCGAAGATCAAGGATACTTATGATACAAACAGCGATTTTGACAATTTAAGCGAGTCCATCCATGCGGGATATTATCTCAAAAGGGGGCTTGGCGGCAGCGAGGAATTTTATTATATGAGCACCCTGATCACGATTACCGGATACAGCGCAAAGGAAGTGGAATGGCGGGCAAAAGAAATGACAAAGCTTTTAAATTCCCAGGATATCGGTACAGCAAGCTGTATTTTCCGGGAAGAGCAGGCATTTCTTTCCACGCTACCGCTTTTAAATCTGAATAAAAAGATCTATGCGCGGGCGAAGAGGAACGTGCTGACTTCCGGTGTAGCGGCATGCTATCCCTTTGCTTCCTATGAGATGTCAGATAAGGATGGCATTATGATGGGAGTAAACAAAGCAAACAGCTCCCTGGTTATCGTGGATATTTTTAACACGCAGATCTATAAGAACGCCAATATCGCGATACTGGGAACTTCCGGGGCAGGAAAAACATTTACCATGCAGCTTATGGCGCTGAGGATGCGGCGGAAAAATATCCAGGTATTTATCATAGCTCCGGATAAGGGACATGAGTTTGCAAGGGCATGTACCAATATCGGCGGAGAATTTATCCAGATCTCTCCGGCTTCCCATAATTGTATCAATGTAATGGAAATACGCCCGACTGACACCGCTACCAGCGATATTCTGGATGGGTATATGGCGGAGCGGTCAGAACTTGCGATGAAGATACAGAGCCTCCATATTTTTTTCAGCCTTTTGATCCCGGATATGACACATGAGGAAAAGCAGCTGCTGGATGAGGCATTGGTGATTACCTATCAGGAAAAGGGGATTACCCATGACAACCAGAGCCTTGCGGATCCCAAACGTCCGGGGTATTACCGAAAGATGCCGATCCTCGGGGATCTGCATGAGGTTTTGCAAAGAAAAGCGGAATGCAGGCGGATCGCAAATATTTTGAACCGGCTGGTAAACGGATCCGCTTCCAGTTTCAACCAGCAGACGAATGTGAACTTAAATAATAAATATGTTGTACTGGATATTTCGGAGCTTTCCGGAGATCTTCTGCTTGGCATGTTTGTTGCCATTGATTTTGTTTGGACAAAAGCGAAAGAAGACCGTACCGTGGAAAAAGCGATCTTTGTGGATGAGGCGTGGAAACTTTTGGCGTCCAATGAGCTTGCCGGTGAATATCTTCTGGAGATTTTCAAAGTCATACGTGCGTATGGCGGGGCGGCTGTCTGTGCGACGCAGGACCTGGCGGACTTTTTCGCGCTTAAGGGCGGAAAACTTGGGCGGGGCATCCTGAACAATTCAAAAACAAAGATCATCCTGAATATGGAAAATGCGGAAGCGGAGCATATCCGGGAGGAGCTGGATCTGTCAGAGGCAGAGATGACTTCCATTATCCATTTTGAGCGGGGCAACGGCTTGATATCTACCAATAACAATAACCTGATCGTGGAATTCAAGGCAAGCCAGCTGGAAAAAGACCTGATTACAACTGACCGAAGGGATCTGCAGGAATTAAAGAGCAGGATCCAGAAGTATGGGGCAGACGCATATGGGCGAAAGGGGTGACCGGAAAAGAAAACGAAGGACAGATTGTAAGCGTATAGTATGTGTCACAAAATACGCCTATTATGACGTGTAAAATGCGCAATAGCATAAAATGGAAGCTTTCAATCTGTTATGCGTCATAAAATGCGCAGTTAATACGCATAGAATACGTCATTTATGACACGGAAAAATAAAGCAGAAAGGATGCAAAAACTAATGGAAAATAAACAGAGAGCCGTAGAACGAGAGGTAAAGGAATTGATCCAGAAATACAATGCGCTTTATAAAAGCCAGCTTTATGAATTCTTTGCAAAGGATGGCAGGGAGCAGTTTGTGGGGCGCGCGCTAAAGGCACTGGAAAAAGGACGGGATATCTATATCAACCAGGAACTGAAGCTGGCCGCTGTCAATGAGGAATCCTATGCGGCAAGGGAATATGGCACGCTGCAGAGCGTATGGGCGCTGCTTGGGATTATGGATCAGAAAAAAGTGGAACAACATTTTCTCGCCGCTAAGGAAGAGTATCCGGTGCGCATTGTATTTGTCGGGGATGGGGAGATTTATGATATCCTGTATGTTTCAGAAGCGGAGGTGGGGATCACAAATAGCCTGTTCGCAAGAAAGGGGATAGACAGCTGCGGCCATATCGTTGTGGTGGAAAATCCAGAGAGCATCCCGGAGATTCGGATTCCGGATGTAGTAGGTTTTTGCACGGTAAAGGAGGATGGAGAAGTCGAGTATTACCGCAAGGATGAGTGAGAATGATGTCCTTGGGAAGCTGAAAACCCAACTGGATGACGCACAGAAAACAGCAGGGCGGGTGGAGCAGCATCTGGCGGAAGCAAGAAGTATTCTGCTTGCGTACACAAGAAAAAATTCAAACCTGCAGTATACGAATTTCTGCGATATGGTTCTGGAATCCTCTAAAAATGCGGAAAAGCTTACGGAAAAACTTCGAAGGCTGACATTGGAAGTTACTCTGGACGCGCAGAAATATGAGGATTACAAATCGGATCTGGTATTGATACATGGGATTGATATTACCTTTGCGGATCGGATACTGAAAGTTTCTATGCCGGTTCTGGTTCCGCACCGGAAAGAGAGCTATACGGATTATCTGTATAAGCCTTTGCATACCGCTTGCCAGCACTGGTGCGTCAAGCAGGCGGAAATGGGAGGGGGAACACCGGAATATATGAAATGTACCGTATGTTTTGTACATGTTTATGACGAGACGCTGCCGCTTGGAAGAGTGCGGGACCACGATAATTATGAGGAAAAGCATGTGCTGGATGTACTGGCAAATTTTTTCCTGAAATCAGACGGCGGCCTTTATGTGGATATTCAGGACAATAGAAAAAGGCGGGCACCTGGTATCCAATGTCCTGTTCCTTGATCTGGATGTTGGCGTACTGGAGGCGCTTACCTATCCGGAAAACTTTGAAAACAGGGGACAGGGAGAAGTATGCAGGGGGTATCCCCGATTTAGGGGAGAGGTATCCCCGAAATCAGAGGGAGGTATCACTGAAATGGGGGATACCCTCCCATTGAAAACAGAGAGAGGTGTCACTCAAACCGGTGAGACAAATACAGAGAATAACTACAGAGAATACAACAGAGATTCCCACATCTTATCTTTTCCGGAAGTGGAAGAACGCATCAGGGAGCAGATTGACTATGATGTACTGAAATTTGACAATCCCTATGACGAACGGATTGATGAGATTTTTGGAATTATGGTTGACGTGATGACCTCAACTGCACAGGAGATCCGGGTGAACAAAGAGAATAAACCGGCTGCCGTGGTAAAGAGCCGGTTTGCAAAGCTGGGGAAACAGCATGTGGAATATGTTCTGCACTGTATGGATGAGAACCAGACAAAGGCGAGGAATATACGGGCGGTGCTTATTACGGCGCTCTATAATTCGCCAAGCACCATCAGCAGCTACTATGGGAACCTGTTTCAGTATCATCAGTCACAATGTCAGTCGCAGGATATGGAGTATGGAGAGGAGGAGAAAGACGGAAAAACTTAGAAAATGGGATTTATGGAAAAAACTGTTATTTGTGGCGGGAACGGTGGTTCTGGCTTTGTATGTGGGAGGATTTTTAACGACACTGTTTTTACAGTCAGAGGTTCAGCTAAATCCGGTCATCTGCATCCAAAACGGGGTAATGACATCTGCCGGGATCAAGTGGTCGGTAGCGGCAATCATCCTGTTTGTGGTTGTGGCGGTATTGATCGTCCTTCAGGGAAGGGAAAGCGGGGAGCAGGATGAACGGAATTTCCAGATATCGGACCAGGGGACATACGGAACTGCCGGATTCATGAAAAAGAATGAGCTTACAGAGATCCTTAAGACGGATAAAGATACCGGAAGCGTGGACGGGATCATTTTTGGGAAAGAGCTGGATACCGGAAATATCATCAGCCTGCCCGTAGATTCCAGACTGAACCGGAATATTGCAGTATGCGGATCCCAGGGTTCCATGAAATCCCGGGCCTTTGCAAGGGTTATGGCACTACAATGTGTAAGGCGTGGAGAGAGCATGTACATAACGGATCCAAAATCAGAACTGTACGAAGATCTGTGCGCCTACCTGAAAACGGAGGGGTATACGGTCAAGCAGCTGAACCTGATCCAGCTTACGCATTCTGATGCGTGGAATTGTCTGGCTGAGATCGATGAGGGAGAATTGATTGACGTTTTCTGTGATGTGGTTATCCGAAATACGACCGATAAATTCGATCACTTTTATGACAATGTGGAGATGGATCTGCTAAAGGCACTCTGCCTGTATGTATATGAGGAATATCCCCCAGAGCAGAAAACATTTCCGGAAGCGTACAAGCTCCTGCTGAACAAAAGTGTAGAGGCATTGGATTCCATTTTTGAGAGGCTGCCGGGAAACCATCCGGCAAAGGGGCCGTATCAGTTGTTTTCAAAGGCGGAAAAGGTGAAGGGAAACGCGGTGCTTGGACTTGGGACAAGGCTTCAGATTTTGCAGAATAAACTGGTACAGCAGATCACCAGCCACACAGATATTGATTTAACCTTGCCGGGGAGAGAGAAATGCGCATATTTTTGCATTACTTCCGACCAGGATTCCACGTATGACATGCTGGCAACGCTGTTTACGTCTTTTTTGAGCATCAAACTGGTACGGTTTGCGGACAGGACAGAAGAAAGACGGCTTCCGATCCCGATGAACTTTATCCTGGATGAATTTCCGAATATCGGGGTGGTGCCGGATTTTAAGAAAAAGCTGGCAACAGCGAGGTCGCGCTCCATCGGAATGAGCATCCTCTACCAGAACATTCCCCAGCTCCAGAACCGCTATCCGGATAACCAATGGGAAGAAATCCTTGGAGGGTGCGATTTTTCTATTTTCTTAGGCTGCAACGATATGACAACAGCCTCTTATTTCAGCGACCGTACCGGGGAGATCACGGTGTCCGTGTCTTCTATAAGGAAGAACTATTATACAATCCGGGCAACTGATTATGTACCGGAATATACGGAATCCACATCTGTTGGCAAGCGTCAGCTCCTGCTTCCGGATGAAGTTCTTAGATACCCCTTGGACCAGGGGCTGCTTATCATTCGGGGTCAGAAGGTGCTGCGGTTTCGGAAAATGGATTATACGGAGCATAGAGATGCAGGAAAGCTTCAGATGGAAAAGGTTGAGAACCATATCCCGGAGTGGTATCAAAAATGGGAGCAGGAAAAGGCGAGGTTTTGTGTGCAGGACTGTACTGAGCGGGAGAAAGAAAGCAGAAGAGACATGCAGTATCAGATGGAAATGGAAAGCATGGAACCTGGGGATGTGCTGGCAGCGGATACTGTTTTGCCAAGGAAGGAAAAGAAAGGAAGCAAAAAGAGCGGCAGGGCAGTCATGAAAGTAGAGGATCTGTTTTCTCCGCAGGAAGGGAGGGATTAGGCTTGCAGATACCCACAATTGACATAAGAGAAAATTCTCTGGTACGGTATGGGTTTCGTTATCTGCTGGAACGGGAGTTTGACCTATATGTTCATGAAGATGACATAGAGAAGCTGGAACTTGCAAAAACCTGTATTGAGATATACGAAACGGAGCAGGAATTTTTTGACAAGACCGGATGGAAAAGGGATAATCCGGAGATTTCGGAGTTTCAATATCTGCAGAATGAGCGGATCTGCCGCATGGTCAATGGAAAAGTGTGGTATTTTTCCAGAATCCGGTATGCGGACGGGATAAAAAAGATAATGTAGTCATATGTGAAGAAATATAATTGAGAAACTTACAACGATATGCTTTTTAAAAATTACACAATCTGCTTGAAATACGAATCACTATATGATAAAATCAAAATGAAAATTTTAAAAAATGCGCATAATGATGTAAATAGAAATCATATTATGAAATAATTAAAATGAACGGTGATATCGTATGAAACATTATGAAAAACTACTGGAAAAAGGATGCTTTAATCGAGACGAGCTGACGAAATTAATCGGAACAGAATCTGCGGCAAAAACGGTTATCTATTCATACCAGAAAAAAGGATATATTGAAAGAGTGAAACGGGATTTCTACGTGGTAATCAGCATGGAAACAAAGCAGCCTGTACTTTCAAGATACCAGATAGGATCTAATCTTTTCCCGGATGCATGCATATCACATCATAGTGCATTCGAAGCTTTTGGATACGGAAACCAGGTATTTTATGAGTGCTATGTAGCAACAAATAGCCGTTTTACCGACTTTGAGTATGATGGTGTGATTTATCACCGAGTGGAGAAAAAAAAGGATATTGATATCGTACATCAGGGAAAAATTCGGATGACTTCTATCGAACAGACTGTCATAGACAGCATCCGGGATTTCGAAAAAATAGCAGGACTGGAAGAAGTGGTTCGTTGCCTTATGCTGGTGCCGGGATTAAACGAAGAAAAATTAATTGCGTGCCTGAAACGGAATGAGAACGGATTTTTATATCAAAAATGTGGTTATATATTTGAAGAGTTAAAAAATGAAATTCGCTTGTCTGATAGATTTTTTGAGGAATGTCAGAGAAATTCATCAGGTGCGAAGCGGTATTTAATGAAAGCAGAAGGAGCGAACGTTTTTAATGAAAAATGGGGATTATATACACCGCTGTCATTAAAGGGACTGATAGATAAAGGAGTGAGCGATTATGATGCAGTTTGATAGAATGACACTGGGGCGAATGGCAAAAGAAATGGGCTTTGTACGGGATACACTTGAAAAGGTCTGTCGCCTTGCGGATGTGCTGAGATTTATTGAGGAAGACGACCTTCTGAATGATTCCGTTGCATTAAAAGGTGGTACAGCCATTAATCTGACTATTTTTGATTTGCCAAGACTTTCGGTAGATATTGATTTGGACTATTGTAAAAGTATCGAAAGAGATGCAATGTTGAAAGATAGAGAAAGCATTACAGCGCGAATCAGTAAATATATGATAGCGAACGGTTATACACTGAGTCCTAAATCAAAAAAATATCACGCACTGGATTCATTTGTTTATGAATACGTCAATGTCGGTGGAGTAAAGGATAATCTGAAAATAGAGATTAACTATATGCTTCGGTGTCATGTGCTTCCTGTGAAGAGACGGGAAATAAAACTTCCATGGAATCAAGAGAAACTCACAGTGCTTTCTGTTTCACCGCTTGAAATATTTGCATCAAAGACAGTGGCTTTACTTACGAGAACTGCATCCAGGGATTTGTATGATATTTATAACATGGTCAAATATGGGCTTTTTGATGAGAGCGAGACGGTTATGCTCCGTAAATGTGCTGTATTTTATAGCGCAATCGGGGCGGAAGAACCGCCCGTAAAGTTTGAACTGGATTATATTGGAAAGGTTTCAGCACAGCAAATCAAAAGGGATCTGTATCCGGTATTGCGGAAGGGTGAGAAATTTCAACTGGACATTGTACAAAATGAAGTGAGGGATTATTTAGCGCCCATATTGATACCGACACAGGAAGAAGAGCGTTTTTGGAGAGCATTTGCAGAGGGTAATTATTACCCCGAATGGATATTCGGACAAAGTTCTGAATTAAACAATGTGGCAAATCATCCGATGGCGCTATGGAAATGTAGAAAAAAGCAGGATAAGAGGGAATAAACTGCTAATCGGCATAATGCGAATAAATTGCGAATATTATGCAACTGAATTGCGATACGCATGATATTGACATCCGATTCTAACCATTATACAATGATATTCGTAAAAAGAAGGCACATGAGAACGGCTTTTTCGGGAAGCCGTTTTTTTGTGCCTTTTTTCACTAAAAAAGACTGGAGGGAAAACATGGAGGAAACAAAAAAAGTTTCTGGCGCTCCGGCGGCAGAAAGGGAAGCGCCCAGGGCGGCGCTTGACGGGGTGCTGACAATCGACGTGGATTCGCGCGTAGAAAGCATGGAGGAACAGGAGGATGCCAGATGGCATGCGCTTTTAAACGCACATCGTACCAGAAAAATACTGACCGGTGAGCTGGGCGGCGTAGAGAAGCTGGAGAGCGGCTGGGTTGTGGCGGTTACTTATTTTAACGGGTTTAGAATTATCATCCCGATGAATGAAATGATGATCAATTTAAGCGGTGACGGCCGGGAAAATGCGGATACCTTAAACCGGCAGACCAGGATCGCCAACAACATGCTGGGCTGCGAGATTGATTTTATCATCAAGGATCTGGATACAAAGACAAAAAGCGTGGTCGCTTCCAGAAAGGACGCCATGCTGAAGAAACGCCAGATGTTCTATTTTGCGGAAGAGGACGGGACACAGCCGATGCTCTATCCGGGACGTGTGGTGCAGGCAAGGGTGATCGCCGTAGCGGCAAAGGCAGTCCGGCTGGAGGTGTTCGGCGTGGAAGTGTCTGTGCGTGCCAGGGATATGGCGTGGGAATGGATGGTGGATGCAGCGGAGAAATTCCAGATCGGGGATCTGGTGCTGGTGACGGTCAATGAGATTCATGGGAAATCTGTGGATGAACTCACGGTATCTGTGGACGCGAAGAGCGCCACGGCAAATATCAACAAGGACAATCTGAAAAAATGCCATAGGCAGGGAAAATATGTGGGCACCATCACCGATGTTTATAAAGGAACCTATTTTATCCGTCTGGATATCGGGGTGAACGCGGTGGCCCATTCCTGCAATATGGCGAGCCTGCCGTCAAAGCGGGATAAGATTGGTTTTGTCGTTACCCGGATCAATGATAATTATGAGGTGGCGGAGGGAATCATCACCCGACTGATTAAGCGGAACCCCTGATAAAAAAATTTTAAAAATTTTCAAAATACTGTTGTCACAGAAAAATCAGATTGTTTAAAATTCAGGATACACACGCAGACCAATGGAAAGGAAGGGATGATGGGATGTCAAAAAAGAAAAAGAGCCACTTGAAGCCGATCGTCTGTCCCTATTGCGGACGCACTGCAAATTTGCGCCCGACTGCTTATGTATATGGGGATGACAATCTGGACCCGGAAGGATATTTATATGTATGCAGCGGATATCCCGGGCACTGCGATGCCTATGTGGGAGCGCACCGGAAAAGCATGCGTCCCAAAGGCACCCTGGCTGACGCGGCGCTGCGCAATAAGCGGATCAAAGCGCACAGGGCGCTGGATGCCATATGGAAACAGGGATATATGACGAGGCATGGAGCCTATATCTGGCTGCAGAACCGGCTGAATGTGCGGGAACGGGACATGCACATTGGCATGTTCTCGGATTACCTCTGCGGTGAGACGATCCGGGAATGTACGGAGTTTATGGAAATGCATCAGGAACTGGAGAAAGGAGGAAAAGGCATTGGAACCAGGACACAGATTACAGCGTAGAAAGGAAGGAATGCATTGCGGCTAAAGGCAACGAAAGATGACGTTTACAGACTGATGGACCGTCGCGAACAGTATTATATTGCAGTGGCGCTATGCAGTATTGCGGAGGGGATCTGCGCGTATCTGCTGGTCTACCAGAAACGGTGCTGGGATCTGGCGTACCTGTGTGGCGTACTCGCAGCGGCGATCGTACTGTTTATCCGGCAGGTACTGAAATCCGGCAGACGGATTATGGAAGCGGAAAGCTGCTATATGGAGCTGGAGGCGGATAGTCTGGCGGTCCGCCAGCCGGAAAAGAACGGGCATTATGAGTCCTGCCGCATTTTCTATGATGAGATCGACAAGATCGTGGAAGGCAGCAGGCGCGGCATACCGGAATTTTATGTGGTGCTTCGGGAAATAGAAGAGGGGCAGGAGAGTTTTATTCTGCTGGATGAGGAGGAACAGCGGCGCCGGATATTCTGTGTCCGTTCTTTTGGATTCGACCATAAGAAATTCATAGAATTTTACCGAAAGCTGAGATGGATGGTGCCAGGCAGGGTTCGTATCATCGGTACAAGGCATCAGAATGTCTGGAATATGAGAAAAGCGCATGCCGGCATCTGTGTGGCGTCCGGCATGGCTTTAGGTTACGTTATCCCTAAAATCATAGAGGTCATGAAATTGTTTTAGGAGGAAAAGCTTATGAAGTGGTATACAGCAATCGGAGTCAAAAATGACCGTGCGGATGGAAGATTTTCTGTCAGAAGCGCGGCAGAAGAAAAAATCCTGACGGGGATGGAAATTCAGATCTGGAGCGCCCTGCTGTGGGCTTTCTGTGAGGAAAAAGATATTTATGGACGGCTGAAAGGCCTGTTGCGTATTGCGTTTGGTGAGGAGGAAGCGCAGAAAAAGGCGGATGAGGGGGAATTTTGGTACTGCCTGCGCAGGCTGGAGGTAAGAGGGCTTATCGCGTCATGGGAAGGTGAGACTGTACAGGACGCGGCGGAAGGAATGATGCGCCGGGTTACGATGGTGCGCGCAAAATATACCAGGGCAGAACAGTGGCGGTTCTTTTTGAACAGCCTTATGATGGGCAAAGGGCTGCGGTTTTCCATGCGGGCATTTAGAAAGGCGCAGCTTACCGAGAAAGAGGAGGGCCTGCTTCATCGACTGGAAGCGGATGGAAGGATCGCAAGCCATTTAAAGGAACTGGAGGATAAAGCAAAGCAGGTGGCAGTCCTTGTAGACGGCGGTGATACAAAATTTCCCCAAAGTGTACAGCGGGAGTTTCTTGCGGATGTGATCGCTCTCTATGGAAGGAAGCAGCTGATGATTGAAAGCATTCGAAAGGAGGAGTATTTTGATGCGAGTGAAGGATGCGCATGACGCGCCGCAGCTGCCGGCATGCATCCGAAAGAAGAAGTGGGACAGCTGTAATATACCGGGAATCTTTACGGACAGGATACTGAAACTGGGTATCCTGTCTTTTTCTATCCTTTTTCTTGGCAGCTTCATGGGGATACAGATGGAAAGTCCGGGTTTTATCTTCTGGTCTGTGGTATTAGGCGTGGAGATATTTGTTCAGGCGCTCTGGCTGCTGCATACCGCCCGGACGGGCGGCTATGAGGTTGTGGAGGGAATGGTTTTGGAAATTACTGCAAGATCCCCGTTCAAAAAATTCCAAAAGATAAAGATCGGTTTTGCGGATGGAGCGGAAACAGACTTGCTGCTGGAAAAAAATATCCATATGGAACAGGGAAGCCGGTACCGGTTTTATTTCAGACGCAGGCAGGATGTGCTGTCTGGGATCAAAGCAGTAGACGCAGCATTGAGCACCGGTTCTTTCTATGGACTGGAAGAGATCGGTAAGGGGAGGGGTGATGGAAAGATGTGATGAAAAGAATAAAAACGGTCATTGGAATCCTGATTTTGGTTATGGGTATTTCCATTTTCCTTTATCCAAATTACAGGGAGTGGAAAAACCGGAGAGAAATCAACAGGATCACAGAAGGCTTCCAAAACGATGATACGTTTGACAGCGTACATCAGGAGGCGGAAAGAAAAGTAAGTACGGATGAGGAGAAAGAAACAGCAAAAGAGAAAACAACGCAGGACAGTAAATCGGAATCTAAGTCTGGTTCTTCTGAACTTTTTGCGGCACTGCAGGAATACAATGCCCGTCTGATTACGGACGGACAGGACATCACAGACGCCTGGAACTTCAGGCAGGCGCCGGTGGATGTAGCTGCTTTGAATCATGGCTCCAGTGCGGTGGGGTATATTGAAATTCCTGAGATTTCCGTGTCGCTTCCGCTTTATATCGGGGCAACGGAATCAAATATGAGCAATGGCGCAGTTGTTTTAACAGAAACAAGCATGCCGGTTGGGGGAGACAGTACAAACTGTGTGATCGCTGCCCACAGGGGATGGGGCGGAAGTCCATATTTCCGGGATATTGACCAGCTGAAAGTCGGTTCAAAAATCTATATTCATAATCTCTGGGAAGATCTTGCCTACCAGGTTACCGGCACAGAGATCATCCCTGCTACAGAATGCGGCATCCTGCGTATCCGGCAGGGGAAGGATATGGTGACATTGTTTTCCTGTTATCCGTACATGTCACCCGGGACAAAGTACCGGTTAGTGATCTATTGCGAACGTGAAAAGAACAAAGATACAGATGAGCAGATATTGGATACGCAATATCAGAAAGGAACTGCAGTGAAGGAGCTTGCTGAAAAAGAACTGGCTGAAAAAGGGATTGTCATTGAGGAGAGCTTTACGGAAGAGGTTTCCAGAAAGGAAGACCTGATCCGGGTGCTCCTCCCGGCAGCATGCATTCTGATCACGCTTGTTGTCAGCCTGCTTCGTTTTAAGAAAAGAAGGTAACAGCCGTATTCCCAGAAATAAAATTAATAATATCCTGAAAGGAGCTTTCATCTTATGAGAAAATTTATTATGAATTTAAGCGCAATGATGCTTTCCGCTGTCTGTGCGGCTTCCTGTTTGATGCCGGTACTGGCGGCACCAAATGATATCATTGATACGTCAAGAAGCGCATCTGTCACAATCCATAAATATGACATGACAGCGGCTACAAATGACGGCATTGATATCTATCAGTATACCGCGAACGGAAAAAAGGATGCCGGGGCAGAATCCACTTTGAAGGACTATGTGATTGAAGGGGTGGAATTCACCTATGTGAAAGTTGGTGATATCCATACAGAGAGCGTGAACGGAAACGTAAAACTTCTGTATGATATTCCCTCGGCGCTGGAAGCAGCCCTGAACCTGGCGGATTCCAGAGGGGATCATAAGCATACATCGGATGAACTGAATAAATCTCTTTCCGATACCCTTACCGATAACACGGCCGGGAAGAATATTCTGGAAAATTATATTGTATCAGCGAGCGGTTCCACACGTATGCCGCTCACCAAAGCGGATGGGACAACTTCCGCAACCGGACTTTCGGTAGGTCTTTACATGTTCGTTGAAACAAAGGTTCCGGCAAATGTACATACGACTGTGGATCCGTTTTTTGTTTCCCTGCCGATGACAGATAATGAAGGGGATGACTGGTTTTATGATGTGGATGTGTACCCGAAGAATCAGACGAACATCCCGGATCTGGATAAGCTGGTAAGACAGCATGACGATGCGGCACTGTATGGAAAGGCGGAATATGCGGACATTGCAACAGGTTCCGAGGGGGATGTGATGGATTACATTTTTGTCAGCCATCTGCCGAAGATCACATCGGAATCCACTTACCTGACACAGTATACTTTTGTGGATAAGCTTGATAAGGGCCTCACTTATAACAAAGACGCAGCGATCTATTTCTATAACAATGAGGCGGATGCAAGAGCAAACAACACAGCAAATGCCATCAAATCATGGGCACATGGAAGCACTGCTTTTGAAGAAACTTACATGGGGAGCAACAGCGATTATAACCAGATGACCGTTTCTCCAACAAAAGAAGGATTAAAAGAAATTGATCCGTCACTTTCCCAGTGCTGGCTGGTCGTTTCTTATTCTGCAACCGTAAATTCTGATGCAACACCGGTTCTAGGAGACGCGGGCAATACGAATGACGTAACGCTTACCTGGAAACGGACAAGCATGGATTACCTTGACACGCTGGAGGATCGCTGCCGTGTTTACACCTTCGGTCTGAATATCAAGAAAGAATTTACGGATTCCAAAACAAAGGGAGATCCCACAAAGGTTCAGTTTGTACTGAAAAATGAAACTGACGGACACTATATCATCGCAAAGAAGGCAGAGGAAGGCCTGTACTATGTAACAGACGCATCCAAAGGAGTAAAAGAAGAGGAAGGTACGGTATTCAGCCCGGATGGCAATGGAAAACTGATCATCAATGGACTGGAAGCGAATACCTATGTGCTGACAGAAACACATACGTCTTCCGGATATTCACTTTTGAAAGAGCCGATCACGATTGATATTAAATGCACGGTAGATAATTTCACACCTTCACAGACCACGCACTATGATATCAAGGACATTACAGGAAACGCGCATAAGAAGATGATTGAGGCTGCAGGAGAGCGGGCAAGCGCCACTGTGGATGGAAAAAATACAGCCATGAGCGTAGATGCAGTGAAAAATGTGAATTCAACCAATGCGCGTGTAGATATGACGGTTGTAAATACATCCACCTTTGAGCTGCCGCAGACAGGTGGATACGGCACCATCCTCTTTACACTTGCAGGCTGTGCGGTGGCATTTGCAGGTGTGCTTGTGCTCGGTAAAAAATCCAAGAAAGAGGTATGAGCCTTATGAGAAAACGGGGCATCGCAAAATTTCTGCTGGTGCTCCTGCTTTTTCTGGTCTCCTTTGCGTTGATCCTGTATCCATTCATCGCAAACTATGTGTTTGAACACCGGACGGATTCTCTGGTTCATTCGGTAGAGGAGATGGCGGAGGAAATCGATGATTCAAAAAGGCAGCCGCAGCTTAGCCTTGCCAGACAATACAATGAAATCATTGCAAGCGGACATATCCAGCTTAAGGATCCCTTCGCCGCGGAAACAGGCGATAGCTCTTCAGATAATTATGATTCCCTGCTGTGTATGACGGAGGATGGCGTGATGGGATTTATCAGGATTCCATCAATTGAAGTGTCCCTGCCGGTATATCATGGAACGTCTGAGCAGACGCTGGAGGCAGGAGCGGGACATCTGCAGGGAACATCCCTTCCCATAGGCGGTCCCAGTACGCATAGTGTGATCACAGGGCATACAGGGCTTAGCAGCGCGAAATTATTTACAGACCTTGTAGAACTGAAAGAAGGAGATATTTTTATTCTGAGTATCTATGGGGAAAAGCTGGTCTATGAAGTAGACCAGATTAAAACAGTACGGCCGTTTGAACTGGATGAGCTTGCCGTTACGCCGGGGGAAGATTACTGCACCTTAGTAACCTGTACGCCTTATGGAGTAAATACCCACAGGCTTCTGGTAAGGGGACGGCGGACCGCAGATATGGAGGACTCTTATCATGAGGAACTGTTCAGGGCGAAAGCAGTGGAGTCAAAATGGATGCAGGAGTACAAAAGAGATGTCCTGGTTAGTTTGGGACTGTTTGCAGCAGGAATCGTCCTGCTTACCGGAATCAGGTTTATCCATAAACGCCGAAAATAAAGGGGGAATATTCAAATGAGGTTTAATGTCAGCAAGATAACTTCCGTCACACTTCTGGCTTCTATGATGCTGTCAGCAGTATCACCGCCAGCTCTGCCAGTCATGGCACATGGAAGTGAAACAGAAATAAGCGGGATGGCTGCTGTGGAGACAGAAGCAGTTGAAACGGAAACAGCAGAGGAAGCATACAGGATGGCAGTGCCGGAATCGGAAAGCCAGACAGATACAGAAACGGCAGAAAGTGCCATGCCGCCGGAAAAAGTGACAGAGCAAGCTGAAACGGAAACAGCAGCAGATGGACCGCATCTGACGGAATCCGATCAGCCGGAAACAGTAAATGCAGAAACACCGCAGGCACCTGAAACAAAACCTGATGAAAAAAAGGAAACCATAAAACAGGAAGAGGCAGCTGAGGAACAGACAGAGAAGAAAGAATCTGAGAGTTTTGCAGAACCAAAAGAGGAAACCAAAGTGGAGGAAGAGGTAAAGGTAACACTTGAACTGGAAGCTTCTGAACCCACCGCAGAATGCCCGGATCCGGAGCAGGCAGGTCTTTTGCAGAAGCTGAAAGTATCTGCCGAAAATCCAACGGAAGATGACGCAGAACTGCGACTTTATTTCTGGGATTACAGCGGCAAGGAAACGGATGGGAAAAAGATACCGGATGAAGTGCTGACAGAAGCATGCGGGGATGTGGAGTTTCCATCCTGTGAAGATAACAACTGTTTCCAGGTTTTGCTGACGGGGGAAAACGGCAGTGAGGCATATGGAGCATTCTATCTGCGGGAGGATAGGGAAGAAGAACAGCTTATGGCAAGATATCTTGAAGTGGACCTTCCCGCAGGATATGCCTTCACAGATTCGTTTCCGGTGCTCAATGACCTGGCAGAAACGGTGGTAGTAAGTGCGGACATTTCTTCGGAAGGTGCGGATATCCGGCTGGATAAATGTGCCATCACATGGAGGGAAAAAGCAAAGGAACCAGAGGAAGAGGCAAAAGAGCAGGAAACGGTTCCTAAGCAGCAGGAAACAGAATCGCAGGAAACTGAGATTCGGGAAACAGATACGGAGTCAGAAACCAATCGGGAATCAGAACCGGCAGAAGAAACAGCCACTTCTGAGAAAGAACCAGATGAAACGAAGCAGGAAGATCAGGAGAAAGATGCTTTTTCGGAAATCATTCCGGGACATCTGAATGCAGAGGATTTTGCATCCAAAAGGCTTCTGGTAATGGCAAAGGATGAAAAGAAGATACTGGAATCTGATTCTGTGATCGGCAGTTACGATGACATTTATCTGATCGAATATGAGACGGTAGAAAGGTGTATGGCAGCATACGTCTATTACAAAGGTGTTGCCGACGCGGTAGAGCCGGATGTATTTATGGAGATTGCATCTGACGCATCCGCCGAGGAAACGGAAGAGATTTCTGTGGAAAAGGAAAATAATCCGGTAACAGCGCTCTCCAATATGGAGGGCGCTTCTTTTCTGCCGGATGGAAAAACAAGGGTGATCGCACTTCTGGATACAGGCGCTTCCGCATCCGGAAATGTGATTGCCAGGGTATCCCTGATCGATGATGCCCTGGAAGGGCATTCACATGGAAACGCTATGGTGTCCGCGATCACAGGACAGAATCCGGATGCGAAGATCCTGTCGGTAAGAGTAATGGGAAATAATGGACGGGGTACTGTATCCGCCATTGTCGCAGGCATGGAGTATGCTATGGAACATGGCGCATCCATCATTAACTTGTCCCTGTCATCGAAAAAGAACCTGATGAATGCGGTACTGGAAGCCGAAATCCAGAAGGCAGCTTCGATGGGGATCCTTGTAGTTGGCGCTGCGGGAAACAATGGTGCTGATGTCATGGATTATATGCCGAGTTCCGTAGAGGAAGCATATATCATCGGTGCCTGTAATGGGAATGGTGTCCGTATTTCTTCTTCAAACTATGGAACAACGGTGGATTACAACGTGACTGCCGGCACTACGTCGGAAGCTGCCGCAAAATTCAGCGGCTGTGTTTCCAAGGCAGGAGTCGACGCGGTCAGGGTAAACGAAGGAATTGTGTATGCGACAGACTATGTGGCTGTGGCTCCGGATGAGGAAGAAACCGAAAGCCCGGAAACAGAGGATGACAGTTTCACAAAAGAGGAACTTAATGACATGGCCGGTGAGGAGGAAGATGGGAAGTACCCGGGAAAAGGTTCCTCCATTTCCCAGTCCCATAAAATCTGGACCAGAGATACCGGATATGGCTTTGCCGCTTACAATCCATACCATGAGGATGAAAATGTATCTGTAGCCTGTGTCAGTGAGATTCCGGAGCATGCTGGAAAAAATGGGGAAAAGGTCCAGGCAGAATATACCTGTTCCCTCAAAGACGATGAGAATTACAGGTGGAACCTGTTTGTGACTTTTGAATATACGGAGGACAGGAGCCTTGTAACAGAGGGTTCTTCCATGCTGGAGCAGCTGATGCCGTCAGTGGTAAACCAGGAAAGGAATGCAGGGTATGGCGGCATTGTTCCGGAGTATATGGGAGCGACTGTGGATGGCAGGGAATTTACAGTTTTGAAGGATGACGGAGATTTTGATGTGTACGGCCTTCTGATCGACTACAATCCGGAGACTTTTAAAGTGAACAACCTTGCGGATGACGGAGGTTTTGATGTCACCAGGCCGGGTACTTACACCGTTACCTATGAAATGTCATATTTCCTTTATCCGGATTATACCTGGTATGTTGCCAACAAAGTAAACGTTGTGGAAAGAGAAAGCCTTGAGCCAGGTATTTATCTGACTTCTTCAGAATCAACGCTCATGTTCCGGAAGGATACGGACAGCCATTACAGCGGCTATGGGGATCTGGTAAAGATGGAATCTCCTGATGAAATATTTACCATCACCTGCATTGATCCGGATTATGAAGTGGATTTTTCATCCTCTTCTGAACAGGTAACAGGTGATATCTGCAAGCTGACAGATAATGAGGATGGTACAAAGAACCTGACCGTATCTGTTCCGGAGGAATTGACAGAAGCAGTGATCTTATCCATGTACCGTCCGGGATATCAGTCCGCAAAGTTCTTTACAGGCGGAGGCTGGGCAGACGGAGAGGAATTCAATATTGAAGAGTTCGCGGTGGACCAGCTGTCAGATACAGATATGGAGCATCTGGAAGATACCGTTCTTGGGAAGGTAGATGAAGAGGATGACGAATATATGGAAATCGCAGCAACCTGGACGACCGTTGAAAGCAAAAACATCAGCGGGCGTGTCACAACCGGTTCCGCAAATACCACGAATAATTCCTGGGTGTCAGGAAGAGTGGGAGGCTGCAATACCGGTACCGCGCAGGTTTCTGAGAAACGTGACGCAATAGGCGCATGGATCACAGAAAAGGGATATGACATTGATTCCAAGGATCTGACAAATTTCAATATCAGCTGTTCCAGCGGCCATGATTACCTCGGACTCTGGCCCAATAGTTCTTATGGCGCGACGTTTCAGTGCTACATCCAGAAAAAAGGTGATGATTACCGATTAAGGATTACCTGCAGCCTGCATCCGGGCAGCGACAGTCACGGAAACTATCAGAACTTTTATGGTTCAAAGACATACACATCCCTCACGAACGGGGCAAGATTAAGAGTCTATAAACGTTTTGCATATCCTGAGTTTATGGATATAAACCCAAACAAATATGGTTATCTGAAGACAACCTTTGCGATTTATCCGGCATCCGCTTATAATCCGGTTACAAAAATGATCGATACGACGGTGACTCCGGAAGGTACGATTGTCCTGAATGATAAAGAGGATGATACCGTTTACGGAGATTCTGATATTCTGGATCCCGGAACCTATTATGTTGTGGAAACCAGACGTATTGCAGGGTGTACCCAGAATACAGACATTTATGGACCGGTAGTCATTTCGGAGTCTGACAGCGGTGTAGTGAAACTTCATGAAAAGGTGAATAATGCGGACTATGCCTCCATGGCAGCGAACAACTGGATCTATAACTATCCGATGTATTTTAATGGAAAGATCCTGACGAAAACAGATGATTCCGGATTACCGGTAGAGGGGGCGATTTATAAAGTTGAGTACAGTATTGAAACAAGTGCGGACGCATTCTCTCCAACAAGGACCTGGTATTTTAAAACAGATGCAAACGGAATCCTGTCTTATGATCATGCGCATTATGTATCATCCTTTACTTATAACGGAAAGACCTATCAGAGTGACGCAATAATTGAAAATTCCAGCAAGACAGTAGCTATGCTGCCATTTGGTTTTGTGCGTATGAAGGAGATTATGCCGCCTTCTGATATTTATGATGTAGACCCGAATACGTATACCATTGAATTGGTTGCGCAGAAAGATGCCGCCGGGGCATATACGATACGCAAACTTGCCGTAAAGGGGAATATTCCCACTTCTGTTGACAAACTGCGCTATTGGAAGCTGACTGTTGAAAAAGCATCAAAGGCAAGTTCGGAGGTACTGGGGCTGAAATCATATAGTCTTGCGGGTGCCACATTCGCTGTATTTTCCGACCAGGCGTGTACAAAACTTGTGCAGCTTTATTCCGATGAAAAGCTGACGGCAAAGGTAGCGGACAACGTCTTCCGGACGGATGATTCCGGGAAATGCCCGTTTTACTATCTGAAGGCAGGCTCCGGATCCGCGGCTTATTATGTCAAAGAGCTGACTGCCCCGGAAGGACATCAGCTTGCTGGCAGCCCTGTACCGGTGAACGTCACAATGCCGGATGATGCATTGAAACTGAAAACAGCTTCCTTTACAGAGGGATTTAGCGAACCGTATGATTTTATGGAGCTTGATGCCCTGGTAGAAAAACTTTCCATGCATGGAAATCCTATACAGGGAGTTGTCTTTAAGGTCTGCTATTACGATGATTCCTCTGCAAATGCGGGACAACTGAAAAAGACCTGGTACCTGGTATCCGATGAACAGGGAAAGGTTTATATGGATCAGCAGCATCTGTATGATGGGGACGCATCTATGAAAAGTGATTCTTTTTATACGGATCCTTCATCCGGAAAGATCATCCTTCCAATCGGCGGCTATGTAACCATGCAGGAGATGAAAGCACCGGCGCAATACCAGATCGATGATACAGTTCATGGATTTACAACAAAAAAACAAATGGTGACGGTGAAAAGGCTGTACAATGACCTGGTTCCGGGAAAAATCCGTCTTAAGAAATATGACAAAACCGGGGCAAAGCCCCTGGCAGGAGTCCAGTTTGAACTAAAATTTGTGAAAGCAGCGGAGACAGATACGGAACTGGCAAGTGCATATACCAGACTGCTGAAGGAAGGGGAAACAAAGATCCTGACAACGGATAAAAACGGAGAGATTGCATTTGATAATCTTGCCCAGGGAACTTATGAGATCACGGAGGTGAAAACAGCACCCGGCCAGACATTGCTAAAAGATAAGATCACCGTTGAGCTGCCAATCACCATGACCAAAGAAGAAGCGAATAAATACGGAAACGTGGATTTCACAAGCGCAAAGGAAGACGCTGGATATACAAATAAGTGGTTCTTCTATGACTGCCTGTATGAGATTACCAATGAACCACAGTTCCGCCTTCCGCAGACAGGCGGATTTGGAGGCTGGAAGTATGGGTTTATCGGTGTTGCTATAACGTTTCTGGCAGGAGGAATCCTGATATTTGGTAGAAAAAGGAAAAAGATGGCTGTTTAGACGCAGAGAGAGAAATTCTGTATAAAAGTATTGCAGCTTTGAATAAAACGAAAAACGTTTCATGAAAGGAGATTCGGATGAAACGGATCCGGGCACCCTGCGTAACAGTCGAAGATAAATGAAGCAATAAGGTAAGAAATCCGGAAGGATATATTAAAAAAGCATAGAGAGGAGATCATGATTATGTCAAAAACAGTAAACGGAACAGTCAAATGGTTCAGCGCACGCAAAGGATATGGTTTTATTACCGATACTGAGGGAGTCGATTATTTTGCGCATTTCTCCCAGATCCGGCAGGAGGGATTTAAAAAACTCTCAGCCGGGCAGATGGTAACCTTTGAGATTGGGGATGACGGGAATGGGCGCAGCCTGGCGACCAATATCGTACCGACAGAGGAGAGGAAAATGGAGGATGCAGAGGAATAGCTGTATCCGGTAAAAAGTCAGGGCCGGGAAGCGATCCTTATCCATTCCTGGCCCTGTATCTTGTGATGATATCTATATAAAACACAAGATATAGAAATATTATATTTGACAACCACATCATCTTGTGGTAGTCTTAAAGTGAATTAAAACTTTGCCTCCCCTGAAAGGGTTGGGATTTTAATTTTGTTCCGGACATTCCGGAAGAATACTTTTGGGCGCGCAGCCCTAAATTAACAAGGAAAGACGCTAAGCATAGGAAGATGCAAAAAGGAAAAGATTCTTTTTGTGTCTTTTTTTGTGCGCAAAAAAGAGAGGAGGAACGAAAGTGAAGAAAACGGGACAGATTGGAAGCTGAGAAAGTGTTTGTAACGTGGAGACATTAAAAAGACAGAGGAGGAAAAACATGATAACGGTAGAATGGGAAGAAGCAAACATGCTGGAGATTGGGGAACTGCTGGAGATGGCGAAGGACGGATACTGTTTCTGTGTAAGTGACGGTAAAATCCAAAGTGTTGGAGTTACGGTAGGCCAGCCATTCTGAAGAACGGAAAGGAGGGCATATGTATTACAAGGATGATTTTGAGAAGGAATTCCACGATGAGCTGGAATTTCATAAATATCTGGATGAAGTTGAGCGGCGCGGGGAATGGATGAGAGTGCCGAGCAAAAGCCTGAAGGTACTTACGGTGGCAAAAAATGAACAGGAGTGTACCCCGGTAGCCGATACGGATATGGAAGCTCTGATAGAGGATACGAAAGAGCATACCGGGCTTTTGCTGAAGATACCGGAGGGTGTATACCAGCTAGGTTCTACGGCCATCAAAACATTAAAAGGGCGCGCGAGGATTGACGGCAACGCATTGGCGGATGTGGATAAGAATGTGCTGGCGGACATACTGAACAAATGCCTGAGGGTGTCCAAAGGAAAAGCACTGATCCGTTTTTGCGAAGGCAAAATTCGGGCTGTCTTATCCGGGGATGAAAAAGACTATGCAATCCTTTCGATGCCGGAAGTATACATGGTCTCATCGGCATATATCAATGGCGATTATGAAAAAGCGGCTTTCCAGATGGGATACGCGGATCATTACAGAACCGTGGCTATATGGGAACTAGAGGATGAGAGGATGTCCAAAGCTTATCAGGAACTGATGGAGCAGTATGGAAAGCAGGTCAATGAGAAATTGCGTGCGGCCGTGCGGATCACGACTTCCGATGTGGGGGCGTCCGGGGCAAATATCTTTTATTCACTAAAAGGCGCGGACCATATCGTCATCCTGGGAGAAGCGTTAAAATTACGCCACAAGGACTGTAAGACAATCAAGGATTTTGAAGAGAATATACAATCTATCTTTGATTATTACAAAGAAGTGCTGCGTGATGTCATGCGGCTTTGCAACATTCATATCAACTATCCGTTAAATGCGATGGCAGGCGCCATGAATAAAGCAGGTTTTGGAAAAAAACTGATTGCGGAGACCGTTGAGAATTATAAAGCGGCAGCTGGCGATCAGCCCTGCAGCGCTTATGAGGTTTACTGCGGGATCTGTGAGGTGGTTTCCATCGCAAGGCAGAGCGGAGAAGATGAGCGGAGCTTGCTGAAACTGGAAGAAAAAATCGCAAAGTGTATTTCCAAACGCTGGCATGATTATGATATTCCGGGAGAAGTGAAATATTAGGGAATCGTTAGGAGGGCAGGGAGACCTGTCTTTTTTTACAATCAGGAGGAAGAATATGACGAAAATTACAGATGGGGAAGCCGTTGCAAGGCTTCTGGTAGATGAATACCTCAATAATTTCCAGATAAGGCATGACGCTTTTATGGAAACCATGGCAAGGCAGGAGCGGATCGTGCGCGAGAACTGCACTTATCTGGGGTATGCATGGCTTAGAGGGCTGTCAGAGGTAAGCTGTTATGATCTTAGGAATGAGGCATCAAAGCTTCTGGCCGATGATATTTGTATGCATGTAAAACAGGAACCCAGGCTTAACAGAATTCCATACCGCGGCGTTATGGAGATGGAGGTGGATTCCGGAAGTGATGAGCAGACGGCACTGCTTTTGGCAAGCTATCTGTCCGCGGATAGTGGCAATGGATATGGCGGTTTTGTGGATTACGCCCTGCGCACGCACCGGACACTCCAGCAGAACCTGACACGCTTTTTTGTGGAATGGTTCCGCAAGGCAGAAGAAAAATCACCATTTCTTGAAGTTGCTGGCGTGATTTTCCCCAAATATGTCCTGCATTATATCTAAGCGCATGAAGGGGGATAGAACATGACAGAACAATGGCCGGACTGGGTAACTGCAGGAAAAGAAACGAAAAACTTGTTTGAGTGGCTGGAATACGGTGAGGTTGGCATAAGATTATTTTCCGGCCGTCTGTTTATAAAAGTATTGATTGGAAACTGTGTGCTGATTTATACGGAAGACACGTTTCAAATGGAAAGAACAGAACGGTTTCATGCCAGCAGGTTATGCGGCATCTATCGGAAAACGGACTATACACTTTATGAAGCCTGCCCCGCTCTTTATCAGGCCGTTGGTATTCCGGAGGAATTCTATTTCCCGGATAAAAGCGAGATACAAAAAGAGTTGGAGGAAAAGGTGACAATAAGGGGAAGGGAAAGGATGAAACAGGAATGGGATCAGCTTGTGCTGAAATCAGGATTTACAAGAGAGCAGCTGATACCTGCCATAGACCGGGAACAGATCCGCATGACGGCAAAGCGATATTTTCAGATGGGAAAGCGTGCAACGCATATCCTGTATCTGCCAAGATTTTCATTTGCAGCGATACAGCGTGAAATGCCAGATGAGATATTTTTGCAGTATTTGGAGGATGAAGCAGCCGCCGTAGAACTTGTGACGGAGATATGGCTTTTGAAGGCACTGGCTGATATATCAAGGAAACGGATTTTTTATGGATGCGTGAGGGAGGAAATGACGGAGATGGAAAAGTCCGGATATGCCAGAGCAAAAAGCGGAAACGGATCTTTTTACACACAGGACGCAGAAAAGAAATCCGCATGAATTTTACGAAATGGAGGAAACGAATAGATGGGTAAATACAGTTATTTGAACTTAAACCAGAAGATGATAAAAATAAGGAAAAAAATCCCCGCGCTGATCCGGAAAAGATACAGTGAGGAGGTGGACTATGATTTTGTGAAGCTGGATGACATTAACCAGTTTTTGACTCCGGCGCTGAACCGGTATGGCGTGGATTTTGATATCCTGCGCGAGATACCAACACAGAAGGACGCATCCGGTCATACGGCTTTTCTGATCCAGGATGGAAACCTCTGGAGGTATGAGGCGGATCTGGAGATCTGCTGGACGAACGCAGACCATCCGGATGAGAAGAGTATCTCTATGGTTCATCTGGTCGGAACGAATGATGTGGCGGACAAGGCGAAAGGAACGGCTATGACGTATGGCCTGAAATATTATCTGCTCAATGGGGGATGAGAATAAAAGGCCGAATGTGGAAGAAGGGAGAGAAAAAGAAAGGACTGGATTTGTACCCCAGGGAAGTTTAAGCGAAGGACTTGGGGAAACACCGGAATATACAGACGGCAGGCGTACGGTAAGTAAAGCCCTCCGCAGTGGAAACAGCGTTTCTCCTAAAGCAGGAAATGTAACTGATGGAGGAAACCGGAATCCCAAGATCCAGCAGATGAGGGAAAGCAAAGACGCGGCAGCAGATTCCGGAAAAAATCCGGAAAAAATTCCAAGCAGTGAAAAAAAGGAAAATCAGGATGAAGATAAATTCACGGAGCAGACGGTGCGTTCTTTTTCATACGGACAAGCAGCAGATAGTGCCCATGAGAAGGACCGAAAGGAGGACGTATCTGAACCGGAGGAAGCATCCCGGAGCATAGATGAACCAAAGGAAGAGGATATCGTTTTTTCAGATGAGGATGAACCGGAAGAGGAGAACAAAGCGGATGAAGATGCCGGGGATGGTTTCCGCAGCGTGAAAGATGAGGATGAGATCCCGTTTACCGATGAAGAGGAGGAAATAGAAGCGGACAGCGATCAATCACCGGATGATAAGGTGGAAAAAGCCAAAGCGGTTGTCTGCAATTTCGGTTTGTTCAAAGGGCATACATTAGGAGAGATGCTGGAGACGCCGAAAGGATGGGAAAGCCTGAAATGGATCGCGGCGCGGTATATGGGAGCGAATAAGGAGATGAAGGAAGCAGCAAGGATTCTGGTAGACGCAGATGCCTATCTGCCAAAAGCAGCGTAAAAGGATATGGCATGGCCCCACATAGGGCTGTGCCATCAATATTTTAGAAAGGAAGGTTCAGGCATGGGATACGAAGTACCTTTTACGATAGCGGATGTGGCAGATCTCCTTTCTGTAAGAAGGCTGGAGGGCGGCGCGGCAGGAAATATGCTCACTCTGTATGCGGAACTTACCGGGCTTTATGGGGCAGACCGGTATAAGGAAGCTTACTGGCAGGTAAAGGAAAAGCTTGATACAGGAGACCGGAGGATGAGGCTCTACCGTCAAAAGCGTGTGGAGCGGGTGCAAAAGAAAGAAAAGGTGGATGAGAGTTTAAGAGTAGACACTGCCCATCTGGATGCGGTCTACCGTGAGATGCTTTCCATGTTGAAACTGAAGGAGCGCCATAAGGCGGATCTGAGAAGACGGGGGCTGTCTGAGGGAGAGATTGCCAGTATGGAACAGTCAGGCTACCGAAGCACGGAAACTTCCGATTCGCTGCGGATTGCAAGAAAGCTGCTTTCCCGGGGATTTTGCCTCAAAGGGGTACCGGGCTTTTTTATGAACCGCAGTGGTGACTGGGAAGCAGCGTTTTACCCGTCAAATGAAGGATACCTGTGCCCGGTGCGGGCGGCGGATGGAAAAATTGCCGGTTTTCAGATCCGGCTGGATCGACCATATAAAAAACGGAAATATATCTGGTTTACCAGCAGCGGACTTGAGGGCGGGACATCCAGTAAAAGCCCTGCCGGCCTTTCTGGAAAAATGACTGGAAGCGTGATCCGTGTTACAGAAGGAATCCTAAAAGCAGAGATTGCCTACCAGTGCACCGGCCTGGCGTATATCGGAAATCCGGGAGTCTCCAATTACAGGGGCTTATATCAGATGCTGTGTGAACTGAAACCCCAGGGGCTTCAAACAGTTTTGGAATGCTACGATATGGATAAGATGCTGCGCCTGGACTGTGAAGGGGATTATGATGGAGCCTGCAGGGAATGCGAGTGGAGGAAAGATGCCTATTCAGGTTTTGAGTGCCCGAAAAAAAGGCAGAAACGTGATTACATACGCAAAGGCTGCCTGAAGCTGTATGAAATTTGCAGGGAACTGAACCTGCAGTGCCGCCGTATGACATGGGATGCGGGTCATGATGGCATGTGGAACGGAGAGTATAAAGGAATTGATGACTGGATTCTGAGGGATACTGTGGAACGGATGCAGGAGGCTGCTTAATGTTGGTCGGCTTTAAAAGGAAATATTACTTTTAAGATAATATTCTGATAAAATTATGATAGAATAAATCATATGAAAGGAGCGTATGAGTATGATACAAATTCGTCCTGTTTCCGACCTCAGAAATAAATTCCCAGAGATTGAAGCAATTGTAAATGAGGGAAAGCCTGTCTATCTGACAAAAAACGGTTATGGTGCTATGGTGGTTTTGAGTTTGGAAGAATATGCCAGACTGACAGATAATATTGAGATGAAACTTGATGAAGCAGACGGGCAGGCCGCCATGACAGATGAAAGACTTTCCCATGAGACCGTATTTGGTAATATAAGAAGTGCGGTACATGGAAAATAAAACCTATCGGCTCAGATATTTGCCTCTTTTTGAACAGGATTTATTTAGTACGGCAAACTATATTACAAATGTTTTGAAAAATGAGGATGCCGCTTTATATATGGGGCAAGAGATACAGATAAGCATTTAGGATAAGAAAATTGTAGTAGAGAAATATTTTATTCGAGGGACTCCCTCTGGAAGCAGATTCGCTAACAGAGGGGGTCTTTTTTGTTCAGAAGTCTGCATCCGGAGTTGTCTTTTGCGTTGTGGCCGTGGCCGGACAAAAAGGAATCTGTATTGCAGCTTTCTTTTTGTCTGCCCAGGACCGGCAGCAGAAAGGGGGGATAGGATGCGGATCCGCGACAGACCGTTTTTAGCCGGAACCAGAAAATGTATCAGGTCATGAAAGGAGAATCGATATTTGGAAAAAAATCGTAGAAAAAGATGGATTGCGGGTGCGCTGGCTCTTGCTATGTGCTGCACTACGCTCTTTTCAGCAGGAACTTCTGCAGCAGCCGAAACAGACGGAATATATCAGGAGCAGGAGCAGGCACAGGATCAGAGTGAGAAAAGCGAGGAGGAGCTTATTCAGGCGATAGAAGCCGATCCGGAACTGGCCCTTACCATTACGGCAGGGGATGCCTTTGAAATCAAGAAGGATTTTACAGGACTGAAGCTAAAAGAGGATGAGAAAGCGGAACTGAAGAAAGCGGCCATGGAAGATGGAACGGAATTTGATCCAAATGTTCCGGGAATCTATAAATGCGTATATCAGGTGACACCAAAAGAAGGAGAGGGCTACCTGATCGCGCGGAACATTACGGTTACGCCCCGTGAGGCGGAAACATCCGGTGGTCAGGCAGAGGGCAGTGGTGATACAAAAGACGGCGGCGAAGATGACGGGGAGAGTGACTCGGAGGCATCCCAGACAGAGACGGAAGCGCAGACCGGATGGGGAACGCTGTCCATCGGGGAACTGATTGCTGACCTGACAGGAGAGGTGCCAGCGGCAGAGACAAACGATGAGACGGAATACGAGACAGAAAGTACAACAGAAAATCCAGCGGCGGAGCAGGAAACGGAAATGCCTGTGAAAGGGGAAGAACAGACAGAGCTTTCGGAAGAGATTGCGGAAAGTGAGACGCAAAATGACGAAGGGCAGGCCGGGGATCAGAAATCGGAGCAGACGGAAACAGAAAGCGAAACAGCGCAGGAAGGAACCGAGACGCAGATGGATATACAGACGGAAATGACGCCTTTATCTGAAGCGGAACTGGATGATGCGCTTGAAGCCGCGCAGCAACAGGATACCTATGATGAGGAAAGCGGCCTGTCACTGGGAGACGTCATGGAACAGGCGGCAGAACAGGAGGTTGATATCCTGGAATTGGAAGAGGGCGAGACAGTTACATTTACTGCGGAGGCTCCCATGCTGTTTGCGGCAAAAGCATCGCAGAATGTGGATGTCACCAGAGGAAGCGCATATTATTATGCGGATTATGGCTTTGGTTCCTATGTGACCTATCCGTACACGGTAACGTTTGGAAGTGTGAAGGCAACGGCTTATTGTGTGCAGCCATCCAAGGCAGGTCCGGGAGATGGAAAGTACACGATCACGAAGCTGAAGGACAGCAAGGTGCTTGCGAAAGTCTGCTACTATGGGACAAAGGCATCCGGCGATGAAGGCTTTTTTGCTGAGAAATATCCGGATTTTTCCACTGGGAAACGATTTATTATCACTCATCTGGCGGCATCTTATGCCAACGGAAGCGGTGACGCGTTTTCAGGAACAAACAGCACCGGGCAGGCTCTTGCTATGGAGCTGTATAACTATTGTGTGAGCCAGCCGGAAATTCCGGATGTTGCCATGTCATTTTCAGAAGCGGATACCACGGCTTATATTGAAGGTGATATCCAGAGGACAAAGGAAATTACCTTTCAGGCAGACACGCTTCAGACGATCACCTTGAAACTGCCGGCAGGCGTGAAGCTGCATAATACCACAACGGGAAAAACCAGCAAAGCAGGCGCTGAGGTGGAGATCGGAGGAGGTACAAAGTTTTATTTGAGCGCACCGCTGACACAGGTGGCAGAGGTAAGCGGCTCCTGGTCTTCAAAAATGAAAGGAAGCATTACAAAGGATTTCTCCGCATACAAGATCACAACCGGAAGTGACACGCAGGATCTGGCGCTGGTATTTGGAGAAGGAGTTACCGATGAGAAATATGTGGAGTTTAAGGTAAACTGGATTGAGCAGTCTACCGTAGAGATCGTAAAAAAGAGTAAAGGCAGCAATGCGGCTATCGCGGGTGCCGTGTATGGTATTTACAGTGATGAAGCCTGCCAAAACCTGCTCATCCAGATGCCGGCGACAGACGAAAAAGGGCATTCCAGCGTGACACTTACAAAGACTGTGGAAACCGTATACTTAAAGGAAATTTCCGTTCCGGTTGGTTATGTCCTGGATGCGAAAGCATATAACATCAAGCTTGTGGTAGGCGGAACTGTATCACAGGAAGTCTTAGACGCGGAACAAAAAGCATCCCTGACCGTTTATAAGGAAGGGGAAGTCTTGACGGGCGCGGATGTCACAGATGCGGGAGTTTCCTTCCGCTATGAGAAAAAGCGCCAGAAAGGCGCCGTTTATAACGTGTATGCGGGAGCGGATATCAAGGCGCCGGACGGCAAATTGATTTATACGAAAGACGCACTGGTAAAGGAGGCCATTACAACAGGGGAGGATGGAAGTGCGCTGCTGGATGATCTGTACCTTGGCACTTATGTTGTAACAGAAATGAAAGCGCCGGAGAACCTTATCTGTACCGGGGAATCCCAGACCATTAAGCTGGAGTATGCTGGCGCCTATGTGGAAAAACAGATGGGCAGCGTGACATTTACTAATGCCCGCCAGAAAGCGTCTGTGACGGTGGAAAAGCAGGATGATATGACAAAGGTACCGCTTGCAGGGGGAATTTACGGCCTGTATGCCGGAACCGATATCAGGAATGCAGACGGAAACGTAGCAGTGGTAAAAGATACCCTGATTGAGAAGGTGACAACAGGACCGGATGGACGGGGAACATTTACTTCCGACCTGCCTATCGGATATGGCTATTATGTAAAGGAACTGAAGGCACCGGAGAACTATCTGCGAAACAGTGATGACCGGTATTCCTTTACATTCAGTTATACTAATGATAAAGAGGCAACGGTACCATTTACCCATACCTTCCTGAATAAACGTGTAGAGGCGGCTATCCATCTGGTAAAAAAGGATAAGGAGACCGGCGATGTACGCCAGGGGGATGCGGTCTTTACAGGCGCTGTTTATGGACTGTTTGCGCGGGAAGACATCCTTCATCCGGATGGAAAGACAGGAGTGATATATAAAGCGGGTGCACAGGTCGCGACATTGACAACAGACGAAAATGGGGATGCTGAAATTACGGGCCTGTATCTTGGCAAATATTATATCAAGGAGCTGACTCCGCCCGCGGGGTATCTTCTGGATGAGCAGGAATATGACCTGGAATGCGCTTATGAGGGGGATACGGTAAAGACGGTGGAGCGTACCGCTACGTCCCTGGAGGAGGTCATCAGACAGCCTTTCCAACTGATTAAAGCCGCAAATAATGGAAAAACGGATGCGGATCTTTTAAAAGGTGCCGGTTTTTCTGCGTATCTTAAGAGCAGCTTAAAGAAGAATAAAGACGGCAGCTATGATTTTGCAAACGTAAATCCCATTGTTCTGACATCTGATGGAAAAACGGAGCTGTTTACCGATGAAAAGGGCTATGCCTGCTCGATTGCGATCCCTTATGGGACTTATGTGGTACGGGAGACTACCACACCGCATAATTTTACGCCGGTAGAGGATTTTATAGTGACGATCTCAGAAAACAGGACAGAACCGCAGGTGTGGAGGGTCCTGCTTGATGATGAATTCATGGCAAAGCTTAAGATTGTCAAAAAGGATGATGAGACGAAGCAGAGCGTGCTGCTTTCCGGAACGGAGTTTAAGGTTTACAACCTGGATGAGGAAAAGTATGTGGAGCAGGTGACAACCTATCCGGAGACCACGGTGCATAAATCCTACTTTACGGATGAAAACGGATACCTGATCCGGCCAAACGCGTTGGAGTGCGGAAATTACCGGATTGAAGAGGTGACAGCACCGGATGGCTATACGTTAAATACCGGTTATGTGGAGATTAAGGTGGATAGCAATACCGCTTATGAAATGGAAAATTTGAGCAATGACGCGATTATTACCGTCACTTATGAAAACCATCCGGTAAAAGGAAAACTGGTGATAAAAAAGTTCGGGGAGATTCTGAAATCCTTTAAGAAAGATTTCATATATGAAGAGGGAAGCCTTGCCGGAGCACAGTTTGAGGTCTATGCGGCAGAGGATATTTACAGCGCGGATCATCAGATGGATGAGCAGGGGAACCGTCATGTGGAGTATGCGAAGGACACACTTGTGACGGCCGTGACGACGGATGAGAGCGGAGCGGCAACCGTAGAGGACCTGCCTCTTGGAAAATACCGGATCACAGAGACAAAAGCGCCCTATGGATATGTGCTTGAAGATATGAGCAGGGAAGTGGAGTTTATCTACGAAGGGCAGAACACACCGGTAGTAGAAAGAGAACTTCTTTTTACGGATAAAAGGCAGAAAGTCGAGCTTACCGTAGAGAAGCAGGATGCCGGCGCGGAGCTTTCCGGGGCTTCCCTTACGGTACTGGATGAAAAAGGGAATGTGGTGGATTCCTGGACTTCTGTCAAGGGGGAACCGCATGTGATAAAGCGCCTGACCGCAGACAAGACCTATACACTTCGGGAGGAATTTGCGCCCTATGGGTACCTGCGTGCCAACGAAATCCAGTTTACGGTTCTGGACACCCGGGAAGTGCAAAAAGTACAAATGGAGGATGATGTACCGAAAGCCCTTCTGATCGTCAACAAAAAGGGTGAGTTCCTTGATAAAGTGACACTCCTTGATAACGCCAAAGGCGTGGTAGAGCATTTCTTTGAATATGTTACCGGAAATCTGACGAGCGTTACCTTTGAGGTTTATGCGGCGGAAGCGATCAAAGCCGCGGACGGTGTAAGCGCAGATTATTATGCAGCAGACGAATTAGTGACAACGATTACCACTGACGGAAACGGTATCGCGCAGGCAAAGGAACTTCCGGCAGGGCGCTATTATGTGAAAGAAACAGGCACCGCATACGGATATGTTTTGGATGAGGAACCAAAATATGTGGATCTTACTTACCGCGACCAGGACACACCCGTGATCGTATATGACGAGAACTGGCAGAACAACCGCCAGAGGGTGCAGGTAGAGGTATTGAAAAAGGAACATGGCACGGACCGGGTACTCTCCGGTGCCATCTTCGGGCTTTTCACGAAGGAAGATATCTTATCCGCCAAAGGGAAAGTGCTGATGGAAGCGGATACGGTCATTGAGCTGAAGACAACAGAGGCGGATGGAAGAATCCATTTCGTGGCAGACCTTCCTGTTGATGGAAAATACTATGTGAAAGAGCTTTATGCGCCGGATGGGTTCGTAAACAGTGAGGAAACACAGGAATTTGTATTTGAATATCAGGGAGATAAGACAGCGGAAGCATCCTATTCCATTATTTTTGAAGATGACCCGACCACGGTGGAGCTTACCAAAGCGGACATTACTACCGGGAAGGAGCTTCCGGGGGCAACGCTTGCGGTAATTGATGAAAATGGGGAAATCGTGGATGAATGGGTATCGGAGGAAGAACCGCATGTCATTAAAGAACTGGTGGCAGGAAAGACCTACAAAATGGTGGAGCGGATTCCGGCAGATGGATACGCTACTGCAGAGAGCGTAGAATTTACGGTTGAAAATACTGCAGACGTGCAGAAACACACCATGGAAGATGATGTGACAAAGGTGGAGATCAGCAAAACGGATATCACGGATTCCAAAGAGGTTCCGGGAGCAAAACTGACTATCTACGATAAAGATGGAAAAGTGGTGGAAAGCTGGATATCGGAGGAAAAGCCGCATCTGATCGAAAAACTGCCAATCGGCAAATACACACTCCGGGAGGAACAGGCGCCGAAGGGGTACCTTGTGACAGAAGATGTGGAATTTGAAGTAAAGGATACCGGGGAAATCCAGAAGGTGGAGATGAAGGACGGCATCCCTGTTGGATGCCTTATCATCAAAAAGTCGGATGCGGACAGCAAAGCGCCGATTGCGGGTGTGGAGTTTGAACTGAGGAAGAAAGGTTCCAAAAAGTTAGTGGCAAAATTTGTAACTGATCAGGAGGGAACAGCAAAAAGTGAAGAACTTCAGACCGCACTTTACAAGGATGGAAAGTTTGAGGAAACCACCGAGTATGTACTCGTTGAGACAAAAGCAGCAGAGGGCTATGAGGCATCCGATGAGGAAATTCCGATCCGTTTTGAGTATGTGGACGATAAGACGAAAGAGATTACCATTACAAAAGAGATCACTAACAAAAAAGCGGCAGTCACCACCCAGGCCGTTGCCCCAAGAACCGGGGATTCCACGAATATCTGGCTTCCTGTTTTTCTGGCCGTTCTTTCCATCGGAGGCATTGCAGGAGTGGTGTGGTATATGAAAAAGAAAAAATAAGATGGAAACATAATAGAAAGGGAACAAAAGAGTGCCGGGTGCCGTGACAGGCACCTGGCTTAGCGCGGAGCGGAAATTAGTGTTATCGCTTTGTAGCCTATGGAATCCGGAACGGGAGGATTGCCGTAACCTGAAAAGAACAAAAAAATATAGAAGGCGGTCAGACCGCCTGAAATCGAAGGGTTGTTGCACATGCGATGGCCCTTTTTCAGTTAGGGGGGAATGCGTGATGAAGTATATCAAGGAAATCATGATCCTGGCAATCTGCCTGATGGTGCTGGGGTTCAGTGCCAGTGTACTCTTTGGAATCTGGTGTATGTATCAGGAGGGTGTCAGCGAATATAGGGGGCTGCAAGAATTTGCGGAGGAAGAAAGTGAGGCAGACGCCGATGACTCTGGCGTAGTAAAAAAGAAAACAGCAGTAGATTTTGATTCTTTAAAAGAAATCAATGGAGACATTGTAGCATGGATCAAATGTAAAGAGCTTGGGATTAACTACCCGGTGGTCCAGGGAACGGATAATTCGTATTACCTGACGCACACATTTTCAGGGGAAGAACATATTTCGGGCTGCATCTTTATGGACTGTGTAAATAAGCCGGATTTTACGGATGATAATACGATCCTTTACGGGCACAACATGAAGGATGGGAGCATGTTTGGTTCTTTCAGCCAGTTCATGGAGGAGACAGCCACGGTTTTTCTCTATACCCCGGAGGGGGAATTTATCTATCAGATCATCGATGACCAGATGGTAGATGTGAGTGAGGGGAAGTATTTCCGGACAGTCTACAGTACAGAGGACTTTGCCTCCTTAAGCGAAACGATTGCTGCCCATACGGGAAATGCACTTGTACGCGGGGAACATCTTCTGACGCTTTCTACCTGTAATGGAAATGCCAACAGGAGGCATCTCATTCTTTGCAAAGAGGTGACAGAGACAAATGAGAAGCAGATGGAGGAAGGAACGGCAGGCGAGGTAATCCAGATAGAGGCAGGACAGGAAGAAACAACAGCGACCGCACAAAAGGGAGCAGCAAAAGAAACACAGGAAGCAGAAACAAAGTAGGATGTGAAATCATGGAATGTCTGGGTACCAGGCAGTTTACTCAAATAATAGTGAAGAAAAAAGGAGAATAGGATGTTTCAGTTTAAAGAAAAAGGCAGAAGAGTGAAAAATATGAATGAGGTAGAAAACCAGCCCTTAACATGGTTCTGGTATCCATACATACCCTTTGGAAAGGTCACCTTGGTGCATGGAAGGGAATGCTGCGGTAAATCCATTTTTGCTTCCAGGCTGATGGCAGCCTGCACAAATAAAAAAAGCATGGAAGATATGAAAGAGATTGCTCCAGGGAATGTTTTATATTTTTCCGGAGATGATGACCTCTCCGAACTGATAAAGCCAAGGCTTATGGAAGCCGGGGCGGATCTTTCAAGGGTTTATACAATAAACGATATGCTGCCGATCACCCTGGGGGATGACAGCATTGGACAAATAATAGAAAGCTTTGGAATCCGGATGGTGATTGTGGATCCTATTCAAGAATACTTGGAATATGACATATATCAGGATACACCGGATATGGTTTATCCGATTATTTATAAGCTGGCGCAGCTTGCAAAGGAAAGCGGATGTGCTATGATTTTGATGGCATACTCAGACGGACTGGGAGGCGAACGGGGAAACGTGTGGAAAAACGAGTTTGCGGAAAAGATCAGCAGTGTGCTTTGTCTGGAACGGCAGGGAGCAGAAAGTAAGGAAATCTGCCTGCGCCATGAAAAATGTATCCTTGCCCCGGAAGGGAAGGTCAGAATGTTTCGGTTAGACGATCTGGATATGGGGTTTTAAGTAGTTTTATATAAAGTAGAATCGGATATACGGAAAAAGTGGAGCCGCGTTAAATTGCAGCTCCGTTTTCCTATCCTATGGATATATAAAAACTGTTCTTTTTCCGGTTCAATGATTTGCATTGTCTGCCATTTTATTTTGAGTGGTGAGGAATGATAATTCCTACGCGGAAATTATGATCCATAGGGCAGATAGAAACAACACCACCATAACGTTCTATGGTTTCCCGTATGGATTCCAGTCCGATTCCGAAACGGTCTTCCGTGGATTTTAGGGACAGATAGCGGTTTTCCTTTTCTCTGAATTTTCCATCGTAGGTATTTTCTACGCAAATAAACAACTGACTTTTTGTTTCACGAGAGGAGAGTATGATTGAACGGTTGTCTGCAGTATCCCGGTGGCATGCGTACAGTGCGTTTTCCAGCAGATTTCCCAAAACTGTGCACAGTTCTACATCAGATAGTGCAAGAGAGTCTGGCAATGTGAGTTGGAAATTTACTTTAAATCCATTTTCAATGGCAGCAGCATAGTAGTATTGGAGAAGGGAATCCACGGCAATATTTTTACAGAATGGATGGTGTACAGGAGAATGTTGGGAAAATTGCCGGGATGAAAGAGTCTCCAGGTATGTAAGTAACTTATTGAGTACGGGTTCCTGCTGCTCGTTTGTGGACAACTGTTGTGCAAGCGATGTGATCGTATGTAAATGTTGCCGAAAGTCATGTACAACCTTGCGGTTTTCGGAAATCTGGGAAGAAAGTTTTTTCATATAAGCGGTCTGCATGGATAACTGCCTGGTGATCTGATGATGCTCCTCAGTAAAAACAAGCCCATAGGAATAGGCAGAAACCACATCGCGCCACAGAATATAGCCGATGGTAATCACCAGTATAAAGCTGCCCCATTCAGAATACCATCCGCCATAAATTGGTTCATAATTGGGAAAAATGCGATCCCAAATGAAGAAAACGGCATAAATAATGGAAGCGTAAAAAAGAGGCTGCCCAGATTTTGACTTTCTGTCAAAAAACAGCCATGCAGTGACCAGCAGGTAACTGGCAACCGCTGTCTTGAACAGGAAAACGAGTTTGGAAAATATCTGTATTGTGGATATGGTAAGCTGAGAGGCGCATAAGCCATAAAAAAGAGCCAGAATACAGAAAAAAACAATCATTCCGCAGAACAGCCGCTGTACCAGCCGATGGATGCGGCAGATGCGGCTGTGCAGCAGTACGGTGAAAAATGCCATTAGATAACCGGAAATAAGCTCTAAGGCATAATATGGAAATATGGGCAGAGCAAAAAGTGTATGCAGTAAATTGTAGGAGGAAAAGCCGCACATGGAAAGACATAGCAAAAAGAAAAAGAGTGCATTTGAGTCTTTCATGCGAATGCCTAAATACAGAGACAATAAGGCGATGACGATTCCGAGGGTGATAACAGCGACTGATAGTCCATATCGTATGTTTTGCACTGCAGCCAGAGACTGAGGGGTACCAATGGCAGGGGGATATACGATGCCGCTGTAAAAATGGGAATAGTCGCTGACCGCAATCAGAAGCCTGACCTGTCCGGAGCCTTCGAATGTTATTGAACGATTCTGGGTACATGACTGGTAGTTTTCCGGATTCGGTTCGCCCATTTGAAGTATCAGTGAATCGTTGAGATACAGTCTGTAAGCAGAAAAGATTTCAGGCAGGTCAAGTGTATAAGCGGCAGGTTGATCCGGAAGATACAGATACAGCAGGTATGTTCCACAGCCGTGAGGACTTTCGGGTTGGCTGTAGTTAATAAATTGCGTATATTCTCCAATGCTGGTATAAATCATATAATGCCCCGGGTTGCCTCCAGCAAAGTCTTCTGGAGTCAATAATATATCAGGATAGAAGGCCCAGCCATCGATAAGATAAAGCGGTTCTTCCAAATCGCTTTCTGATAACACAAGAAGTCCATTAAAAGCCTGTATAGACTTTTTTGTGTACTTGTTATTAAAATGGTAGAAAAAAATGCTAAGTGCTGAGGTAAGTATTACTGCCAGAGAAAAGAACAGGATTTTTTTGGTTAGGTTTTTCATTTTATATTTCTCTCATATTATTGTATTCAGGAACATTGAAAAAACAGTTAAAAGAAAGATCCGTATAGCTTCGGTAAGTTCAGAAGCTTCATAGATAATATAGTTTCCGGATGTATTTACTGTAAATGTAGCGATGGAGGCATCAGGGGCATAAGTTCCGATTGCCGCAAGTGTATAATTCTCATTCAGGAGAAACAGAATGGAAGAAGATGAATGGGGGTTCCATGGCAGCATCAGCTTCGTATTTTCCAGGTTTTCCACGGGCTTATCATTCTGAGTCACTGAAAATGAGAAAGAATGGTCACTGTTATTTAGAATAGTAATACAAAATTGGTCATGGTCAGAGGGAACTGTGGATAGCACCGCTGAGCGAGACAGAATAACAGATATTCCATGCTTGGAAAACTGAGCGATACCAAAAGCGTCAAGCATCATCAAAAGCCGTTTCCCGGATATTATATCGTAATCTTCTCCTGAAAATTCCAGAATTTTGCCGGACGAGTTTGGAGTATTCGCATTGCTGTCAGCGTTCGGGGCGTTTTGTGAAGGTTCCCAAACAGACTCGGATCCTGAACCAGACTCAGACTCAGGTTCTGCCACAGACGGTGTCGGAGACCCTGGAGCAGTCTGATAAGTATTGTCTGTATTGTTTTCATTTAAATCATCGTTGCCAGAAGTTTCCACATTGCTGTAAGAATCCGAACCGGTTTGTGCAGGCTCCGAATCAGATTCAGAAAGAGTCTCAGACCCAGAATCAGGTTCAGAATCTGCTTCAGACTGTGCCGGAATTTCCGGAGTAGTCTGAGTAGTATTGCCGTTGGGATATCCGTTGGCATCACCGCCGTCCCGATCCCCTTCATTATAAGAATGAATCTGGGGATACTGATTATAAGTAAAGCTGAGTATTTGCGTTGATCCGCCGTCATAATCCACTTGAAGGCGATAGCTTTTTCCTGCCGTAAACAAACTGGTGTCGAGGATCAGTGTATAAGCATCCCAGTATACCTGGGAATCGTCGCGAGAATAACTGTTCCAGGCGCTGTTTTCTTCTGAAATCCATACTTTTATCTCGTCAAGGGAACCGGGAGGCGTGATCCATGGGAAAATAAAACGTCCGCGCCCTGCATAACAGCAGTTAATGTCCGGCTTTCCCGGTTTCTGAATGGAAATGGGAATCACTATTTTTTCTACATTCAGTGTTTCTGCAAAAACGGTGTGCTCCGGAGGCTGGATTTGTCCGATAATTTCGTATATACCTGCGGTCATGGGGGCAATATTACTGAAATCCCAATAGATATTGGTGATATAGAGGGTGCCTGATGCATCGTAGCAATTCCAGTAATTTTCCAGGCTGCAGGAAGCGATGATCTCGGTAATGCTGGTTCCCAAAGGAAAAGCATAGGCGTCAGCCAGCTCGGGGAATGCTTCAATGGAAGTGATGACTATCGGTTCAGGAGGAACAATGACTTCCACAGGAATGATGATTTCTTGAAGTACGTTATCTGCAAATTCATAACCGTCCGGCAAAAGAATGCGGCCATGTTCTTCATAACTGCCTGGAACGGATACATCAATCTGAGGTGCATAGAAATTGCCGACATTCCAGTCAACAGACAGTGTTACCGTTTCTGTGGTTCCGTCAGGAAGCTGTGATATTGCGGTTACGTTCAGCAGATGCATGATCATGTCCAGCAGCGGCTGGTTGTTTTGGGTTGTATTTTGAATAATTGTAACGGCTGGTATATTTTGCAGGTAATCAGTATCAATTATAGAGACAATTTTTATTTTTTCGGAGAGATTGGGGGATTCATTTCCGCAAACGTCAGAAGGGACGCATTCAGTTGCAGGTACAGTATCAATATCCAAAGCCATCTCATATTCATATGTATCATCGGTACCTGGCTGAATGTCCGAGCCGTCAGTACTTTGAATTGCGTCAGGATAGGAGTCTGCTGCCTCCGCATCTAATTCTCTCTCCCCTGTACTTGAAATCATCTCAGAACTGGATTCAATGGTTTCTATATTTGAATCCTCTGTTTCTATAATTATATCGGAGCCGGATGTCTCTGCCTCCAAAGAAAAATCGTTGATGTTTAAGGAAGTATCGGTATCACAGAGCTGTGTATCAGCACCTGAGCCACTAAAAGCGGCATCTGAACTGGATTCCATATTGGTATCGTTTTGTAAAATGGTTTCAGCAGTAATGATTTCATTGGTTTCAGAAGCTAATGTCGATAGGGGACTGTTTATCAGCAAAGCAAATCCAAGCATCAGAGCGATTGCCGGCTTACAACTGCTCCTTTTACGGTTATACGGGCTTACCTTATGTTTTCTTTTAAAATGCATAAATCCTCCTTGATTACTTGTTCATATTTTCAAATACATAATTTTGCCAGGACCGGATCACGGATCTGCGTTTTCTCACATTGATTGGTATTTGTTCACCATTCTTCAGAAGAAAGAGATTGTCCGTCTGGTCAATGATCATATCCATATTAACCAAGACACCCTGTATACAGAGTAAAAAACGACTGTCGGATAGGAGAGGGTCTGTGACTTTGCTGAAGGTGCCAGAAACGGAAATATTTTTGGACAATGTGTGTATATGGACAACTCTGCGTTGGATGTCAATGTACAAGATTTTAGCAGTATTCAGATGTATGGATGCTCCTCTGGATGTAACATTAAGAAAAGGTACTGCGTAGGTAGGTTTGATGCGACAGAATTTCATAGCCTGATCAAAACTCTCATCGGATACCGGTTTGATCAGATAGTGACAAGCATTGACAGAGTATCCCTGCAGTAGGTGCTCCTGAGATACTGTGATAAAAATTAGTTTGCAGTCAAAATCCAGTTTCCGTATCCGTACAGCAGCATCCATTCCATTTATCTTATCCATGTAAATATCCATGAAAATGATATCAAAACTGCCCGATACGAAGACATTTAAAAATTGCTCTGCATTATCGAATTCGGACAGGTTAAAGAACAGATCATTTGCTTTCATATATTGATTTAGTTTCTCAGACAACCATAGCCGGTCATCTTTGAGATCATCGATAATTGCTATATTCATAAATTCCTCCAAAGCTTTGAAAGATAGTTTGATTGTATCATGTCTCAATAGTGTAGTCTACGCTTCTTTCTGATTATATCAGAAGGAAGGCAGGATGGATTGCGGATTAAGCAAAAAAACTGCGGATTAAGCAATGACAGGATTGCGGAATTTGCAAAAAAGCTGCTGATTAAGCATAGCAGATTGATTTTGAATTGACTTTTTGGTAGTATGGCTTCACAGGCTTCACAAAAATTACTTTAAGGAGGAACTTAAAATGAAAAAAAGATTTTTATCGTTGATGCTGGCTGGAATTCTGGCATTTGGCGGGAGTTGTAACGTATTTGCTGAAGAAGCAGATACAGAGCTGCAGACAGAAGAAGCAGCTGCTGTTCCTGAGGTTAACTGGGAGGATGTAGCTCCGTCCGTTGAAGAAGCAGCAGAATGGAAGGGCGACTTTGTTAATTTTGATGAAATTGCAATTAAGATGTATGTTCCTGATGTATTGATTCCGGCTGAATTGACCGAGGAAGATAAAGAGGCAGGTTATATCGGTTATTTTACAACGGAAGATGAGACAGCTACAGCATCTGTCATGTATGTGGATGTTGATGGAATGAGTTTAGACGAGTATCAGGCATATTTGGAAGGAGAAGAGGATGTTGATGAGGTTGAGGCCGGAATTATTAACGGCATTCCTGTAGTGACATATTCTATGCCGGAAAATGATGTGGCATGTGTCAGCATCGCCACTGAAAAGGGATATATTCTTGAATTTTCTTTTTACCCGATGAGCGATGAAGGTTTTGAAGCTGTTGCACAGATTATGATGGTTTCTATTCAGGCAGAAGAATGATGGATATAGTAAAGCAGATACAGTAGAAGGTCTTGAATATAGCCACATAACGAATTGGGAATAAAGGCAGGAAATTTCTTTGGAGATTCCTGCCTTTGCTTTTGAAAAAAGGAGAAACAGGGATGGGCAGAAAATGTAAGGTGATATTATTACTGGTTTTGGTTACGTTGATTCCGATGATTTCAACTAAGGTGTTTGCCGGGGAGGATAGCTGGTCAATTTACTGGTATCTTTGCGGCAGCGATCTGGAAAGTGAGTATGGAAGCGCTACAGAAGATTTGGCGGAACTTCTGGAAGTAGATTTACCGGAAAACGTAACCGTTGTGATTGAAACCGGGGGTGCATCAGCATGGCAGAATGATGTGGTGGATGCAGATTATCTGGAGCGTTATGTGTACAGCAGTGAAGGGATGGAATGTGTGGAGCAGCTTCCTTCAGCCAATATGGGAGAAAGTAGCACTTTGGCTGACTTTCTGGAGTTCTGCAATAATAATTATCCAGCAGAGCATACGGCTGTGATTTTCTGGAATCATGGAGGCGGAAGCTCTCAGGGAGTAGCATTTGATGAATTGTATGGATACGATTCTCTGTCTTTAGGAGAAATTTATGCTGCCTTTGCTTCTGTTTTTGAACTTTCCGAAGAAAACCCGCCTCTGGAACTGGCAGGTTTTGATGCGTGCCTTATGGCAACTGTAGATACAGCCAATACCTTTTCCGACATTGCCCGTTACATGGTAGCAAGTGAAGAAACCGAGCCGGGAAATGGCTGGAATTATTCGGGCTGGGTCAGTGCTCTTGCCGCAAATCCTCAGATGGATGGGGCTGCCCTGGGAACTGTAATCTGTGATTCCTATAGGGAAGGCTGTGAAATGTATGGCACAGAGGAAGAAATCACATTGTCTGTGGTGGATCTTGGGAAAATTGGGGCTCTTCTTACTGCTTATGATAACATGGGAAAAGAGGCGCTTTCCTGTGCATGCGAGAATTCGTCCTTTTTTTCCTGGTTTGGACGAAATGCGGAAAATGCAGAAAACTATGGCGGAAACACAAAAGATACCGGCTATACAAATATGGTAGATTTGCAGGATCTGGTACTGAATAACAGTGATATTCTTTCGGATACTTGCGGTGATGTTCTGGCTGCATTGGAAGAGTGTGTCGTATACAAGGTGAATGGAATATACAGACAGCAGGCGGGGGGATTGTCCTGTTATTATTCTTATGATGGAAGCATTGACGATTTTAATACGTATTCGGAGATTGGAGCAAGTGAGGCTTTTAATTATCTTTATGCGTTTGGACTCAGCGGAAGCTTAAGTGAGGCAGGGCAGGAATATGTGGCGGAGATGGGATATGAGGAGATTCCTCAAATTGATGCCATTGAAAGTTCCGGGGAAGAGGACTATCCGGTATATATCAATGACGATGGATACGGAGTTATGGAGCTTTCGCAGGAGATTATAAATATGCTGAAGGGAGTATACTGCCAGCTTGCCTATTTTGATGAGGATGAGGATATTATGCTTTATCTTGGACGCGATAATGATATCAGCATGGATTGGGAAAATGGCATTTTTACAGATAATTTCCGGGGTGTCTGGGGCTCGATAGACGGCTGTCTGTGTTATATGGAGGTTATCTATGAAGGTGAGGATTATAATCTGTACAGTGTTCCTGTCCTGCTAAATGGTGAGGAATACCAGCTCAGAGTGGTTTACGATTATACAACAGAAGAGTTCGAAATATTAGGTGCAAGAAAAGGATTGGATGACAATGGAATGCCAGATCGGAACCTTGTGAAGCTCAAAGCAGGAGACGAAATTACTACGCTGCATTACAGCGCCAGTCTGTCAGATGATGATGAGCTGCAGATGGTAGAGGTGGATACCTTTACTGTTACAGAAGATACTTTTTTTGAAGAGGCAGAACTGGGAGATGGAACTTTTGCTATGATGTTTGAACTGGTGGATTTCAGAAATGACAGTGCATATTCAGAGGTGATTCTCTTTACGGTGGAAGATGGGGAAATCTATGCGGAGGTATAAGCATGTAGCTGTGAGAAAGCAGACAGAACTAAGTGTAGTTTGAATAAAAACTTTGATTAAATATTGGATTGAAGATATGGTTGCACGTAATAAACTTTTAATTCTTTCGGAAAAGTTGGAACTATATCATTTACTCATACATCATTTTGAAGCAGAGTATGAAGTAGAGACTTATAGGAAAAATGAATGGGATATCAAGAAGGAAAAGCTGTTGCAGACTGTTCTCGATAGAGTTATGCTTGTAATTATAGAAACAGAGGACCGTTTCAGCGAGAACATTAGAATAGTCAGACAGATTCAATTATATTCATTTTCAGGATATATTCTTTTCATTTCCCGAGCAGAGGACCGAATCAGGCAGATTGAGGAAAAAATCTATGCGATTGATTCTGGAGCAGACGAATATCTGGCATACCCACAGACGAATGAAGAAATTTTAGCCAGTGTGAGAGCCTTATTGCGGAGGGTTCACTGGAAAGGAAATTTTACCTTGGATATTAGTGGGAAACGGTTTCAGATCAATGCGCAGGTACGGAAGATCTTTATGGATGGGATAGAACTTGTTTTTACGAAGACAGAGTTTGCTATCATGAATTACCTGATTCTGCATCTGAATAGGGCTTTTTCTTATAAGGAACTTTATGAGGCGGTATGGGGGAAAGAGTATATCTATGATGATAGGAACATCATGGCACACATCCATCGCATGCGAAAGAAAATGGGGGATGATACCAAAAACCCGCGGTATATACAGAATGTATATGGAACTGGATATATGGTGGAAGGAGAATAAAGGGGATGTTTTTCTGGATATCCCAGACGCAGGAGAACAGGAAAAAAGGATAATCTCGTATAAAAAGAGCCATAAAAAGCGCTTGCTGTTTTGGGAAAAAGACCAATGCAGCAAGTGCTTTTGCGTGTGCCTTAGAGGTGCAGTCCAAGGCGGCTTTATATTTATGAGGTAGTGTAAAATAGTTTGTGTTTCTGGTAAAAAATAACTCTTTTTTGGTAAGAATTCAGATATGACAATTCTTATCGAAAAGGAGTATTTTTATGGCAGTTGCAAAGGAACAAATTCGACAGATTATCTCAGAAAACAACATTAGTAGCGTTGCAGATGTATACACACTTCTGAA